>CAZOER010000007.1:0-43473 GCA_964578905.1 uncultured Candidatus Peribacteria bacterium | reverse complement strand
AGCGAAAAACTGGAAGAGTGATACTTCCAAGATTTCCTTATCCATCCGCATATGAATGTGGTGGAGATCATGTAATCCTGCATTGAGAGACTTTGATATCATTTTATCTTTGAGTAAATAATGTGTTCAAACTTTTACTATTACCGGAAAGTGCGGCAAATCGTTGCTGCATTTTCGCAAAAGCAAGAATGTCTGCTTTCTCGGCGAGTATGGTTTCTTTTTGTTGAGCGAGAATTTCGTTTAGAACCTCTCTTGTTGATGGCCCCATCTTCCCGGCTCCCGTTGCTGTTGTTCCAGCGATGATACCGTGAGCCATTTGGAATTCGGTAAGTGCTGCTTCTGTTTTTGGTCCAAAGTATCCTGTCGGAGTAACCGTCATAAACTCTTGTTGAACGAGCATTTGTTGAAGTTTCAACACAGACGCATTCTTTCTTCCTCGTTCAAGGTCGTCTTCGAATTGGAATTTCTCCCATGCTTCTTGCACTCGTTTTTGTATTTCAGTATCGAAGATTTGCAGACTGAGTTCTGCTCGTGTCCGAGGACCGAACACTCCAGCACCTGCTTCCTCTCGATCACGCACGATGAAGTTTTTCTTTTGAAAGGCATACACAGCGTCTTCCACTCCTTCGTCAAAAATACCGTGAATCACTCGTTCATAGAATCCTACGTCTCGAAGCGCTCGTTGAAGATCCTTTACCCCATTCCCTCGTGAACCATTTGAAAAATTCTCAGAGAAGTTTTTTCGGTCAGGAAAGTCCACAATCTCATTGAGCATGGGTGGAACGGAAAAGTTCATTCCCACTTGAACCGGCGCATCATCGTCGTACATCACACAATCAACGTGTTGCACTCCAAATGAAAGCGCTCGTCGCAGCCCCTCATCTCCATATCCCATCCAAATATCAAGTCTATCATGGCGAGCAAGATCTCGTTCTCCTTGTTCAACAATCGCGCCCCCTCTATCATTTACCATTCCCACTCCCAATCCTGGGATTTTAATCTTCGTTCCAAAGGAATAAGACCGTGGAGCAGCAATCATTCCAGGGTACACCGGCGTCCCGTCAGCTCCCGCAATACCGGAACCATTGAGTCTGATTTCTGCTTTATAGCTTCCCGTCAGATACAAATTCTGATTTGGCAAAGGTGAGTAATATCCAGTGATAGTAAAGGTTCTTGGTTCTCCGTCATACGAATAAGCGCTCACCATAGGGACCGTTCCCAAGATGCTCCATATCGTTACGGCCAATGCAATTAGTTTTTTCATGAGTTTCTAAATCCGGGTATTGTACCAGAAACAAAGGGATAAAGCAAGGGAACCAGTTGAAATCATAAACAATTCAAAAGCCCTTCTTCGTCAATGTTTTTTTGTACAAAAAATTTGACCAACAGCTGAACACAAAATATACTCTCAGATGATGAAAAAGTTGGTTTTTGCCCTCATTATTTTCCTTCCAACTTTATCGACGCATGCCTTTCTAGACCTTTCTCCTGACGATCCTCAAAGAGAGGTTTTTTTACATCTAAAGGATGTCGGCATTATGAACGTATTTCCTGATGGAAACTTCCTCCCAGAAAGACAAGTGTCACGGGCTGAAGCACTCGTCATTGCGATGAGAGCAGGAGATATTGCAATCCCTGAAAACGATGGCATCACGGTTTTTGAAGATGTTGATCCGAACGCTTGGTATGGACCGGTTATCAAACGAGCCATTGAAACAGAGATTATTTCCACAAAAGACAAAACAAACTTCCGCCCGCAAGCCCTTGCCAGTAAAGCTGAGTTCCTCGCCTTTTTATTCCGTGCTACAAGAGTGAATTTCTCACCATACTTTGGAAGAATAAAGAATATCGCGACGGATATTCCTGAAGAAAGCTGGTTTGCACCACACTTTGCCTATGCGAAACGATTTCAAATTGCTCATTTCCCTCCCGATCAGCTCTATCGACCACACAAGACTCTTTCAAGGCGAGAAGTGGCAATGATGACATTTCGGCAACGAAAACTTGTTTATGGAGACAGGGTGACCAAGATTTTTGTAGAGCTCCAAGCCGAAATCGAACAATTCATTACGCTCCTTCGTGCAGGAAAACCAGAGATGGCAGAGATGCATTTGCAGGATATTACGGAGCTGACTGAACGTCTGACACACGTACGGAACAATAAAGATGCTGTTGCTGCGAGTGCTATTTCAAGAGCTTTAGAGCATTTCTCTGATGGAATGCGAGCATTGAAGTTTCAACAGAACTTGTACGCGCTGGAGAACCTCCATCTCGCGAGTAAACAAGCCAATCGTGCTATTGAGAAATCTGAAAATCTCGCTCCGTTTGCACGAGAGCTTTCGAATCTGATTAATGAAACATTAGAGAGTTTTACCAATCCTCAGTTCTCTGGATTTCAAATGAAGTAATGGTTGCTATCCTCTGGGGGCTTGGGGACGGGAAGTGTTTGAGCGTCAGCGGGACTCGGAAATTTTGTGCTATGAAAAGTTAGCGAGTTTTCTCGTCACCAAAACTTTTTGGTTCTTTTTAGTTATAAAAAGAACAACCCTACCGATATCATACTCAAATAAAAGAAGGGATTCCTCCGCGGAGCCTGTCCTCGAGAAATCGGGGAATCGGAATGACAAAGGAGTACGTATTTTAAATTACAATAAAAACTTCGCGGGTTGAACATCTTCCATTTTTTCGACGAGCTTCAAATCCCCTATCGCAATTTTTCCAATATAAAGATCTTCGATATTTCCTCCTTTTTCTATGAATTTATCCAGCTCCATAAGCCCTATAAAATACAAGGCATCTTTAGTGAACGCGCCCTTTTCCTGGGTATCCCTCAGTCCCCTTTTTGCCTTCACACAGAGCTTCCACGCGAGTTCATCACTCATCTCATACGTATCTTTGAGATAATGAAAGAGGTCTTGAAACGAGAATTTTTTCGCTAAATAAATCGCAATAATTTGATACGCTGGAGTGAAAAATTTTTCTCCAAGATCAAACCCGAGTTTGTTTTGATTCCACACAGCCAGTCCCTCTTCTGTTTGCAAATATCCAGCCGTCCCCCGTTCGAGGATTCGGAATGGTTGGAGTTTTCCATTTTCAAATCGGAACACGTGCGTTCCAATTTCATGAACGAGAAGTGCTTTGAGTCGATTCTCTCGGAACTTCGCTCCCTTTCGAATAAAGATGATGTGCTTTTTCGTCACCTGAATATCCGCAACTGTATTTTCGAGAATCTTAATCTTCCAGTGAGAAAGTCTGTGAATCCGAAGAAAGTCTTTCAGTTTTTGCTCCGTCGCCTTTGTATCCAGTTCGGGGCTTGTGTCTTCTTGGAAGGTATCTTTATGCGTTTGAAGGAATTGAAGCGCTTCTTTATAGATTCGTTCGGTAACAGCCCCAAACATGTCACGAGAGGCCCCTACAAAGTCTTTTGTTCCCACAGACTCCACAAGGTTTATCTTCTGTTCGATTTCCACCACCTTCCGTGCAAAAAGCGGATAGAGCACATGATTCACTTCTGGAATTCGTTTGAGCTCTCGTCGCATCTGGTCGAAATCCAGATCACAATCTCTATAAAAGAATCGTGGTGAGAATTCAGGATTGGCGAGGAATAGTGCTTTTTGTTCAACAAGATTTCGAGGATTGATATAGGAAAGCAATTTAATCTGCTCATCAATCTCACAAATCTTCTCGTCGATATTCTTAATCATTTTTGCATCCAGTTGTGCTTTTACGATTTCTGGCATTTTTTTATCCGCCACTTTATTCGGATCGATGTAGAAATCGGTGAGAAATTTTCCCGCTAAAATAAGATCAACTCCTTCCATTTCTACTTTTTCAACAGGCAATTTTATTCGCTTGTTTTGAATCGTAACATCGAGAATTTGTCCCGCATAATATTTAGAAGAGATCTTATTAGTTTCAGAAGCGAGATCTATTTTAGCAACAATTGTTTCTGGTTTTTCAAGATTAAGCACCACCATCTCCGTCACCCCTATGACTGGCTTTCCTGGCTTTTCTTCTTCTTGTGCTTTTGCTGTTTGCGAGAAGAGTGTCTTCGCGATTTCTACTCCATCTTCGGGCGTGAGAACTTTCAAATCGGCTACTTTTTCGAGTCGTCGTTTTAGCGGAACACGGTTAGCGATTTGAATCTTGAGTCCTGATCGAGCGTTGATTTCGAGAACCTTCACTCCTGTTTTTGCAATCACAATATCGACTCCCACGAATCCAATTTTTGAAAGCGATTGAATCTTTGCCGCAGCGGCAAGAACTTCATCCCAATATGGTATTTGAAATCCTTCTGTTCGATGACCATTGGGCATCTTGCGAACGAAATGTGAATGATAGGCTCCTCCTGTCGTTTTCCCGGTTCCAATATCAATCCCAAGCGCGATCGCTCCCAACTCCATATTCGCCTTCCCTTCTGACTCATGTGTCGGCACACGAAGCATCGCCATGACAGGCACATTGTTGAATGCCACAATCCGAACATCCGACAGCCCCACGTCCGATAATTTTCGGAAACTCGGATGCGGATCGAGTCGTTCTTCAAAGATCACGCTATCTGAAATCCCCGAGATAGAATATTTCCCATCCACGATTTCTCCACAATGACGGTATAGAAATTCTTCATCGAGTTTCTTTCCGGAAGCCGTAATCCAATACTTCCCTTTCTTGCTCACAATGACCAAAATCCCCGCTCCAGCAAACCCACGGTTGGGTTTGATAACGAAGGAATCCGGAAGTGCTGCAAAGAATTCTGGTGTCAGCTCTCGATAATTTTTAACCGTTTGATACAACTTCGCAACCCCAATCCCACGAGACTGGAGAAAGTTTTTGGTAAAGATCTTATCATCCGCAAACTTCTTATTGGTAGCCGTGTTGTACTTGGCAATGTAATGCAGATTTCTCGCATTTATTCCCAAAATACTGCTAGCGCGTTTAAAAAAATTCATTGTTTATTCTTCGTTTGTTTCTTCGTGAAAAAGCGTTCGGAACTTAAAGTATTCCGTCAATCGCAAACCAGTAAATCGTCCCAACCATATAATTCCTAGAATCGGTAAAAGAATCAGCTCTGGCATCGAAAGAATTGTTCCTTCTAACCATGACCATGTCACAAGCGTATATCCCAAAAGCGCCACAATCACTGTCTCTCCTGCTGTAATAAGCGCTGACCGAATACCAGCCATAGACTGCGCTGAGAGAAATTTCTCAGAGAGCGTCGCCATCACGAGCATCGGGAAGATAGCCAAGGTGAGGTTCACTGGAGATTTGAAATGCACCGCGAGTCCTAACACCAAGAAGAAGGAAAGCGAAAGCACACTGAGGAGCAAACTCACCTTCGGAATATAGAGCAGTTCCACACGCTCAAAGAACAGTCGAATTAGATAACTCACCATCATCACCACAAGGAAGACTAGGAATCCAAATTGCAATCCCAGCACCAAGAAACTCAATGCCAACATCAACGGCGCATAAACCCCGAACGTGGAGATTCCCACAAACTGTCTGAGGAACGCAATCACGAATACGATAAAAGGCACTGCCAAAAGGATGTAAATAACGTTTTGTGAAATTCCGTTCGCTACAAAGTAGGTTGTCAGATTTGAGAACACAAGCAATGGAGACGTTGAACTTCGTTGATCGATGATCCGAAATTCGAGTCCTCGCGATTTCAGTTTCTCAATAACATCCCCTGAATCGACTTGTTCGAAGATCGGGTTAAAAGACTCTGTCCGTGTGAGGAGAATGAAGTTCGGTTTTAGAATTGAGAAGAGTGGCTGAACCAGCTTCCCTATTTGATCAATGGATCCGTCTGACATTTGAACCCAGAGTTTGTCTTTGAGATCAAACTTCTTTTCTTCTGAAAATTTCTGCCAAAACTGCGCAAAACTCTGCAGTCCTGAAACTGATTTTGTGTGAAAGACAATAAGTTTCGATTCCTGCACAAAATCAATATGTTCCTGTATTCGACGAATAAATTCTTCCTCTGATGAGAATCCTGTCGCTGATCGTTCGTAGATAATATTTTCAAGCCAAATCCCATGTTCACCGGCTTGGGCCACAACTTGCTCATATCCTGAATCCGGTTCAGAGACGAGAATTCCTTTCGTATCATAAATAGTTACGTCCTGCGTAATCGATTCTCGATTCTTTCCTTGTCGGACGTACAGCGTTGCTGTGTATTTCCCAGGATGAGAATACGTATGCGTGATCTTTTCTCCCCACTGCATTCGACTATCATCTCCAAATTCCCATGAATAAACGGGCATCCCTTCCACAGGGGCCATTTTCTTGGTTTGAGAAGCATCAAAGAGGGCTCGTGTACCGATCCCCACAAATTCATCGGCTGATATAATTGGTTGGATATGATCTTCTTCAAATAGTTGAATTTGATCATCTGCAACGATAGACATCGGCGCCACATCAGCGTCTTGAGCGAATGTCGTTGAAACAAGGAATGCAAGCAGGAGCAATAATTTTTTCATCGCCGGAAGTATGACAAAATAGCCAGTTTGAGCAATTGAAAATTGGTTTTTTTCCGCTATACTAGAAGGTGATGAAAGTAGAAATTTTCCGTATCGATGAGTCTTTGCCTTTGCCGAAATACGAAACCAAAGGCAGCTTTGCGTTTGATTTTCTCGCGAGAAAAGAAATCGTGATTCAACCACATGAAATAGGATTCGTTTCTGGGAACGTGATTGTGAAATGTCCTGAGAATCTCGCTCTCCTTATTTTGCCGAGAAGTTCGACTCCGAGGAAGAAATCTCTTGTTTTCCCTCACTCTGTCGGACTCATTGACCAAGACTATCACGGAGAAAAAGACGAAATCCTGATTCAAGTGCTTAATTTCTCAAATGAACCTGTAACCGTAGAAAAAGGCGAACGAATCGCTCAAGGACTTTTTGTAAAAGCTGAGCAAGTCGAGCTTGATGAGGTGCATACCCCAGGTGAGATTTCTCGAGGCGGATTTGGATCAACTGATTAATATGGAAAAAACATGTGCCGTTTCCGGCAAACCATTTGAAATCACCGATGAGGATGTGAAATTTTATGAGAAGATGGGAATTTCCCTTCCGACTCTTTGCCCGAGCGAACGACAACGACGACGGATTTCTTTCCGGAATTTTCGAAGTTTGTATTCGCGAAAATGTGATGCAACGGGGAAATCAATTGTTACGATGTATAACACTGATCAGCCATTTCCTGTCTATGACAATGATTATTGGTGGGGCGATGATTGGAATATTTCCGATTACACTCTTAATTTTGATCCTGAGAAATCTTTCTTTGAACAATATGACGCATTAGCGAAAAAAGTGCCTCGATTTTCGACCTTCAATCTTCTCTCTGAAAAATCTAAATATTCGAACTTCGCTTGGCTTGCAAAGAATTGTTACCTTGTCTTTGGGTGCGTGCGGAATGAGGATTGTATGTATGGACACATTGTCTGGGACTGCAAGGACTGCATCGACAATCTCTATACTTTCCGATGTGAATGGTGTTCGAACTGCGTCGATTGTGTCGATTGTTATGACGTTCATTTTTCGACAGAATCGGCCAACTGTAATGAAAGTTATTTCCTTCACGACTGCCGTGGATGCATCAATTGTTTTGGATGTACCAATTTAAGGAATAAGCAGTTTTATTTCATGAATAAACCGTACAGTAAGGAGGAGTATTTTGAGAAATTAAAAAAGGTTCAGCCCTTTAGTACAAAGACACTCGGAGATGGGAAGAAGTGGCTTGAGAAGTTAAAAAAAGAAGAATGTGTGTTTCCGCCCCTCTTTGGAGTGAAAAATGAAAACGTGCACGGAAATCACCTGTACGAATCAAAAAATTGCTATCAGTGTTTCGATGCGAAAAAGTGTGAGGATTCTAAATATCTCTACACCGCTTACGAGGAATTTAATTGTTACGATATTTCTTTTACCGGAGCCCATTCCAGTTTCTGTTATAACTGCCAAGCTATTGGGAATACCGAGAATGTCATCTCTTCCCACAACATCAATCAATGTTCGGATATTGCCTATTGTGAGTTTTGTTACAGCTCTCACGATCTACTCGGTTGTAATGGACTGCGAAATACGCAGTACTGTATTTTAAATAAACAATATTCAAAGGAGGAATACTTTGCTCTTCGTGAACAGATCATCCAGAGCATGAAAAATAATAATGAATGGGGAGCCTTTTTCCCGAGCAATATATCTCCATTTGCGTACAACGAAGCGATTGTGCAAGAGTATTTTCCATTAACGAAGGAGGAAGCCGTTTCCCGTGGATACAAATGGCTTGATGAAGGAAAAAAAGATTATAAAACTGCCACCGCGCAGATTCCTGACACTATTGAGAATCTCTCTGATGGGATCTGTGATGAGACGCTCGCGTGTACAACGTGCTCTAAAAACTATCAGATTCAGAAACAAGAACTCAAGATTCATCGTCGAATTAATATTCCCCTTCCTTCTGAATGTTTCGATTGTCGTCACGTAAAGAGAATGGAACTCCGAAATCCGCGGAAACTCTGGGAGCGAGATTGCGATAAGTGCAGTGTAAAAATTCAAACTTCTTTCGATCCCAAAAGACCAGAAAAAGTGTATTGTGAGAAGTGCTACTTAAACGAAGTCCACTAGATGAGTCTTGAAAAAATCTTTGTCGAATTCCTCACGCAAGAGAACCTCGCTGAACGGAAGATTTTGCTCGCTATTTCGGGAGGGGTTGATTCGATGGTTCTTTTTGAAGTAGCACAGAGAACCGTAAACCCCAAGCACCTTGCGGTCTTTCACCTTGATCACGGAACGCGAACACAATCGAAGAAAGATTGTGAGTTTGTACAAAAAATGTGTTCAGAGAAAAAGATCGCTTTTTATGGCGACAAGCTCGACACGGTTCCCGAAAAAAACAAAGAAAAATCATGGCGAGATGAACGAAATCATCGATCTCAACTCGCGAGTAAACACTTCAAAGCGAAACGAATTCTCACTGCCCATCATGCCACCGATCTCGTGGAGACGATGATTTTCCGGTTAACAAAAGGCACGGGACTGGCGGGACTCTCCCCTTTTGATATTTCGACAAAGCCGTTTTGGAATGTTCCAAAAAGCGAGATTGAAGCGTATGCAAAGAAGCACAAACTAAAATTCGTGCAGGACAAATCGAATAACGATACTGAATTTGAGCGCAATCTCATCCGACACAAGGTCGTGCCCCATCTGCGGAAGATTACGCCAAACTTAGAAAAGGTCTTCGTAACCGAAGCCGAGATTTTTTCGGAAACGGCCAAGTTTGTGCAGTTAGAAATGAAACGACACTTGCAGAGTAAAAACATAGCACTGGAAGTATTCCTGGAACTCCATCCAACGCTCCAAAAAGAATTCCTCCGTCATATCGCCAGTAAAACGCCGAGCTCTTCTGAAGTCGATGACTGTCTTAAATGGATTTGCGGAAGTCCGAAAGGAAACTCTATTAAAAGCATTGGAGGAACACCTCTGAAGATTGTGTCTCAAAAATTAACGTGGAAGTAATTCCATAACTTTCCCTAAATACTCTCCTTCAAAATAATCACCCAACGCTTCTTTGGTTACCCATTTGTAATCTTCAAGTTCCGCTACTTCAAGTTCGATATCGCCATGAAGAAATTCTGCACGGAAGAACGTCACCTTTGCTCCGCAATGCTTTGGTTTCTTCCCATCACAATGTCGAACAAAGTCTTCGGGGAACAAATAGGAATACTCCCCCACTGATTCTTTGTTGAATGCAACATTGAGTGATTCTCCGCATTCTTCCCTCAATTCCCGCTTTGCACCCTCTAGAAGCGATTCTCCGTCCTCCACACCTCCTTGCGGGAATTGCCACGCATGATCTTTGCGAGGTTTCTTCACGATGAGGTACTTGTCCTCATGAGAAACGATGGTTGCTGCTACTGAACGCAAATTATCCATACACAAAAATTGTAATGTAAAAAAGAGATACCGTCATCCTCTCTAAAAACTTGTACTCATAAAAAATGCCTCCTCATCCTCTAATTTAATTAGAGGATCCAGAGATCCTTTTGCTTGGATCCTTTAGTCAATCTAAAGGATGAGGGAATATTTGTTTTATTTTCCTTACGAAACCTTCAAAATCTCGTATTTGAATTTTCCGTTTGGCGCTACCACATCCACTTTATCTTTGGCTTTCTTTCCAATAACCGCCTCTCCTACTGGAGATTCGTTTGAAATCTTGTGCATCATTGGATCAGATTCTGTAGATCCCACGATTGTGTATTCGTGTTCTTCTCCGTTTGGATGTTTGAGTTTTACTGTTGATCCAATTTGGATAACTCCTTTTTCAACCGCTTGTGATTCTTTAATAATCTCAGCAAATTTGATTTGATCTTCGAGTTCTTTCACACGAAGTTCCAAGAATGCTTGTTCGTTTTTCGCTTCATCGTACTCGGAGTTCTCAGACAAATCCCCGTATGAGATTGCTTCAGCGAGCCTGTCTGCAATTTCTTTTCGTCGTACGCCTATAAGATGTTTGAGCTCTTCCTCAAGTTTCTTAAGTCCTTCTTTGGTAACGAGAACTTTTTTTGCCGGTTCGGTGATATCTTTTTTTGCCATGGTGAAATTTTGTGAAGGGAGGGTAAGTTTTTTAAGAAAAAAATCAAGAAGCAATTTTTACAGACATTGGGTGATCTCGGAGTTTTTCCAATACCTTCCCCTCAATCTGTCGGATTCGTTCTCGCGTCACGTTGAACTCTCGTCCAACTTCCTCGAGTGTATGAGGAATCCCATCCTCAATTCCAAATCGCATTTTGATAATCTTTTGTTCTCGCGCCGAGAGATATTCAAGGAGCCCTCCAATGTTTTCCTTGATCATCTTTCTGTGCGCTGTTTCAAACGGTGAAACGGCCGCTTCGTCCTCGATGAAGTCTGATAGTTTCGAGTCTTCCTCTGTTCCCACAGGCGCTTCAAGAGAAACGATGTCCTGAGAAATTTTGAGGATGTAATTCACTTTTTTAATTTCGAGATCCATTTCTGCCGCTAACTCTTCTGGCAGTGGTTCTCGTCCAAGTTCTTGTTGGAGACGTCGTTGCGTATATCGCAATTTGTTGATCGTCTCGACCATGTGCACTGGAATTCTAATCGTTCGGGCTTGATCCGCGATAGCACGCGTAATAGCCTGACGAATCCACCATGTTGCATAGGTAGAGAATTTAAATCCTTTTCGGTAATCGAATTTTTCAACCGCACGAAGCAAACCAAAGTTCCCTTCCTGCATGAGATCAAGGAATGGTAATCCTCGTCCGATGTATCGTTTCGCAATGGACACAACAAGTCGGAGATTTGATTCCGCGAGTTTTTGTTTCGCAGACAAGTCCCCCATCTCGATTCGTTTCGCAAGAGATACTTCTTCTTCCGCTTTGAGCAAAGGAATTCTTCCGATTTCATTCAAGTACATTCGCACAGAATCTCCCGAAATTTCTGAAAGATCCACTGTCTTTGGTTCTTCTTCCTCTTCTTTTTCTTCTTCGTCATCGTCATCATCATCTTTATCCGCACCAACAACTTTTACCGCTACTGGCTTTTCTTCTTCAGCGGCTGCTTTTTCTTTTTTAACCTGTTGTTCTTTCCAAATTTTTTCTTCTCGAACATCGATAACTTCGACATCCAAATCAAGGAATAATTCGTAGAGTTCATCCAAGAGAATCAAGTTCTCTTCAATGTTTGGAACGACTTTCATCAATTCCTGCTCTGTAATGAATTTTTGTTCTTTCCCTTTCTGAATAAGATTTTGTACTTCCTTTGGAAACTTCTGAATTCGTGCTTGGAATTTACCTGCTCCTGCGTCTTTTTTTGCTGTCATAGTATAAATTAAAATTGTCTTAAAAAGTCTTTCTTTTGTGAAAAGAGAAGACGAATGTCATCGATGCCATATCGCATCATCGCGAGTCTCGTCAGTCCAAATCCAAATGCAAATCCTGAATACTGTTTGGAATCAATTCCACAGTTTTTCAGAACGTTTGGATGAACCATACCTGCTCCCATGAATTCGAGCCACAAAGCTTTTTTCTCTCCTGCTTTGGTCGTGAATTCGAACCACATATCGACCTCAAGCCCTGGCTCCACAAACGGGAAATATCCGGGACGAAATCGAATCTTTACTTCGCGTTCAAACAGCTCTGAGAGCATTGTCTGGATGGTGCCTTTCAAGTGGGATAATGAGATATTTTTATCGACGACGAGTCCCTCTACTTGGTAGAAGGTAGCATCATGCGTCGTGTCTACATCCTCACTTCGAAATACACGCCCCGGCGCAATGAGTCGAACAGGAGCCCCATGCTCCATCATTGTTCGAATCTGAACGTTTGAGGTTTGTGTACGAAGAACCGCATTTTCATGCGGATTGTCTGAGTTTTTTTGAATCCAAAACGTATCCTGCATATCACGTGCAGGGTGCGCTGCTGGAATGTTGAGGGCATCAAAGTTGTGCCACTCTGTTTCCACCTCTCTTCCATCAGCAATTTCAAAGCCCATGGAGGTGAAGATATCTTCAACTTGTCGTTGTACTCGAGAAATCGGATGTTGTGATCCGTTCCCTGTGAATTTCTGTTTTGTTACATCAATCCAATCTGAAACCAATTTTTCGTTCAAAGCCTTTGTTTCAAAACTATTCTTCTTTGTCTCGTATTCTGTTTGCAATTCTGTTCTCACTTTCTGAATTGCGGGTCCCGCTACTTTCTTCTCTTCAGCAGAGAGCTCCTTTAATTCTTTCATCAAAACGTTCAACTCACTTTTCTTCCCTAAAAAAGAGGCATTGAATTCCTCGAGAGATGCGAGTGTTTTCACTTTTCCAAGCGTTGCTTTTGCTTCAAGGGAAAACTCCGAAACTCGCTCTTGAAAGGTTTTCACGGGCAAAAAGGGTTCAAAAAGGTTGATTTTTCTTCTAAAATCCTGTAAAGTATCCTGATAAGACTAAAAAAGTCAAATTTATCTTCGTTTAACAATGGTTAAATTCAACTTCGGTCTCGGCGGTGATGATCAAGATTCAGCACAAGGTGATGGAACAGCTGTTCCTACCCCATCTGGACAAGATGATGGAGCGACTCCAGTGATTACAGAGCCCCCTGTCGTTGAACCTGTAATTGAAGAAGATAATGGGACACCAACAGAAGCTCCTATGACGGAGACTCCTGCAAATCCTTTTGCGGATACAACTCCTCAAACAGAAGCGCCTGCAACAGAAGCACCTCAAACTGAGGCTCCTGTCGTAGAAACGAAAGCTCCTGTTATTACAGAGGCTCCCGTAGTGGAAACCGAAGCACCTGCAGAAACACCGAATCCTTTCTCTTTGGGAAGTGATGAACCGGTGGTTGTAGAAGAGGTAAAACCCGTTGAAACAGAGGCCCCAGTTGTAGAGGAAGTAGCTCCTTTACCAACTCCAACACCGAGTCCGTTTAAAGTTCCTGATCAACCAAAACAATCATTTGAGAAGCCAAAGAAAGAATCTGATGAACCACTTATCACAACTGCGGTCATTCCGACTACGAATGACGAACCAAAGGAAGATACAAAAATCGAAACACCAAAAGAAGAGAAAGTCCCTGCTATCAAGATTGATGACAGTGCTTCAAAGAGTTCAAAAGACAATCCTTTGGCAACACTGAAGCTCGTCAAACAAGAAATCACTGATTACGTGGCTTCTCACAAAGAAAACATTAAGAAATACCAAGGAGATATTCGAGACCTTGAAAAGAAAATCCAAGAAGAAAAAACGGAACTCTCAAAAAAGAGATCTGAATTCTCTGGACTCTTGAAAGACATGGAATCACTCACACAAGATTTCGGAAGTGGAAATGGAAACGGTGGAAACAAGCCAAATGGAACTCAGAACCGAAAACCTGATTTCAGAAAATAAAACATTGTAACCAACAAAAAACCCCGCAATGCGGGGTTTTTTTAATTCTGAAATAAAGGGGTCGAATTATGATCGAACTGCTTCTTTCAAGTTTTTACCAGCTTTGAAAGTAGGTACTTTTGTAGCTGGGATGTTGATTTTTTGTGATGGATTTTGAGGGTTAACTCCAACACGAGCTGCTCGGTTTGAAACTTTGAAAGTTCCGAATCCTGTAACAGTAACTTGCCCTCCTTTTGAGAGTTCTTTTGTAATTGCTCCTAGAACTGCTTCTAGAGAATCACCTGCACATTTCTTAGTGCATCCGCAGCTTTTTGCAACTGCAACAACGAGATCGCCTTTTGACATAGCCATTTTGTATATGGGTTAAGAGATATAAAAAAGCTGGCGCGATTGTAGAACTTCTTTTCCTCTCTTGGCAAGCGGATTAACTCCATTTCCCATTGCAACAAAAAAAGAAATGTTTTAAAATAGCACATCAAAAAAGAGGCTTTCCTATGCGGTTTACTTATGTCGTCACGCTCTCGTGACTGTTATTAAGGGAATATCCAAGGTGTCTCAACGCTCCCTCCGCTTTAGAAACGTAGTTTGGGTCCGTTGCATACCCAGAAGCAATAACTGTTTCCAAAAATCTCCGAGGATCGTGCTTATATTGAAACGCTCCAGCATATCGAGAAGAGTTACTCAAGAGTTGTCCATAGTCATTAAAGGAGTCTGCAATCGAATCATATGCTCGGAATTTGTCGACCATTTTTGAAGCCTTACTTTTGTCTCCCCAATATTCTGTCGTAAGAAATTCCTGAGTCTTTCCTGCATAATTTCCCATTGCTTTCACTCCAAAGAAATTATTTCCTAATGCTTTCTTTCCATATCCTGATTCAAGTGCTGATTGCGCCAAGCAGACCTCCCAAGGGATTCCGTATTTTTCTTCCACTTGCTGTGCCATAAGTTTCCCGATCATTCCAAACATCTCTTGTGTTCCCATATTATCAATTTCCTCTTTTGATAGTCCCTGATCACTGAGCAACTTTCGCATTGATTCTCTCATTTCTTCAAGAGCCTTTTCGTCTTGCTCTACTTTGTTTTTAAATTCATCCTTTGCCATTCCTTCCTCCTCCGCTGAAAACTCTTGAATACTTTCAAATCCAGATTGTTCTGATTCCGAAACATCAAGATCAATTTTTTCACCACCAAAGATCGCAAGATAACTCCCTCCTTTGTCCACATATCCAACTTTTCCATTCGCAATAGAACGTTTCCCCACGATTCCATTCATCTTGATAAATCGTTGTTTACTTACAAACAAATCTCCCATTCCAACATATCTACGAGCTCCTTCATTTCCATGAAAATCAATAGCGCCCTCCTTCGTTACAAACAAGGTTTTTAATTCTTCCTGTGTTCGATTAAGAAATTCTGAAGCTGGAATAGCACCAAATCCTTCTGGTGCTTCTTTTGCTTCTTCACTCTCAAGATGTTCAATCATCTTGTTGATTGTCTTTTGGTAATTCCGACTCTCTTGAGCCTTGTCCATTTTATCAATTTGTCCTTTCGACAAGTCTTCATCTGATTGTTCTTGTGCTTCAGCATCTACAACATCATTTTTTTCAGGCGCATCTCTATATACAAAGCACCCCCAATCATTGGTTTTTCCAAACGTGTTATAGAAATGATTCATAAAAAGAGAATAATTCCCTTTATTCTACCTTAAATCAGCATTTTTTTCAACCATTTCGAGGAGCTTTTCTCGTGAATCATCGATCGCTATTTTGTTTTTTCGAACAATGCCACATTTTTGGCATTTAAAGACAATTGATTTCATACTTCCTGATTGTATTTCTACATCAATTGGCTTCATTACACCCCCACACTCCTCTTGCCTATCTCCTGGGTTCTTATCAACGTGTTTAGAGTTGAGACAATGACGACAGTGATTTCGACAAGTCTGCTCTGCAGGCGGGTTCTCATGCCCACATACTTCACAAGCAAAGGCGTTGTTCACGTGAATAAATCGTTTCATAGGAAATCATTATACCATATTTTCCACACACCCCGTCATCCTCGCTTGGCGAGGATCCTGTGAATAAATATCGTTCTTTTTGAGCAAAGCGAATTATCCTGACACAAGTTCTTCAATACTTCTTCAAAAACGATAACAACTAATAGGATTGCCGCCAAGCGGCAATGACAGGTGCTTTTTGTTTTTTTTAATTATTCCCCTCCCTTGTCATTCTCAAAACAAAGATTTAGAGTTACTCCCGATAAAATGGACAAAGTCTCAATTCTCGACGTCGACATTGATCAGATTTCTCGCAAAGAAATTGATGCCCTCTTGGCAGAAAAATTAAACGGTGACAGATTGTGTCAGATCGCAACGGTAAACCCTGAGTTTTTGGTGGAAGCGAAGCGAAATAAAAGTTTCGCACAGGCCTTAGAAAGGGCTGATTTAAAAATCTGCGATGGCATCGGCATTTCTCTTATGAGTCGTATTTTTTTGAATAAAAAAATCGAACGAATCGCAGGGGTGGAAGTCGCTGAACGGGTTTGCAAAATGTGTAGCGAAACGGGAAAGTCTATTTTCTTCCTCGGAGGATTTGGTGTCGTGGGAAAGGTTGAACAAGAAATGTGTTCACGATATCCAAACCTAAAAGTTGCCGGAGCAATCGATGGAACCGTGACAACTTTTGATGCGGTTGCGGAGACAAATCCCGATGCAATACTCGTTGCCTTCGGTGCACCAAACCAAGAAGTATGGATCCAAGAATTTGGGCGTCGTATCCCCTCTCTGCGGATCGCTGTGGGAGTCGGAGGAACATTCGATTTCTGGACAGGAAAGGCTCTCAGAGCTCCTGAGGTACTTCAAAAGATAGGTCTCGAATGGCTCTGGAGACTTATTCTCGAACCACATAAACGCGGAAAACGCATCTTCAATGCGGTGTGTGTATTTCCGTATTTGTTTGTAAAAAGCCTTCTCAAAAAATAACTCGTTAACTCGTCGACTTGTAGACTTTCTTAAAGATTCGCCAATTCCTTCTCCAGAAGACTGTCTTGGTGTTTTTCTTCCTCTGCTTCAAAAGAAGCTTCTTTCGCTTTGAGTTCTGCTCGTTGTTCTGCACGTCTGGCTCCTGATTCTTGTGCTCGTTGCATCGCAAGCGCTGGATCTTCTTTCTTTTCCCCCTGACTGTATTTCGCTTCAATTTCTGCCAGTTTTTGCTTTTCTCGTACCAAGATATCACGCAATTTCTCAACTTGTTCGCTATTCATAACTTCAGACAGATTGAACCAGTACTGACGCTCTCCGTCATCCATAGACTCTGATTCCAAGATAAGTTGCACCAGTGGTGTATCTTCTTTGATCAGCTTCTCAGGAATAGAGAAGTCCTGCATTGTTTTTCCGGTTTTTGTTTTTATGTCTTGGAGGTTCATGAAAATAAGTAATTATTAATCTTGAAGTGGATTATCAAGGTTTAAAAAGTTAAAGAATGCTTTTACGTTTTCAAACTTATAATCTCTTGCCGTATGATCACCCGTCCCATCTACAGCAAACGATCCAACACTCTCCTTCATTACATCTACCCCAGGTTTTGAATACCACTTTCCTTTTTTTCCTTCACCAGCAACAGCATGAAAAAACTTTCCGCCCTTATCATAATCTGTGTAGAAAGCATCCCGTCCTTTATCAAACTCCTTTCGACTCTCACTTTGATTTAATTTTATAAAGGATTCTCCATGATATTTATTGAATTTTTCTAAGTCCTTATCAGATAGTGGATCCATTCCCGTCCATGAAGCTTCGGGAAGATCCAACAAAGAAACAAACGCTGGCACAAAATCTTTATTTCTATCTTTTCCGACAAAAAGTTTTTCTGGAATATCTTTAAATTCAATATCAAATCTTTCTTTATATTTTTCATATTTATCTTCCCCTTCTGGAAGAGTGAAACGTTCTTTAATTTCTTTATTACTCCATTCTTCAATAGAGTTTTTTCTTCCGCTTGAAAAAACAATTTCTATTGTTGTGTTTGCATCAATAACATCTCCGCTTTTTGAGAATATAATTTCATCTTTACTTGCTAGTAGTTTTACCCAGTTTTCCTCAGTCAATTTCTCTGTCCCTCCTTTTTCTTTTCTTGCCTGTGCCCAAGTCAAAAGATCTGTTGTATTCTTATCCGAGATCATATTTGTAAAATCTTTAATACTTATTGAACGAAAGTCTTCCTCTGTTCCATCTACTGTTGGAATAAGATCTTTATTCATGTTTCGAAACTCATTAAACTTTTTTATTGTTGGATCTTCTGGACCTTTTTCTTTTAAAAGTGCATCCCAGGCTTCAGCATTTCCACGAGCTATTTTTTCTTCATTCGCTTTTGCTTCAAGTTCTTTTAGTTTTGCTTCCGCTTCGGTAAGAACTTCACTTTCTTTCTCCTGTTTCCCAGTCATAACCGCCCATGCATCTTCAAGACTTCCGCTTCCAAAAAGAGCTTTGATAAGCGGTATAAGTTTGCTGAATAGTTTTCCCATTCCTCCAAACATTCCACCTCCAAAACCTTTGTCATTGGCCTCTTTCCATGCTTCGTATTCCAGTTCTCCTCCATCATCGACAAATGCTTTGTATTCCTGTTGAACTTCTTCTTTGTCCAGTGTTCCTTTCATAGTGCCCAATAATTCCATTTTCTTTTTTTCATGTTCCAGTTCTTCAAACACATCCATCTTCGTTACATCTGGAGCTTCTACACTTTTCCCCGCCTCAAGACGAGCCATTGTATCTTTGTCATATCCCATATCGGCAACGAATTTTTCACGAGCCTCCGTATATGCCTTTGTAATTTCTGGATATTTCACAAAAATTGCTTCTACTTTTTTTTCTACTGGACTCTTTCCAAGCACCCCTCCAAGCATATTCCCGAATTTTTTACCAGAAGAAAGTTCTGAAGTAATTTTATTTTTGAGGTAATTTTTAAATGTTTCTTCTGTGGGAATAAAACCTTTATCAATTGATTCCTCCAAGTATTTCTTTACTGCTGGAGCAATTTTTGCAAACTGTGCCTTATCGTCCTCTGTTTCAAGGGCTGTATTCTGAACATTATTCAAAATACTTTGAACCGATACCTTTGCTGCCGCTTTCGCTTCTTGCTCTTGTTCTTGTTTTTCTTTTGCTGCTGCTTCTCGTTCAGCTGCTTGTTCTGGAGTTTCTGTTACTTCATCCGTTGTTTCATTATCAGTTCCTATTTTTTCTGATTCATTTTCATTCACTACTTCACCAGTCTTCTCTGTTAATTCTGGAGTCACAACAAGTTCTGCTTTAAGAGCAGCAAGGTCTTCTTTTGATTTATCGGTTACTTCTGAAACCTCTGTTCCCTTTGTGTCTACTTCCTCCACGGGATCAGGCTTTTGATTCGGAGTAGCATTCTGCCACACGAATCGTGCATTATCTTTCTCCGATTCCGAATGAAATAAGTTTTTCATGAAGTTTTTGAAACTATTCTATATATAATACCACAAACAGATCATTTTTACAACTCTTTTATCTGTTGCTCGAGTTCTATGTCAGCCTGCATGGCTTCGCGTTCTTCATGCGTTTCAATCTTGTCATGAAGCGCCTCAACCTCTTCTTGAGATTTCACCTCCCCACCAAAAGCACTTTTTTTGATTTTTTTTGGACGAGGATGCCAATGAAAAAATGTCATTTGTTATGATAAATTTCAGAGAATTATACCACAGGAAAGAAGAATTCTCAACCTCTTTCCTTGTCACCCTGAATTTATTTCAGGGTCAAATCATAAAGACTGGCAGTTTGATTCTGAAACAAGTTCAGAATGACAAAGAACCTGTGTTCTTTTTACCTTTTTGTCATTTCGAGCGAAGCCGAGAAATCCCTTCCTTATCTTCTGTCTCTTTAAGGGATCTCTCCACGTTGGTCGGGATGACAAGGGAGTTATTTCGTTTATACTTTGTGAGAACATGGATAAAAACGAAGCGCAGAAACGAATCGAGAAACTCCGAGAAAAACTCTGGGAAGCGATCAAGGCTTATTTCAACGAAAATCGTGAAATCGTACCCGAATCTGTACGTGATCAGATGAAGAAGGAACTGATTGAACTCGAAACGCAGTTCCCTGAGTTCATGGACGCGAACTCCCCTACTCAACGGGTCGGAGCGCCGTTAAGTGGAAAGCTCCCGAAGATTACCCACAAGTCATCGAAGTATTCTCTGGGGGATGTTTTTGATGCTGAGGAGTTGCGAGAATTTGATGAACGAGTGAAACGATTCTTGAAAGTTGAAAAAGTAGAGTACTCCTGCGAAGTGAAGATCGATGGGATCAATGTCACGCTCTGGTACGAAAAAGGGGTACTGGTAAAAGCCGTCACTCGAGGCGATGGAAAGATCGGGGAAGACATCACTCACTCGATTAGAACCTGTGAGAACTTACCAACGCAACTCAGCGAACCATTGACGATGGAGGTCTCTGGGGAGTGTTTTATTGCGCAAAAAGACTTTGAAGACATTGTCCAAAACCCGGGTTCAAAGGTCCCCGAACCCGGGTTTAAGAATCCGAGAAATCTCGCTGCAGGCACCGTGAGACAACTCGACCCCAAGGTCGCAGAAAGTCGGCATCTGCGGATGTTCTTGTATGAATTAAGTTCGAACTCTGCAGAGTTCGAACTTGAAGTAACGAATCAAAAATCTATGTTTGAGTTCTTCGACAAGTTAAATCTTCCTCATGAGAAAGAATTCGAAGTGTTTTCGAATATTGAGAAAGTTATCAAGTTCTGCGAGCAATGGAGTGATCCTGAATATAGAAAAGATGTCTGGTATCCGATTGATGGAATTGTCGTAAAGGTGCACGACTTCGGACTCCGAAGACGAATGGGATACACCGCAAAGACCGCTAAATACGCCGTGGCGTGGAAATTCCCGGCCGAAGAAAAATATACAAAACTGCTCGATGTTCATTTCCAAGTAGGACGAACAGGAGCCGTGACACCCGTGGGAATCCTCGAACCCGTGGACATCTCAGGATCCACTATTTCCCGAGCGACCCTGCACAATGAAGGAGAGATGAAGCGGAAGAAAGTCATGATTGGCGACACAGTGATTGTGCGAAAAGCAGGAGAAATCATTCCTGAAATTCTCGCCCCTATAAATGACCTGCGTAATGGAAGTGAAACAAAGATTGCATTTCCAAGTAACTGCCCAGAATGCGGAATAAAACTCGATCGTGATGAAATCATTGCTCGATGTGAGAACGGAAAATGTCCTGCTCGACATCGAGAGAGCTTGTATCACTTTGCGAAGATATTGAAGATTGATGGATTGGGAGAGAAGACGATTGATGCACTTTTGGAATTAGATCTCATTACAACGCCTGCGAGTCTCTGGAAACTCGATCAATATGATCTCGCAATGGTGCCTGGATTTAAGCACCGGAAGGTATTCAATCTCCTCGACTCTCTCATTGCACGGAAGTATCTGACCTTAACGGAAATATTTAGCGGACTCGGAATCCGGCACGTTGGTGCGGAGAACGCGAAACTGTTTGCTGATTTCTTTCGCGGTAAATTCGGAGAGTTTAAATTGAAGAAATTAATGTCTCACGCGGCAACACTGAAGGCCGATGACTTCTTGCACGTCGACGGTATCGGAGAAAAAGTGGCACTCAGTTTCTTTGATTTTCTGCAGGAGGACAGAACTGCACATCTATTTGATACTTTTGTGGACGTCGATGTCGATATCCTCTGGGAAGAAGTAAAAGACCTTTCATCGCTCCCCTTCTCTGGTCAGAAATTTCTCATCACCGGAAGTTTTGAAGCCTTTAGTCGAGATGAGTTGAAGAAGATTATTACCGACAACGGTGGAAAAATACTCTCGTCTGTTTCGAGTAATGTTGATGTGCTCGTCGCTGGAGAAAAAGCGGGCTCCAAATTAACAAAAGCCGACGAACTCGGAGTGACTGTGTGGAACGAAGATACATTCTGCGGGAAAGTTGGAATCGTGCGAGAGAAGCAGAGTTTGTTCTAATTTCTATTCTTCTCACGAGCTTCTTCATATATCTCAATGTCTGATCGTTCGATCAATGATATTCCCGTGCATTTGTGAAATTTTACAGACGTTATTAATCCCCCACTATCTCGTTCAACTTCTGGTTTTACTTTTGCTTCCACCAATTTTGCTATTTGTTGAGAAAGGAGAGAACCTCCCCATTCCGGGTCTTCAATTACTGCTAAAGCGGCTTTATTTATATTTTTATTAATTTCCAAAACCGACTTTTTCGCTCTTTTTACGTGCCAATTCTCTTTATGATTTCCCATTTCTAATAAATTAAATCGAACCATTTTTAACACTTAATTGTATGGTTGTCAATTCTTTTAAAACTTCTTTTGACGTTTCTCAAGTTTTATTTACAATTCGGCGGAAATTAGTATTCGCTTATGAAACAACAAATCATCAACCGTTTTCTCTTTGTGGTCGGAATCGCAATTGTCTCTATTTTCCTTGCCCTTCCTGCCTCTACTTTTGGAGATAATATCGTCGGACAGAAACTGGACGCCTTCAAGATCACACTCGGTCTAGACTTAGCGGGAGGAACTGAGCTCGATTATCGTATCGACCTATCGGATGCAATCGAACAAAACAATGACGACGACCCAACGAATGATGTGAGCTTAAACTTCATCTCTGAATCAGTGCGTGATGCGCTCGAGGCTCGAGTTAATCCTGCAGGAGTTGGTGAGATTGTTATTAAACGATCTCAAGTTGAAACGGAAGAACACGTTATCATCCAAATGCCACCAAGCTCAAATGTGGATAAGGCCAAATCGGATGCCGAACAAGACAACCGATTGGAATTCTTTGAAGAAGATCCGACACGTATAAGTGCAAAGAAACTCGAAATCGCAGGAGAGCTTAATAAGATGACGGCATGGAATTGGCAAAGTCGTGTTGAGGAACTCACTCTCGATAAGAACATTGAATTCATCAAAACAGACAAAAGATTCCGTGATGACCTAAATGACCCAGCGCTTGCTGATAAACTTTTTTCCGCTTCACGGGGAACATTCCTCAGCGAAGTAATTGAAACACAAACTGAACCGGAATACACCGTAGATGAGGATGGAAATTTGGAATTCAAATCGTTTCCAAAGAATGTTATCGGGATCGTACGATTAACGGAGAAAGCTTCGGTAGCACGAGAAAAAACAAATCCAGCGAAAGCGGGAGCACGACACATTCTCTTCGGATATCCTGAAGCGAACCGAGCTGATCCAGATGTGAAATACCAATCAAAGGAAGAAGCCCAAGAAGAAGCCGGAAAGATGCTCTCGAAACTTCAAGAAGAAGGCGTAGACAACTTTGCTGACTTGGCGAAAGAATTCTCAACAGAAGGCGCTGCTCAACAAAGTGGTGGTGACTTGGGAGAATTTGAACGAGAACGAATGGTGCCAGAATTTTCTGATGCGGTATTTGGAATGGAAGCACCAGGACTGGTCCAAGAAGTTGTTGAAAGTTCATTCGGGTTTCACGTGATTGAAGTTTTGAAAAAGACTCCACAATCAACGGAGACGGTTTACGAAGACCAAATCTCATATGAGATGCTTGGATGGAATACCGACGAACTTCTTTGGATTGAAACGGCACTGGGAGGAAAACAACTCGAAAATGCGACGGTTGGATATGACGAGATTGGTCAGCCAATTGTAAACCTTCTCTTCGATGCAGAAGGAGGAGATCTCTTCGCAGAGCTTACAGGACGTGTGGCTGCCAAGACGTGTGAAGGAGGTCCTTGCCGACTTGGTATTCAAGTTGGTGGACGATGGATCACACAACCCACTGTACGAGAAAAGATTGTCGGACGATCTTCTCAAATTAGCGGAAACTTCACATTTGATTCTGCAAAAGAATTGGCAGATGGTTTGAACTTGGGAGCGATCGACGCTCCAGTTATCCTCAGTGGACAAATCTCTATCACACCAGAACTTGGACATGAACAATTGAGCAAGAGTTTGAAAGCAGGACTCTTCGGATTCCTTGCCATCATGATCTTCCTTATCATTATGTACCGATTCATGGGAGTCATCGCTGCAGTGGCATTAACATTGTACGCTTCAGTATTCGTCACCCTCTTGAAGATTTGGCCTGAAAGTTTCGGTGGCCCCATCGTACTTACCTTGGCTGGAATCGCCGGGATCGTGCTTTCGATTGGCTTGGCGGTAGACGGGAACATCTTGATCTTTGAACGACTGAAAGAAGAATTGAAACGTGGACGAAGTTTGGAACAAGCGGTTGATCTCGGATTTGAACGAGCATGGACAGCTATTAAAGATTCAAACCTCACAACACTGCTTACGTGTTTGATTCTCTTCTCATTCGGAAGCTCTGTTATTAAAGGATTCGCGATCACATTGATTGTGGGAACGCTTCTTTCTATGTTCACAGCGGTTACTATTTCTCGAAACCTTCTGCGATTTTCATTGCTCTTCAAACCTCTTCACAAAAAAGCTCTCTTTGGAGTAAAAGAAGACGATGTCGACAATGTAAGAAATGCAGTCGGTGCAAAAATTCGTAAACGAAAATAATTTTCTCTCATCATGATTAACTTCACAAAACGTCGGAAACTTTGGTTCACTATTTCAAGCGTGCTCGTAGGACTGAGTATCCTAACAACACTCATCTTTGGATTTAAGCTCGGACTCGACTTCACAGGAGGAGCACGTTGGACCGTTCACTTTCACGAAGAAATGGAACGAACGAACGTGGAAAACTTCTTTGAAGGTCTTGAACTTATTACACAAGATCCACAGATTCAAACAGCAGAAGGCGGTGACTTCTTGATTACGATTGAGAGTTTGTCAGATGACACACTACAACAAATCTCTGACAGCATGTACGAAGAAGTCGGAGCCTTTGATCAAATCAGTTACCGAAAAGTTGATAGTACGATCGGACAAAGTTTTAAAAAGAAAGCGGTGTCTGCCATCTTCATGGCATTATTTGGAATTATTCTCTTCGTGGCGTTTGCCTTTCGAAAGATCCCAAAAAGTGTAAACCCATGGCGATTCGGAGCGGTGGCGATTATCGCCCTCTTCCACGACGTATTGATTATCTTGGGTGTCTTTACCCTTCTTGGTGCATTTACGGGCGTAGAGCTCGATCTACCATTCATTACAGCGTTGCTCGCGACACTGGGATTCTCTGTAAATGATACCATCGTGATTCTTGACCGTGTTCGAGAAAATTTAAGACTCCAGAAAGCGACTGAATCATTTGAAGATTCTATTGAGAAATCAGTCCAACAAACATTGGCTCGATCAATCAACACATCTGTTTCAACATTGTTGCCACTCTTGGCACTCCTCTTCTTTGGAGCCAACTCAATATTTTTCTTTGTCTTGGCATTAACAATTGGAATTGCAGTGGGAACATACTCTTCAATTTTCTTGGCGGCTCCGCTATTGGTCAGCATGAAAGTCTGGTCTGACCGTAGAGATTAAGCACAAAAAAAATCACTTGCTTCTCGCTCCTCAAAAGGAGTAGAATTCACATAACATAAAAGACCCCGCATTAATGAGTTCTGTTAATCTACAAGCAGAAAAACTGAATCGAACAATCGAAACCAATAACCCCGCTGTGCACAGAATGCTGTCCGAAAAAGGAAAGAGCATTTTTTTCCCAAAAGGAGGAATTCTAAAGCAATCGGCGGACGCAAAAGGGAAAAAATTCAATGCCACGATTGGTATTTCTACAAAAGACGATGGCACCCCTTTGGTGCTCCCCTCTCTCCAAAATCAAATTGGAATTGATCCAAAGAACTACGCACCCTATGTATCAAGTTTTGGATTACTCGAATTGAGAAAAAAATGGCAGGAAAAAATAAGAGAGAAAAATCCATCACTAAGGGGGAAAGCGATATCACTCCCCGTGGTCACAAGTGGGCTCACACATGGGCTTTCAATGTCAGCGTATCTCTTTCTTGATCCTCAAGACACCTTGGTATTGCCCGATAAATTTTGGGGGAATTATAAACTTATTTTCCAAAATGAGTTTGAGGCAAAGATCGCGCCCTTTAATACATTTAAAAATGAACAATTCGATACTGAGAGTTTGGAGTGGGCATTGAAGGAGAACCCAAAGGGAAAGAAAGTGGTGCTTCTCAATATTCCAAATAATCCTACTGGATACACACCGAGTGAAACTGAAGCCGATCAAATTATTGAAGTACTGAAACAGAGTGCAGAAGCTGGTAATGAGATCGTTGTCCTTTGTGATGATGCTTACTTTGGACTCTTATATGAAGAAGGACTTTTGAATGAATCACTCTTCGCTCGACTTGTCGATCTGCATGAGAATATTTTGGCAGTAAAGATAGATGGTGCCACCAAAGAAGAATACGCATGGGGATTCCGTGTAGCGTTTCTCACCTTTGGAGGGAAGGATCTGTCACCCGAAACGTTGGAGGCCTTTGAAGAAAAAACCGCCGGAGCTATCCGAGGAAACATTTCTAATTGCTGTCATTTGTCACAGAGCCTGCTTTTGAATTTGTTTAAAAGTAAGACCTATGAAGAAGAAAAACGACAGAGCTATCGTGTGCTCGAAGAACGATATGAAATAGTGCATACCGTGCTCCATGCAAACAAAGATAAATTCGCGCCGTATTTCAAAGCACTGCCGTTTAATTCGGGGTATTTCATGTGTATTGAATTAGCGGACAATATTGAGAGTGAACAATTACGCCAAGTCCTGCTTGAACAATACGATACGGGCGTCATCGCCACTGGAAATCTCATTCGTATTGCCTTTTCGTCTATCGGGAAATCTCAAATTCCGAAACTTTTTGAAAATATTTTTGAAGCCTGCCAAAAGATTTAATTTTTAACACCTTTTTTTTATGGACCCTATTTCTTCTATCGCTCAACTTCTCGATTCTCAATCAAGCAAGATATTGCAAAACAGTTCTCGAGAAAATTTAATTCATCATGTTCTCGAACAAAAATGGGCACAGGAAACACCATCTGGTGCGCTTATTACGTGGAATGAAGCCAAGTCCACTGGACGAAGCCCTGCCGATACCTACATCGTTCGGCATCCTGAAAGCGAAGGGAATATCGATTGGAATTCTCCGACGAATAAACCTCTTGATCCGGCTCTCTTTGACGAACTCTGGAAGGAAGCCTTTGAGATGTTGGAAAAGAAAGAGCAGTTGTATGTTTCTGATTACGCGATTGGAGCTGATGAGAAATTTGCGTTGCCAACAAAGTTTATCAGTGATAATCCCCTCTCAACGCTTTTCGTGGACAATATGTTCCGTCCAGCGTTAGCGGATAAAACAAAGAGTATCTTTGGAAATGAGGAATTCACACTCGTCTCAATTCCGCACGACAAAATCGCTTCCAAGAATTACGACTCTGACATGATCATCGCGATGGATTTTGATCGGAAGCTGGGACTCGTCTACGGATCATCCTATTGCGGATCAATGAAGAAACTGATGTTCACCGTGATGAACTACATGACTCCTGAGAAAGGAATTCTTCCGCTTCACTGTTCTGCCAATGTGGGAAATGATGGAAATTCTGCGTTAATTTTGGGACTCAGTGGAACGGGAAAGACAACACTGTCCGCTGATGCCAGTCGTCCACTGATTGGAGATGATGAACACGGATGGTCTGATGATGGGGTGGCAAATTTTGAAGGAGGTTGCTACGCAAAGCTCATCAATCTCAATCCCAAGAAAGAACCTGAGATTTATCGGATTACCTTTGGAGAAAAGAAAAACGTAACCGACAACGGTGTGATTATTGAGAATGCGATGATGTATCCCAATGGGAAGTTTGATCTCGACGACAAACGGTTCACGCCAAACTCTCGGGTATCCTATCCCCTGTCAGCTTTGCAGAATATTCAGGAAGGATCCGTCAGTGATCATCCGAAATCAATTCTCTTTCTCACCGCTGATGCGAATGGAATCCTGCCGCCTGTATCAAAACTCAGTCCCGACCAAGCGATGCTCTGGTTCCTCATGGGATACACGAGTAAACTGGCAGGAACCGAAACCGGTATTACAGAACCAAAGACGACCTTCTCTCGATTCTTCGGGGGACCATTCATGCCAAGAAATCCTAACGACTACACAGACCTGTTGAACACAAAAATTACTCAACACGATGTAAATGTGTACCTCATCAATACCGGATGGACGGGTGGACCGTATGGCGTCGGGAAGCGGATTGATATCATGGTGACACGAGCGATTGTGAATGCGTGTTTGAACGGTGATTTAGAAGGAGCGGAATATGAGGACGATGAGCGGTTTCATATTTCCGTGCCAAAGAGTTGTCCCGAGGTAGCCAGTGAGATTCTTGACCCGCGCAACACATGGGAAAACAAAGATGAATACGAGGAACGAGCGAATAAGTTATCGCACGAATTCTCAGATTATTTTGACAAGACGTTCGGGAATGTGAATGATGCGGTACGCAATCAGTGCCCTGGAAAATGAGTGACCACACCTTCTCTCTCTTCGACCCACCAGATGATGACGTCGAAGTGAAGAAATCTCCCCCACCCGCAAAGAAGACCGCTCCGGTTTCTGTTGATCCCAAGATCGAGGAAAGTTGGAAGAAGGTTCTCAGTGGGGAATTTCAACAGCCCTATTTTCAGGAGCTGAAGGGATTTTTGATGGAAGAACGAAAGGCAGGGAAAATCACGTTCCCGCCAGCTCAGCAGATCTTTCATGCCTTTGAACTGTGTCCTTTTGATAACGTTAAAGTTGTGATCCTCGGACAAGATCCGTATCACGGGAAAGGGCAAGCCCACGGACTTTGTTTCTCGGTAAATAAAGACGTGAAGGTTCCTCCGAGTCTGCAGAACATGTACAAAGAAATCCACGAGGACCTCGGGCTTCCAATCCCAACGCATGGGAATTTGGAACACTGGGCTGAACAAGGCGTCCTTCTCCTCAACGCAACATTAACCGTGCAGGAGAAACATCCCACATCTCACGCAGGCAAGGGCTGGGAGACCTTCACCGATCAAGTCATTCGCACTATTTCTGAAAAGAATGAAGGCGTTATTTTCTTGCTCTGGGGGAATTTTGCAAAATCAAAAAAGGGAATCATAGATACTGAAAAGCATACCGTTCTCACGGCTCCCCACCCATCCCCTTTTTCTGTTCATTCGGGATTCTTTGGATGTAAGCATTTCTCACAAACAAATGAGATACTCCAAAAAACCGGCAAAGAGCCGATTGATTGGGCGATCAAATAGAATGTTTAGCTGCAAGTTCCTTCGTCACCACAGCATCCACCACATCCTCCTTCTTTTTCTTCGTCTGAGAAATACATTTTGAATAAGTTAAAAAATAATAAGGACCTGAATTGTAACACAGGATAAAAAAATATATAAAATTCCCCTCCCCTTGCGGGAGGGGTGAGGGGAGGGGGCGCAACACCCCCACCTAACCTCCCCCATAAAGGGGGAGGAAAAATAAAATTACAAACTCTCTCCATCCACCCATAACACATCTTCTCTCCCCCGCCACCACGTCATCTGCCGTTTGGCGTAGTTTCGATTTCGCTTTTGATTCGCTATCAGGGCTTCTTCCTTTGAGGTTTCTCCATCCAAGTACTGCATGATTTCTTTGTACCCGAAACTGGTGAGCGCACTTTTGGAAAATTTATACTTCTCCCTGAGTAGTTGTGTCTCTTCAATCAGTCCGTACTGGAAGTGAGCCTCTGCTCTGTCGTTCAAACGTTTATAAAGAATCTCACGATCGAGTTCGATTCCCACCTTGAGAACTGGAAACCTTGGAGCTCCTCGTTCGGTAGATTTCTCATCTGGGTTCTCTCCAAAGATATAATTCTCACTAATCGCATCCAACCAGAGCATTGTTCCTCCACAAAGAATGGGGATAAATCCCCGCTTATGAATCGCATCAATTTTCTCAAATGCATACTTCTGGAAATCAACCACAGAGAACGTCCCTTCTGGAGAAAGGAGATCAATCCCCCAGTGCACAACATTTTGCATTTCTTCTTCTGTCACCTTCGCCGAAGAAATATCGATATCAAGAAAAACTTGCCTGGAATCGACACTGATAATTTCCGCATCCTCAAGATACTTCGCGAGTTCCACAGAAAAGGAGGTCTTTCCGCTTCCCGTCGGTCCCAAAATTTCCACAACGGGGTGTTCGTGTTTCGCAATGAAATCGTCAATCACTTCAAAAATTTCTGTTTTCGAGTAGAGTTTCATCAGGTCAATTATACGTTCTTTTCTAAACATTGCGAATCTCCGAGTAAGGGGTAGCTGAGTACGAGTAGGACGAACAAGTGTAACGCGTGAGTCCGTGAAGCAAGTACGAAGACCTCCTTACGAGGAAAGAGGCGCGAGGACGAAATAAACGAAATCCCGATTTATCGGGATGAAGTAATGAAGTCCTCCAGCGACGAACGTCTCCCTCCTAAGCTCTTGTAGTTCAATGGATAGAACTATCCTCTCCTAAGGGATCAATGCAGGTTCGACTCCTGCCAAGAGCACCATCTTAAACTGTTCCCTCATGACTTTCCTTGATACCGACATCTTTGCAAAAATTGTGGCAGGAGAAATCCCCTGCGACAAGGTCTTTGAAACAGATACTATCCTCGCCTTTCGTGACATCGCGCCCAAGGCTGAGACTCACATTGTGATTATTCCAAAGGAAAATCTCGTCACGGCAAAAGAAGTAAACGAATCAAACCTCGAACTCTTTGGAGAGCTCTTTCTCGTGGCGAAACAAGTGGCAGAGCAAGAAGGCATGGAAGGATACAAACTCCACATGAACGTCGATGAAAAAGGCGGACAAGTTGTCCCCCATGTGCACCTTCATTTGCTGAGCGGTGATTTCAAGACTGGGCTTTAGGCAGCCAGTGTATTGAGTTTTTCCGCTGTTTCATTATCGATATATTCGTCTTCTCTCTGAAAAGCGAGCATTTGTTTTTCGTGTTCTGTTTTCACTTCATTCATTTGAACATATTCCTCTTCTCCTTCTGGAACTGGATTTTCCGGTGTTTGAACTTCCTCTTGCGGTACTTCAACTTGTGTTTCCGCGTTCACTTCCGCTTCTTTCTTTTGAATTGCTTTTAATTCATCCTCTGCGTCTTCAGTTGTGTTCACCGCTTGTTCTACATTTTGTTTCTTATTATCAACAGCTTCTTTGAAGTCCCCTGCTTTCTTTGACGTGTCATCATATCCAAATGTATTTCCATGCTCACTCGTATGATAAGCCGTGTGCTCCGCCCATCTTCCTTCTTTTTCTGGATCATTCACATCCACCATATCCTCTTTGATATCTTTTTCTTGAACTTCTTTTTCAACGGGAGCTTCTTCTCCTTCAACAGAAGTCTGTTCCACTCCTTCCATCTTTTTGTTTTCCTCCATCTCATCAAGAAGTTCTTGATTTGGATCTTTCACGTCCTCTTTGAGAGCGTCATTGTTGTCGATCTGTTCAATATTATTTTGCATGGTTTAGGCGGCGTTAAGTTCTTCTTCTAGTTTTTCAAGCTCAACTTCATCCGATTCTGTACTTTTTCGTTCTGTGTACATACGGATAATTTTCCCTTTCTTCCCCTCATAAATTTTCTCATCTTCTTGTCTCCTCTTATTAAGATTATGTCGTTTATCTTGTTCCTCTTTCAAAATGTCGAACAATGCTTCTTTCTTTATATCATCGAAACTCTGCATGTTCTCAAGTAAGAATTTCTTTTTCGCCTCGTCCATTGCGTGGGACGCTTCGATAAGTTTGGGAAGTAAGGTGTAGTCGTTCATTTTATTTTGGAAAAGATTGTTTCAACCAATCAGGAACTTTTTTGTTATTTGGATCGATTACAACCTCTGCTGTTTTTGTTGCCCCAACATCTGTCTTCACGCTCTCATGCGGTTGTTCAGGCGCTTCAAAAGGCACAATTGCAGGAGGTGTCGGAGACACTGCTGGTTGATTACTATCATCAATCATCGCAAACGATGTCTGCGCTGGATGCACGGTTTCAGTAAGTTCTACTTTTTGCATCTCCACTTCTTGTGGGATATGCAGTCGATCTTTTTGTGATTGAAGCAAGAGTTTCAAGAATTCAAATTGAACCTCCGCCACGCCTTTCTTTGCAATAGTGAAATTGAGTCCGTTTGGAACCAACTCCCCTCCTCCCCCAAGCGATGCTTGCAAGTCTCGGAAGTTAATATTGGGTTGCGCTGACCGCACTTGAATCACTGTCTTTCCTTTTTCTTCTATAAAGAGAACCGCGAGCTCCGTTCCTTTTGTATGACGAAGCAATTCGTCCACCATGTTTTCAACGTTCTCTGGTTTTGCCTCTGCCAACTCGAAGTCAGCCTTCACGATGCTTGACCATCCAATCCGATGCACGGGATCCACTTCATAATTTGAAAGAATCCGTCCCCAGATTTTAAGCGTTGAGAATGATTTCATTTTAAAGAGATGCTCGATGATCTCTGACTGCTCCGCCCCCATACTCTGCAATTTTGCAGAAGTCTCGAAAGCACTGGCTGTTGTTGTCGGTTCTTGAAAGCTTCCTGTTCGCCCAATAACTCCCGTAAGAAGCATCGTAGCGATCTTTTTGTCTACCGATAAGCCTTCTGTTTTTTCGATCAACTCAAGCAATAATTCACACACTGAACTGCGTGAAGGATCAACCAAGTTTACCGTTCCAAAGAAATCATTTCCCGCTGACACCGCGATATTGAGAATCGGTGTTGAAGCGAAGAGTTGTGTATTTGATTCAAACACCTTCCCTGCTTTTTCTAAACTTTCCAAACCAAGTGCCACAATCACATCAAACTTCCCTGCACTCTGCAAGAAACTCACATCTGATGGAGAGAAGAACCCGTCTTTTGGAGAAACAAGGATATCCACTGAATCCTCTTTCATATTATATTTCACTTTATCGACGTTCGCTTTATTGGTCGCAATGGAAATCACAAAGTCGCTTTGTTCCCCGAGGTCTTTACTCAACTTCTCTGCGCCTCCCATGAATTCTAAGTTTTTCGGAAGGTCATTTGGTGCAATCGCCACCGCTTCTTTGCCAGCTTGTAGGAGAACATTTTGCAATGCCAACATCCCAGCCACTTCATCCTCGTGCCACTGCTGTGGGGCTACGATAAGGATCTTTTGTGATCTGTGCAGGAAGCTAACGGCTTGTTCTCTTGGGGTTGTGTTCATTTGTGGTTTCTGTTTTTTTTCAAATTTAGAGGTCATTATAAGTTATTTTAAAATATAAGTCAAACATATTGTCAAGGTTTTCTCAAATCCCCATTCCGGGTTCTCTCTATTTCGTCATCCCGGAATTCTGAAAGAATATCCGGGACCCAGCTGTAAACAAAACTCCTGCTTTATTTTTGGCTAGATCCCGGATATCCCTCCGGGATTCCGGGAAGACAGGGAGAGTTTGTCACAATTGGCAATTGAAAATCCTCTCACCTTCCTTTACAATTCCACCGATTCTAAATTCTCAAAATGCTTGATATTAAAGCCATCCGCGAAAACCCTGATCTGTTTAAGAAAGCCCTTGCCCGCAAAGGTATAGAAGCCTCTCAGATTGATGAGCTTCTCAAGGCTGACAAAGCCCACCGAGAATCTTTGCAAAAAGCGGAGTCGCTCAAAGCGGAACAGAATGAGGCATCTAAAAAGATTCCAACACTCAGCGGTGCTGAAAAAGAAAAGATGTTGGACGAAATGAAAAAGATTGCTGAAGAACGAAAAAAGGCTGAAGAAATTGTGGAAAAGAATAGTGTTGAACAAATTTTATGTTCATTGCCAAACATGCCTTTTGATGAGGTACCAATGGGCGCAACTGAAGAAGATAACAAAGTCATGCAAGCATTTGGGAATCATTCAAAGTTTGATTTCAAGGTTCGAGATCATGTGGAAATAGGGGAACTCACAGACACCATTGATATTGAAACCGCTCGTCAGACGAGTGGATCTCGGTTCGCGGTACTCAAAGGAAAAGGCGCATTGCTCGAATGGGCATTGCAAAAATTTGTCTTGGATAAACTTATGAAAGAAGGATTCATTCCCACTATTCCACCAATGATGATTCGTGGACAAACGGTGCACGAAGCGGGGAAATCTGCAGGAACACTTGAACACGCATTGAATGCTCCTGAGAAGTTTACCTTTCCTGAAGACGATCTCTCAATGATCGGAACGGCCGAACACGTGCTCTGTAGCTTTCACAGAGAAGAAGTACTCGATGCAGAAAAACTGCCCATGAAATACTGTGGATGGTCATCTTGTTTCCGTCGAGAAGCAGGCGCCGCTGGGAAAGACACACGAGGAATCATTCGTGTGCACCAATTTGAAAAACTCGAAATGTTTCTTTTTGTCGATCCAGAAAAATCACGAGAGGAACACCAAAAGATTCTCAAACTCCAACGGTCTATCTGGGATGATCTTGGAATTCCATACCAAGTGGTCGAGAACTGCACCGGCGACATCGCGCGGTCAGATGCTCAGATGTATGACATCGAAGCCTGGCTCCCCTCTCAAGACGCATACCGAGAAGTAACGAGTTGTTCGAATTGTACGGACTTCCAGTCACGAAGAACGAAGACAAAGTTCAAAACCAAAGATGGGAAGAAAGTGTTTGTGCACACGCTCAATGCCACTGCCATTGCTATCCAACGAGCTATCGTGGCGATTTACGAAAATTATCAAAACGCTGACGGATCAGTGAATATGCCAAAAGCACTCCAACCCTACACTGGGTTTGATAAGATTGAATTGAAAAAATGAAAACAGCGCTTATTACCGGTTTCAATCGCGGGATTGGGAAAGTTACGGCTGAAAAATTTTTAAATGCAGGATGGCGTGTAATTGGTATTTGTCGTAATACTGAAGACGCATTCCAACACGAGAATCTCACGGCCATTCCGTTTGATCTCTCGAATGTTGAGGCAATCGCTGACCTCGTTTCACAAATCGATTCTCTCGATGTTTTGATAAATAATGCGGGAATCATAAATGGAACCCGTGATGAAAAACTGTCTATCAATCTTATTTCTCCTGTAGAACTGGCGATTCAACTCGGTGAAAAAATGAACACGGGAAGAATTGTAAATCTGGCTTCTATTGCGGGATACATCGGACACTCTGATCTGTGGTATGGAGTTACCAAGGCTGGACTTATCAACGCTACAAAGTCACTCGCGCAAAGATTTAAAGGAAAAATCATCGTCAATGCGGTAGCGCCCGGACCCGTGGACACCGACATGATTAAAGAAATTCCTGAAGAACGAATTACAAATATTGTTTCGAAAACCGCCCACAAGCGCGTAGCAAAACCTGAAGAAGTTGCCGACACTGTTTTTTGGCTCGCAACAGAGTCTACAGAATACGTTAATGGAACGTGCATTCACATAAGTGACGGAGCACGGTAAAACTCTCTTGGATTTCACATATTCTTAACAATATGGACAGTTAAAATGATTGACAGTTTTTAGTATTTAAATGTATGATTGGATCGACGGACAATCACCAGCTACGGCTTTGATTCTCTCGCTGTTAACAGAAGAAGCTCGTTCAATCGGGCTTTTTTTGTACCATAAATTCAGTGGGGCTGGGGGCTGTAGTTTAAGGTGGTCAAAACGTCCGTCTTAACAGCGGGAAATACGGGTTCAACTCCCGTCGGCTCCACCACCTAAATCTGAAATCGACAATCGAAAATTCTTAGAACTCCCGAATCTGCATTGCAGGGAGCTTTCCATTCCCCGTAATAATGTCTGACAAGAGGACAAACTTTTTGCCGTTGAGTTTCGGATCTTCTTTTACGAGTCGTTTCATAGAACGAAGAATTGTCTTCTCTGGATCGGATGAAAATTTCGTGTGGAAGGCTTTTGTTCCCCACATCAACTGCAATTCTCGACACGTCGCAATTTCATTTGTCATCGCAAAGATCGGAACTTTTGGTCGGAAGTTTGCCATGAGTTTTGCCATATATCCTGTCCGCGTAATCACCACAATTCCACAAATCTCTTCTCCCAAATCCTCAGCCGCCGCCCCTGCACTTTTACAGAATTGGCTTCGTTCATCATGTGGTTCTACTTTTCGGATAGATCGTTTCTGAAGGTAATTCTTTTCTGTTTCGAGCACGATATCGCGCATCGCTTCCACAGCCTTCACCGGATATTTCCCGGTCGCTGTCTCACCGGACAACATCACCGCATCGTTCCTCTGCCAGGAAGCGGCAAACACGTCTGACACTTCAGCTCTGGTCGGCATTGGATGATCCTGCATGGATTCGAGCATTTGTGTGGCAACAATAACGGGTGTCCCAAACTTCGCGGACATCTGTGCCATATCCCATTGCACAAGTGGAACCTGCGTGAACGGAATCTCCGCTCCCAAATCTCCACGTGCTACCATCACCGCATCGGATGTTTCGAGAATCGATGCTAAGTGTTTCACGGCATCCGCTGTTTCTACTTTTGCAATAACTCCAATATCCGCTTTCTTTGAAACCAGATAATCCTGCACTTCTTGCACCTCATTCGCCTTTCGTACAAAAGAGAGTGCGATAAAGTCCACCCCCTTCTTAATTCCAAAATCAATATCTTTCCAGTCTTTCTTCGTAATTGAATCAAGCGACACGTTTTTTCCTGTTAAGTTCAAATGACGTCGTGATCCGAGCATTCCTCCATCCAAAACATCACAAATCACGTCCTTTCCTTTCTTTTCTCGAACCTTCAATGTCATAAGTCCATTATCCACGAGAATCTTGTCCCCCACTGCCACATCATCAATAAAGGCATCGTAGTTCACAACGACCTTTTTCGTTTCTCGGTGGTCTGCCAAATGGTCGACCGTGAGAATAAGTGTCCCTCCTTTTTTTAAACGAATTGGCACCTTCAAATCACTCGTTCTGATTTCAGGTCCTTTTGTGTCGAGCATAATCGCATAATTCTCGCCCGTGTTTTTATTTAATTTCTTAATCCGATCGATCACCTCCCCATGCCATTTATGATTTCCATGCGAGAAGTTCAGTCGAAAGACATTCACTCCTGCTTGTGCGAGTTTTTCAAGCGAGGCAAGACTTTCTGTTTCTGGTCCGATGGTAGCAACGATTTTTGTTCTTCTCATGGAATTATTGTATCTGAATTTTGGAAAAGAGAAAAATGGTTCTCCCCTCATACACTTTCTTTTCTGTCATCCTGAACTTGTTTCAGGATCAGGCTGTTGGAAGTTATGAATTATAAGAGTGCAACGAGCGCAAAAACTTGAGGTTTGATCCCGAAATAAATTCGGGATGACAAAGGAATTATTTCCCCTTCTTCGCTGACAAAACGATGAATTCCACCAACGATAAAAAGATAGCAAGAAGTGTTATTTCAAATAATCCCAAAAGACGAAACATCTGCAGTACCAAAAGGATAGCGACAAATAGTCCTACGAGAATTCCTCTCCGAATGGCGACTAAAAAATGCTGTGTTTTTAGTTTTTTTCCAGACACAACTTCCGATCCAAAGAAAAAGAGAAACGTGAAAAAGGACGACACCATGCAAAACAGGGAAAAGAAAAAGACGATGAGTGAGATCGTTTTTTGTGCTCCCAGTGGATCGAGGTTTATCACGGTTGTGTAAAAGATAATTCCGCTCAGAAGAAAGAGTACGCCCGTGAGGAATAAGTTTCGTAACATGATGATATGGTACCGTGTTTTTGTCGCTGGCTCAAATTCAAATCAATCCCAACAACCCTACATACCAATCGAGAATCGGTTGTCCGTTGTAGAAAAAGAGAAGCAGTGATGGAATCAAAAACGCTCCCATCGGTAACGCCGTTTTTCTGTTTGCTTTCCCTGCAATAAGGAGTGGAATTGCAATGAGAAGTCCAAGAATATAGGCAAAGAAAAGAGCCGGAATAAGCAATTGCCATCCGAGCACAAGCCCCATGAATACGCCCAGTTCCGCGTCCCCAGCACCAACCCAACGTCCTCCCGAAACCCAATACTGAATGGCGTAGAATAAATATCCAATCACACCTCCGATCAATAGATCGGGAAATGGAATCTCTCGGAAAAATGCCCAGACGAGAGCGATTAAAATTGCAGGGATTGAAATCCGTCGATCAACTTCCTGAAACTTCGTGTCATAGACGAATAAGACGAGTGCAAAAAACACAGTCGCCATCACAGGAAAGAATGCCACCGTGCCATGAAACTTGTATGAAAAGAGAAAAAACGCAATCACAAAAACAAGTTCTGTCAGTGGGTAATACATTGAAATTTTCTCTTTGCAGAACGAACACTTCCCCCCCTGAAAGAGCCATGAAAAAATGGGCACGAGTTGCAGTGGGCCCAGTTTATTTTTACACAAAGGGCATTTACTTCGCCCCCAAAATATGCGCTTCTGGTCGTGGTGAAGCCGCCATACCAACATCGTTGTAAAACTTCCAAGAACAGCTCCCATAATTGTTGAGAGGGCAATCACGTAACTCGGTGGGATTATTTGCATGCGAACAGAATAAACTTTTCTATGGCTAATTCCAACTCCGATGTGTCATCGGTGGAAAGCGCGAGTTTTCCGGTTTTTAATTTGTTATCAATTTGAAACAACATCTCGTACATGTGTTCTATTTTTTCTTTGGAAAATTGTTGTGAGAGTGAGTATGTTTTTTTGACGACAAACGGGTGAAGTTTTGTCTCGGTCGCAATTTGTTGAGCACTCATTCCTTGGTCAATTCCTGAACGAATCTGTGCGTGAATCCGCACTTCTCGAAAAATCATAGAGAGGACTTCATGCACCGAAACTCCGCTCTCAAGCAGATCTTTGAATCGTTTCATTGACAGTTGAACACTTTTTTTACTCAAGCTCTCCAAGAAGTCCCACATCACCACACTCGGGTGTGGAATCGTCAGTTCTTTAATGAGGCTATCTGTAATCGTCCCATCATCAGCTTGAATAAGTTTCTCAATTTCTCGCGACAGGTTCCAGAGATTTTCCCCACATCGTTTCAATAATGTTTGCGCAACACCTCTCATAATTTTTCCTCCTTTCTTCTCGGTATAATTTTGAATCCATTGGATCAGTTGTCCTTCGTCGAACTGATCGAAAGCTTCCACCTTGGCTTGTTCGATAATAAATTTTGAATACTTGGTACGTTTATCCAGCTTAGGATCAAGGATAAGCACTGTGCATTGATTTTCAAAATCCGGCAGTTTCACAAAGAATTCCGTTTTCTCTGCCTGTTCAAATTTCTCCGTATCCCAGAATCCATCGAGCAGAACGAGTCGTCGTCCTCCGAAAAGATTGGGCGTCATCACAATATTTTCCAAATCGTGGAGAGAGTCTCCTCTTTCCAAAGTCGTGATTTCTCCGTCCTCATATTTATTCCGAAACGCTGTTCTATAAAACTTCGCCCGTTCTCTCAAACGGAAATCATCTTCACCGGTCAGTAAAATACAGTTTTTAATCATCAGATATAACCCTTACTTCGCGCATTCCTACACCCGTTCCGTGTTTAATAATAATAGTATATCGTTTTCCGCAGAAAGATTTTTCCGTTTCTGGCGTGATCTTCTCTGGCCATTCTACGAACTTAGAAATAGTTGAATCTTCCGCAACCTCAGAGAATCCTCGTGCGAAAAATTCCGCTGGATCTTTGAATCTATAAAAATCAAAGTGGGCAAAAGTCTTATCTTCAACAGTGTATTCGTTGAGAAAAATATAGGTCGGCGAAGATATCTCGTCCTTCACGCCCGCTAATCGGAGCATTTCTCGAATAAGGAATGTCTTTCCCGCTCCCAGTCCCCCTTCGAAGAACACGGTGAAGTTGGGTTCTGATGCCAAAAAATCATTATAAAAGCTTTTCGCAAACTCTTTGCTCGCTGCTTCATTCGGAATTTTTTTCTTTAAAATCAATTTCATTTTCTCAAAATTTCCACTAGAATCTGCCCCGACTTTATAGCGTAAAAAAATGAAAATTCAATTTCTCGGACAAAACGGATTTGTACTTACCGGAAAAGATGCCTCAGTAGTCTGCGATCCAGACGAAAAAGCCTCTGTAAAAAATGCAGATTTCGTAACAAACTCTGGAGCATTCGCAGAAAACTGTGAAAAACTCGAAGCGAAAAAGACACTTTCTCTCCCAGGAGAGTTCGAAATTTCAAATGTCCTCGTGCGAGGGTTCTACTCTCGACCAGAAAACGTAGTCTACAAGATTGTCATCGATGGTGTCGCTGTTGTGCATCTCGGATCACTGGAAATAAAGCCAAGCACTGAGTTCTTCGCTAAGCTCGGAGAAAACGTGGATGTCGTTCTGGTAACACTGAATGATAAATTTGGAGTAAAGGAAGCGAAAGAGCTCCTTGAAACATTTGATCCTCGGTACATGATTATTGGAGGTGATCAATCACTCTTCCCCAAGATGGTGGAATCAGGCGCTCGTATCGCTGAAGAAAACCCGATTGTGATTTCTCAAACGACGCTCAATGAGGAAAAAAGCGAAGCATTGATTTTGCCGGTTTGACGAGAAGAACTTTTTTCGTACAATCCCGAACGTTATTTAACATTCCCCTTTGGGGCCCCCGAAAAATCGAAGATTTTATGGGGAGAGGAAGCACGACGAAATATGGTGATGTCCGAAGGACGAGCCCAATGAAGTCTGTGCTGACGATATGGCGCGGTAGCTCAGTGGTAGAGCAATGGACTGAAAATCCATGTGTCGGTAGTTCAATTCTACCTCGCGCCACCATTTAAAAGACCTTTGTGGTCTTTTTTTGTATATTAAAACTACCAAACTTTCTACTTTGAAAAGTTATTCCTCACATACTTTCGTTCATATTCGTAATGATTTAAGAAATCACGAATGCTTTTTTCCTTTTTCACAATTCTAAGCGCTTCGCCACCCGCATCTAGTTTCATCACGTAATGATTATTTGGATAAGACACCCAAAGCCCATTTTCTTCGGAAGTTAAAAGTTGTGCTAATTTCTTTTTCTTTTGACTACTATAAGAGGTCTTTTCCATAAGGTTATCAAATTGCTTCTGAAATACTTTTTCATTTTCAAAATAGAAACCTTGTTCTTCAAAAATTTCTATCACTTTGGTAGCTGTTACATCTGAAAAATCTAACTCTGTAAAAGGTCTTTCTTTCTCATCTTTAAGTTCTTCTTCTGGGGAAACGATTTCCTGAATAGGATCCTTTGAAATATTCTCAGCTACTGGTTGTTCGTTTTCAATATAACCGTAATTAGACCCTAATTGTTCTATTTTCATGTACTCATCATCTTTACTGATTTCGATCCCTACAAAATTTTTAACCCAATCAAGAATTGAATCTATCGGAGCTGGTTTTTTATTTACATAGGCTGCCTGCATAACCCTCACTACATATTTCTCCAACCGTTTCATTGTTGAAGCAGAATTCACGTAACCAGCGACGAATTCAAGAATGGACTGTAAATATTCCTCTGAAAATTCTCTTTTCTTTTTCTTAGGTTGTTTAACAGTGGGTTCAATTGAAGGTATATCTTCAGGCTCCTTTTGAGGATCTTTCGGTATTTCTTGTCTTCGTTTAAAAATCTCTAAGCCTTTTTCATTTTCTTCTTCGTAAAGAAGAAGAACTTTTAAGTTCAAAAAGCAATAGTATAAATCCATCTCCAGTTCGTCCAAGTATTCTGTATCTGGATCGCCTTCAAAATCTTTTTCTATCTTCTGAAACTCAGAATAAAAATCGCGATTTGCCTTTTTTATAAAAGTTTTCGATCTCAGTATTCCTCTAAGTTTTGAAGTTTTGATATGAGGATAAGCCATCTCTAAAACAAAAAAATTCACTATTTCTTCTGGAAGAGAAGAAATTTTTCTTAGTGCATATTTCGTTTTCGTTAGATTCGTCTTTACACGATCTAGAGATTGAGAAAAAATTATTCCCACCTCTTCTTGATCATCTTTATTTTTCTTAATTTTTTCTAAGTTTTTTTCTAAATAGGCATTGCTCATATTCAAATCATTTAAAAGATCTTTGAATACAGAGCTCTCCTTCGGAGAAAAAGAAAAATGAAATTTAAAACCACCATAATTGATAGCTGGATAAGATATTTCCTCCTTTACCTTACTTGGATCATCTTCCAATACACAATGAATTAGTATCTGCTCTCCTGGCCCTTCTTCATTTTTTATATTTTCTGCGATTGGTTTTGATAGTACATCAAGAATTTTCTCTCGAAAGCCTTCATCTGTTTCCCACAGACGATTAAATTTTTCGTTTTGTTCTTTTGAATCAAATATTTTCACAAAACACTTTTAGCATAAAAATAAGAATAGTCAATGACTCGATTTAGAAATTTCTTTTTTAATAGAATTTTTCTTTTACCTTTTATATTTAACATTCCCCCTCTATATCATTGGCTCATTAAAGTCCTCCGCTTCTTCAATCGCAGACGTTCCTTTCTTCTTACTCCCTTTTTGAACATCGAGTTTTCCTTCTTCCCATTGTTGGAGTATTTCATCAACCTCCTTCAGCGGTCGGCAGTACGTTTCTCGTGAGAATTCGACACAATCTGAGGTGTAGTTGTTCTTTGGGAAGTTCACGTCCATAGAGCGCCCTGAGAACGCTTCTCGCAGTTCCCCATTCACGGACATCTTGCAGTAGAAATCTCGTACTCCGAGATTAATAATATCTCGTTCTTTTACTCGCGGGTTATATTCCCCCTCGAGAATCTTCGCATCCTCTCCTCCTACACGGAAGGTAACCAGAGATCCAACGTTTCCGAAAACCGTTGTTCGAATCTTGGGGGATAATTGTCCCAAGAACTGATGCGCCAGAGTAAGGTTCAATCGGTACTTTCGAGCCTCTGAGAGAATCTCGTCAAAGGTATCAGTCGCAAAGTTCTGAAACTCATCCACGTAGAAATAGAAATCGATTCGATCTTCTTCCAAAACATCCGCTCGACTCATCGCGGCCTGATAGATTTTAGTAATCGCAAGAGATCCCATCAATGCTGCATTTTCTTCTCCCAAGATTCCTTTGGAAACTTTCATCAGCATAATTTTTTGACCATCCATGATTTCTCTAAAATCAATTTTGTTATCGGGTTGTCCCACAATATTTCGAATCATATTTGTAGAAACGAATTGTCCGACCTTATTTAAAAGCGGTGTAATCGCTTCGTTATCAAATTTCTCAGACCATCCAGCAAACTCATTCACCCAGAAGTTCTTCACCACGTTATCCTGAATATTCCGCACAATTGATTGTCGGTAATTCTTATCCGTGAGCATTTTCAAAATAGACAAGATAGTCGTCCCTGGACTGTCGAGCAACGCCAGCGTCGTGTACCGAAGCACGTGCTCAAGCCTGGGTGTCCAGTTCGCTCCGAAGAGCTTTTTGAATATTTCGATAAATCCAATCGTCACTCGAATCTTGAGTTCCGGTGGAACCTCTGCCAGTGGATTGAAGCAGATTGGGAAGTTTAAATCTGAAGGATCAAAAATCACCACATCTTTAATTCGTTCTTTTGGAATGGTTTTTAAAATATTGTCGACCAAGTCTCCTAAAAAGTCCTAAGTTTTTCATGTAAGAATTGAAACAAGGAAGGCTGTGATTGA
>CAZOER010000006.1:0-50859 GCA_964578905.1 uncultured Candidatus Peribacteria bacterium | reverse complement strand
TCCATCATGGCTCAAGGTTGACCAAAAAAAGCTCACGATTGAGATCTTGGAGCTTCCCTCAAAACAACATTTTGAATCTATCATAGAACCTCAACTCATTGTAGAGTTCTATTCTCGGTAATTCTTAAACCAAAACAAATGCATATCTTGCATGAACAGATCGGCGCCCCCCACATTAAGATTGAGTCTGAATCAAAGAATTCTGCCATCTTGACCCTTGGCCCCCTCCCATCTGGATACGGATTAACCATTGGAAACGCATTGCGTCGAGTGTTGTTATCAAGTTTGCCTGGAACGGCTATCACTGCAGTTAAGATTGACGGTGTTGCTCACGAGTATTCAACCGTTGCCGGACTCAAAGAGTCTGTGTTCGATATCACATTGAACCTTCGACAGTTGAAATTAAAGAAACACACAAAAGGAGTTGAACTTGTTGAACTTCCTTTGATGAAATCTGGAAAATTGATGGCAAAGAACCTTAAGGTTTCAAGCGACATCGAGATTCTTGATCCTGCTCAACTCATTACAACATGTGATGGAGCGGACAATAAAAAGAAAATCACCCTTCGTGTTGAGAAAGGAGTTGGTTACCAACTCGTATCAAACCTCGATAACGCAGCAGAGGAAAATCCTGAATTCATGCTTATCGACGCGAACTTCTCACCCGTAACAAAAGTGAAATACGACGTCAGCCCAGCTCGTGTAGGAGATCAAACAAACCTTGATCAACTTCGAGTTGAGATCGAAACAACAGGAGCAATTGATGCGAAAGATTCTATCAAATTGGCTTCTGGGATTTTGCAAAACTACTTCGAACTCTTCAACAAAGACGACGCCTACACAGACGAAGAATTCACAACAAGCTTTGAACAGATTAAAGCACAGAAAGCATCAGAAGAAGCGGCTGCGGCAGCAGTAGCAGAAACTGCTTTCACTCCAATTGATATCCTTGGACTCTCTCAACGAACGCTTAACGCGCTTGTGAACGGAGACATTACTTCAATCGAACAACTCGTAGCGACTCCAATGACACAACTTTCTCAACTTCGAGGATTTGGACAAAAAGCCAAAACAGAGCTTGAACAAGTATTGTCAGAACGAGGATATTCACTACAAGCTTCAAAACAACCTACTGAAAAATGAGACACCGAAATACGAAAGCAACCCTAAACAAACCAGCCGATCAACGTCGAGCAATGGTACGAAACTTGGTCACATCTCTCTTCCTTTACGGGAAAGTGCAGACAACAGATGCACGAGCGAAAGCTTTGGTATCAGAAGCTGAGAAATTGATCACAAAAGCAAAACGACAAAAAGAAGATTTCAATGCTATTCGTGCTTTCGAACAAGTGCTTTTTATCGAAGATTCTTCAAAGAATGCGATGAAATACATCAAAGAAACAAAGAAAACTTCTGGATTTACACGAAGTACGAAGATTAAAAACCGTGCTGGAGACAGCGCATTGATCGTACAAGTAGAACTTATTACCGAATAATGAAAAAGACACCACTCCGACAAAACGTAACAAACGCAGATCGAACATGGTTCGTTGTAGACGCCAGTGAACACGTACTTGGGAAATTAGCGACAACACTCGCCGATACACTCCGAGGAAAACGACGTGTAGATTACACCCCTCACGTTGATGGAGGTGACTATGTGGTCGTTCTCAACGCAGACAAGATTAAAGTTACGGGAAACAAAGAAGAAGATAAAACATACCACCGACATTCTCGATACCTCGGGCAATTGAAAACAGAATCTGTGAAAGTTGTTCGTGAAAAAAACCCAACTCGACTTATCGAGGGAGCGGTAAGCGGAATGCTCACAAAAACACGACTTCGAGATGCACAAATGAAACGTCTTTTCCTTATTGTAGGTGACAAAAACCCACATGAGGCACAACAATGCAAACCCTTAGAATTAAATTAAAATGGTACAAAAAGCTTATTTTTACGCTATCGGAAAACGAAAAACTTCACGAGCTACTGTGAAACTTTTCCCTGGAGGAAAAGGAGAAATGAAAATTAACGACCTTACTCCACGTGAGTGGGCAGATAGCGACAACATCCTCAAAGCAGTCATGCAGCCGCTTGAACTTTTGGGAATGAAGAAAGACTTTGATTTTGAAATTAAAACCTCAGGAGGAGGAAAGAGTGCACAAGGAGACTCAATTCGACTTGGAATCTCTAGAGCTCTCGTAAAGAAAGAAGCAAAACTACGAGAACAACTCAAAGAAGCTGGATTTCTTACTCGTGATCCACGAAAAAAAGAACGAATGAAACCTGGACTCAAGAAAGCACGACGAGCTCCACAGTTCTCAAAACGATAATTGTTTTTTTCCTGCTTTACTCTTAACGATAATCTGTTGTATATTTCGGCGTGATAAAGAAAACCTGCGCCGTCTCTGGAAAAGAATTTGAAGTCACATCTGATGATGTGGCGTTTTATGAGAAAATAGGCGTGCCCATTCCGACGCTGTGTCCAAAGGAGCGACAACGGCGACGGTTTTCGTGGCGGAATGAGCGGACTCTCTATCGAAAGAACTGCGATCTCTGCAAGAAGTCTACCATTGCGATCTATGACGAGAACGCCCCTTTCCCTGTATATTGTCGCGAATGTTGGCGTGGTGATACGTGGGAAGCAAAGACGTTTGGACAGGAGTTCGATTTTTCACGCCCTTTCTTTGAGCAGTTTTCCGAACTCCTTCAAAAGGTTCCGAAACTCGCCGTCATAAACGATTACAGTGAAAACTCTGAATTCACTCACCTCGCCGCTCACAATCGAAATTGTTTTCTCGTTACTGGATCCGCTCGATGCGAAGACACACTCTTTGTTTATCGATCATTTGATGTTAAAGATTCCATTGATTGTGCTTTTTTATTAAAAGGAGAGCTGTGTTATCAATGCCTCGAATGTGAACATCTGTACGAATGTGCTTACTGTGTGCGCTGTAAAAATTCTCGAAACCTATACGTCTGCTACGACTGCCAGAATTGTAAAAATTGTTTTGGGTGCACGAACCTTCGAAATAAAGAATTTTATTGGGGGAATAAACCCCTTGATCCTGATGAATTTTTTGAACGATTGAAGAAAGTGCAATGCTCGTGGAAAGAGTTCTCGGCGTTGAAAAAGTCCGGTATTTCTCGTGCTACAAAATGCATCCAGTGTGAAAATTGCGCCGGAGACAACATTGAAAAATCAAAAAATTGCTCGCCCTGTTTCGATCTCTCCGAATGTGAAGAATGCCGTTATTGCACAGCAGGAACAATGAACGAACACTGTTTTGATGTTGATTTCTTTGATCGAAGTAAGTGGTGTTGGAATGGATCCTCTCATGAACTGGTAAATAATTGCATCTGTTGTGCTACCGTTTGGTATTCAAACGATATTTTTTATTCTGAAAACTGCTCTTCTTCTCATGATTTATTTGGTTGTATCGGGATGATTCATGCCGAATATTGCATTCTCAATAAACAATATTCCAAGACGGAATACTTCCAATTGCGAGACAAAATCATCGAACACATGAAAAAAACGGACGAATGGGGAAAGTCTTTTCCGATTGAAATGTCTCCATTTGCCTACAATGAAACCGCTGCGCAGGCCTATCATCCTCTCTCTGAAAAGGAAGCGATTGCTCGTGGATATCGGTGGAAAAAAATGAAAAAGAAAGATTGCAAACCCGTCACTATTACTGCCATTCCGAGTGATATTCAGGATGTTCACAACTCCATTACCAAGGAGATTCTTGCCTGCAAAACCTGTAAGAAAAATTATCAAATTCAAAATCAAGAATTGAAATTTTATAAAAAAATGAACCTCCCCATCCCACTTCACTGTGTTGACTGTCGACATCGCGAACGAATGACACTAAGAAATTCAAGAACGCTCTACACAAGAACATGCGATAAGTGTTCTATTGAAATCCAAACGACATTTGCGCCCGATCGACCAGAAAAGGTGTATTGTGAGAAGTGTTATTTATCTTCTGTAGAATGATGAAAACCTGCACTGTCTCTGGTAAAGAATTTGAAGTCACTGATAGTGATTTAGCGTTTTATAAGAAGATGGGTGTTCCCGTTCCTACACTGTGTCCAGAAGAACGCAATCGCCGACGGCTTCTCTTTCGAAATGAGCGGAAACTCTATTGGCGGACCTGCGACGCAACGGGAAAAAAGACACTCTCTATCTACTCTCCCGATAAGGATTATGTTATCTACGATCCTAAATATTGGTTCTCTGATAAGTGGAACGCCAAAGATTACGGACGAGATTTTGATTTCTCAAGACCCTTCTTCGAGCAATTTCACGAACTCTGGAAAGCCGTTCCACGGATGGCCATTGTGACAGCGGGAAACGAGAATGCTGATTATGTGAATTATGCTGGTTGGAATAAAGGGTGTTATTTAATTTTTGATTCCGATCACAATCATGATTGCGCTTTCCTGGTGCATGCCTTTTGGAATAAAAATTGCCTCGACTGCTTTTACACCAGTCGTGGAGAACTGTGTTATGAGTGTATGACCTGTTTCGATTGTTACGACTGCCGGTTTTGTCAGGACTGTAAAAATTGCGCTGAAAGCTGGTTTCTCAAGAGTTGTATTGGGTGTACGAACTGTTTTGGATGTGTGAATTTACACAACAAACAATATTGGTTCCTCAACAAGCCCTGTACCAAAGAAGAATATTTAGAAAAAATAAAAACTCTCAACCTTCATCAGCATTCAAGTCTTAAAAATATGCGACAGCAATTTGGGGAATTCTCAAAAACCTTTCCTCAAAAATACTATCAAGGAGTGCAAAACGAAGAGGTGTTGGGAGATTACATCGATAACTCAAAAAACGCACAGCAGTGTTTCAATATCGAAGCCTGTCGTGACTGTAAATATCTCATCGACTGCCACAAATGCAAAGACTGCTATGACATTGATGAATGGGGAGGAACGGGTGCTGAACTTTGCTATGAAGGACACGTCGTAGGAGAAGGGGCTCAGAACATTAAGTTCTGTAGCAATGTCTGGGAGTCTGTTCACGACATCACCTACTCTGAAATGTGCATCAAGGGATCTCACGACCTCTTTGGATGTACGGGACTCCAGCATGCGAAGTATTGCATCCTGAATAAAGAATATTCAAAGGAAGTGTATGAAAAACTGCGAGATAAAATTATCGAGCATATGAAAAAGACGGGCGAGTGGGGTGAATTTTTCCCTATCGAACTCTCCCCTTTTGCCTACAACGAAACCGTCGTGCAGGAATATTATCCGCTAATGAAATCAGAAGCACTGAAGCACGGATATAAGTGGAAAGATGAAGAATCAAAAGATCACAAATCCTCTACGATTAAGACTATTCCTGACTCTATTACAGACGTTTCCGACAAGATCGCCGCTGAAGTTTTGGCTTGTGAATGCTGTAAAAAGAACTATCAAATCCAAAAAGAAGAACTCAAGTTCTACAAAAAAATGGGACTGCCTCTTCCACGGAAATGTCCCGACTGTCGTCACTCTGATCGAATGGGATTACGAAATCCCCGAATATTGCACACAAGAACATGCGATAAATGTTCCGTTGAAGTTCAAACGACATTTGCGCCAAATCGACCTGAGAGGGTATATTGCGAATCGTGTTATCTCTCTTCTGTAGAATGATGAAAACCTGCGCCGTTTCTGGCAAAGAATTTGAAGTCACTGAAGATGACCTGGAATTTTATGAGAAGATGGGCGTTCCGACACCAAAACTCTGTCCCAGCGAAAGATGTCGAAGGAAATCTGTCTGGAGAAATGAAAAAAAACTCTACCGCCGGAAGTGTGATTTCTCGCAAAAGGATATCATTGCAATGTACGCTCCCAAATCTCCTTTCAAGGTTTATAACCAAGAATCGTGGTGGTCTGACAAATGGAATGCACTCGATTATGGACGAGATTTTGATTTCTCTCGACCGTTTTTTGAACAGTTTCGGGAATTACAATTAGAGGTTCCCCGAATCTCTTTGATGAACAAGAATAGCCAAAATTGCCAATACACAAATCACTCTGCCAATAATAAAAACTGTTATCTCTCCACCGTAATATTCGATTCCGAGGATATTTACTACAGTAACTGGGTTATCGATCACGGTGTAAATTGCATAGATTGTTCCCTTCTCTTTGAAGGATGCCAACTCTGTTACGAAGTCTATTATGCTTGGGGCGCCTATCAGGCATTTTTCTGTGAATTCATACGGCGCTGTCGAGACGTATGGTTTTGTTATGACTGCATTAATTGTAATAACTGCTTCATGTGCTCAAACCTTCGGAGCAAGGAGTTCTGTATCAAAAACCAACAGTACTCACAAGAGGATTATCAAAAAATAATGAACGACATTCTTCCAATGTCTCATACGCAGCTGGAAAAATTTAAAGATATTTTTGCAGAACTTAAAAAATCCTCAATCCATCGAGCCAATTATTGTCTGCAAACTGAAAACTCTTCTGGAAATTTGCTGTTCAATACAAAGAATTGCAAACAATGTTTCGATTGCGCAGAGGGGGAGGATTTGGGCTACTGCACCGATACTATAAGTCTCAAAGATGTTTATGATGGCTATCACATGGGGTGGAGTCAGCTCGTGTATGATTGCCATGCTATCGCTAATAGTTTTGATATCCTGTTCTCTCATTTCTCCTACGACAATAAAAATATTGGTTATTGTGATTCTGTTCACAATAGCAACAATCTGTTCGGATGTGTTGGGATCAATCACAAGCAATATTGCATTTTGAATAAAGAATATCCGAAAGAAGAATACCTCGAACTTCGTAGAAAGATTATCGAACACATGAAACAAACGGGAGAATGGGGAGAATTCTTCCCCATGGAAGTAGCTCCTTTTGCCTATAATGAATCTGTTGCTCAAGATTTTTTTCCACTCTCAAAAGAAGAAGTTTTGGCCTTTGGGCATCACTGGAGAGATGAGGATAAAAAGGATTATAAACCCGCTACGACGCAAGTTCCTGAGACCATTGCCGACACGCCTGATTCAATTTGTGAAGAGATTTTAGCCTGTGAAGACTGTCAAAGAAATTACAAAATTCAAACGGAAGAACTTAAGTTTTACAAAAAAAACGAACTCCCTATTCCGAGAAAATGTCTCGAGTGTCGTCACACCAGACGAGTTGTTTTAAGAAAAAACCGAACACTACACGATCGAACCTGTAGCAATTGTTCTGCAAAAATCCAAACAACATTCGCTCCTGATGGACCAGAAAAAGTGTATTGTGAGAAGTGCTATTTAGAGGCGGTGAATTAGCGTTTCCCCCAGAACAACCACTTCCATTTATCAATTGTTGGCACGTCTTCCCGTACCACTTGATCAATTTTTCGTTGCTCGGTTTGCGTTGGGAGGATCTCTAATTTCTCTTCGATAAAGACGAGAACGTTTTCCCCTAACTGCTTCTTTCCCATCTGCATCTTCGCTTCTTTGTCTACGTGTTGTGGTGTTTTGAGGTATTCAAGTCGTCGTTTCTTGTCTTCTATTTCGACCAAATTCTCTTCGTTCTGCACACGAATCGCTTCAATTTCGTCATTAATTTTTTTACTTTCGTGCAAAAAACTCGCCAAACTATAGAGGAGGTAAAAGATCACGAGGAAGATCCCGACCAACCAGAATACGTTTTGTGAATGATGAATATTATTTCCTCGCATGCGCGAGTGGATTGAAACAAATTACAGAACAAATTACAATCAAAAAGATGAAACTTTTAGTAGGCCTCGGAAATTATCCAGCGAAGTACGACAAAACACGACACAATGTGGGCTTCTTGGCAGTGGAGCATATTGCAAAGAAACACGAGTGCGAGCCGTTCAAGAGCGATAAGAAGTTCTTTGGACAAGTATCCGTGGGACAAGTGGGAAATGAAAAAGTAGTGCTCCTGAAACCAGAAACTTACATAAACCTGAGTGGGAAGTCTGTGCAAGCCGTTGCTCATTTTTATAAAATTAAACCCGAAGACATCGTACTTTTCTTTGATGATGCCGATTTAGAATTTGGAACCGTGCGATTCCGACTAGAGGGAAGTGCAGGCGGACACAATGGAGTGAAGTCTGTCATTGAATCATTGGGGACAAAGAGTTTTCCACGAATAAAGATGGGAATCGCGAATAGTGAAAAAGAAAAAATGCCGACAGAAGCCTTTGTTCTCCAGAAGTTTTCTGGTAAAGAATGGGCAGAGGTGCCTCACGTTATCGAAGATACGCTCTCAAAATTTCTTGAAAAAGTTCCATGCTAACGGATTTCTTTTCCAGTCAAAAAACACTGGTCTTCTCCAAAGGAAGTGGGCCCCGCACCCCTGTGGGAAAACTCGTGGACTTCGTTATCAACCCTGATACAGGGGCTTTCGAAGCTTTCTGGGTCGACACAGCGCGAGGGCTAAAGCTTCTTTCTCCAAAAGACATTCTCCGGTGGCATCGTGGAAAAATACTCATCGCTGAGATTGGAGACTTCTCTGATCCTAAGCAATTGCCGAGAGTTCAGAAAATTATGGAAAACGAAATACCAATCATTGGAGCGAAGGTTTTTTCTGTACGCACAAGTATTCAAGATATGGCACAAAAGAAGATGGGCACGAAGACTCCTATTGGACGTGTAACCAATTTTTCTTTCGATACCCTCTCTCCACGAATCGTAACACTCATCGTCCAGTCAGGGGCTCTCTGGTGGATAAAACGACGAATCATTTCTCGAACGCGTGTTTTGAAAATTGAGAACGACGGCATTCTCGTTTCTGAAAACAAAATACTGACCGATGAGAAACCGGTACGAAAAGCAAAACCAGGGATTCCTGAGGTCGATTAACCCTCTCTTCTGTCATTCCAGAATCCCGAAGGGATATCTGGAATCTAGCGATACCATGAAAATAGAATAACAATTTTTGTAGGAGTGTTTTTATTGGCTGGGTCCCAGATATTCCGCAATGCGGAATTCTGGGAAGACAAGCTTTGCACAAGTATTGAGAATTAAAGATTAGTAAGTATACTCACGCTACTTCTTTACTTTTTCTTTTATGCAATTTTTCAATCACTTTCTCAGAGAAAATGGCGTTTCAAATGAACTGAGATCACTGCTTTACCACATTGCTCGATCGATTAAGTACATCAACTTTTCACTTCGTGCGGGAAACACGGTTGGAGCCAATACGATGAATGCATCTGGGGAAGGACAATTGAAATTAGACGTTCTCTCGAACGAAATTATTTGCAACGAACTGGAGAAATCAGAACTCGCAGCGATTATTGCCAGCGAAGAGGAAGACGAATGCCGATTCTTCGATGCTCCTCGGGGGAAATACGGAGTTTCTTTCGATCCTTTGGATGGAAGTTCTTTGGTCGATGCGAACTTGGCGATCGGATCCATTTTTGGAATCTGGGACTGCGATAAATTTGAAGGAACAACCGCTCGAAAGAATATGGTTGCGGCTTGCTATGCAGTCTACGGGCCACGAATTTCATTCGTTATTGCGGTGAAAGGAAAGGGGGTCCACGAGTTTGAACTCAACGATGTTGGAGAATTTGTATTGGTGCGAGAGAACATAAAACTCCAACCAGACTCAAAATATTTTGCTCCCGGGAATCTCCGATCAACAAAAGGAAATGAAAAATATCTCGAACTGATTCAGAGCTGGATTGCAGAATCTCGAACTCTTCGATACTCAGGAGGAATGGTGCCGGACCTGCATCACATTCTTTCTAAAGAACAAGGAATTTTCAGTTATCCCCGAGATGAAAAATACACAAGCGGAAAACTTCGACTCCTCTTTGAATGCGCACCATTTGGTATGATCTTTGAAGAAGCGGGCGGACTCGCTCTCGATCAAGACGGAAAACCCGTCATGGAGATTGAAGTAACGGAAACCCATCAACGAACGCCTATCTTTATCGGATCTAAAAACGAAGTAGAAGCTTGTGTGAAAGCCCTACAATAAAAAAATTATGAACATCTCAGAAGCGGTCGAACGCTATCTCAAAAACCTGAAGCACATCAAAAATGCTTCGCCTTTTACGTTGCGAAATTACAAACGAAGTTTGGATTTATTTATGGAAACTGTTGGAACAAATCGAGAATTGGCAAAAATCGTGATGAACGATATCGATGATTTCCGAGATCACATCTTCTCTCTTAAAAGTAGAGATGGGGAAGCGCTCTCCCGTGCAACGCAAAATATTTACCTCACGCCCGTGCGAGCTTTTTTGAAGTTCTGCATTATTAGAGAGTTGGATGAAAACATCCTTTCTCCTGATAAAATCGAACTTCTCAAGCTTGATCCTCGCGATGTTTCTGGGCTTTCTGTCGAAGAACTCGATCGTTTGCGAGACTGGAACGAGGGGAAGAATGATCTTATCCGCATGCGTGATCGGGCCATTATCGAAATGCTGTATTCAACAGGGCTTCGTATTTCCGAACTCTGTAAATTGAATCGTGAGAATGTGAATCTCAAAACAAAGGAGTTCACGGTGATGGGAAAGGGAAAGAAAATCAGAAGTGTCTACCTCACCAATCGTGCTGTAAAAATGTTGGAAGAATATTTATCAGAAAGAACCGATAACTTCCCGCCGTTTTTTGTGAATGCTCGCGAACGAAAAGACGAGATGGAAACCAATGGGGAATCTCGAAGACTCACTCGAACCGCGATAGAAGTCATGGTGCGTGATCGAGGAAGAAAAGCCGGGATCACAAAACCCGTTACCCCGCATGTTCTCCGTCATACCTTCGCTACGGCATTGTTGAAGAATGGAGCGGATCTGCGGTCAGTGCAAGAGTTACTGGGACATTCTAATATCAGCACAACTCAAATTTACACTCACTTCGCAAATGCGGATTTAAAACGAACCCACGAGAAATTTTTGGAAGACTAGCAGAACTTTTCAGCAATTTTATCGACCAATCGTTCCATCTCTTTGTTGAGTTTGTAAACTTTTTCAGGGATCGCATCGAGGTTTTCTTCATCCATAAATATCTTCCGATTGAACTCAATCTGAATCCCTGGAACTCCGTCTCTATGGCAGTGATATCCAACGTTATATTTTCCAAAGTACGGATCATTAATCTTTACTGAATATCCACAATCGAGGAAGAAGTCTCGAATAAATTCTGTCTGTTCTCCGGTGCAGGTCATGAATTCTCGATTCCCCAAACACACATCTGCGCGCGGATCTGTATTTCCATACATACTCTTGGGACGCGTAGACCACATAGAATGTCCGTCGATAAAGAACTTAATCCGACGTTCTTTCATAATTGACTTTATCGCTCTATGAAAGGGGTGGTGGTATTTCTTTATTAACCATGATACCTCTACTGGTGTAAGCGGTCGATTAAAAATCTTCTGTCCGTCTGGCGATACCATCGTGGTTACCCTATGTTCATGTTCTTCTTCGATTCCATCAGGGGATCGGTTCAAATTACAGACCAGTCGAGAAATCTCTCCAATCAAAATGTGAGCATTGGGGACTTCAAAAATTTTATCCGTGTAGGTGTCCGAAATGTTCTTGAGATCAAATTCTGTTAGCAAAAAATTCTCTCGAATCTTCTGTGGAACAAAGACTGAAGCATGTGGAATAGAGACCAGAACAGATTTTTTTCTCATTTTTACGTGAGCAAAGGATAAAGAAAAGTTGCATTTCCGCAAAAAGTTTTTAGAATTCGCCCGTTGCCACCTTAGCTCAGCTGGCTAGAGCAGCGGATTTGTAACCCGCAGGTCGCCGGTTCGATTCCGGCAGGTGGCTCCACTAGAAATCAAAAACACCCCTTGTGGGTGTTTTTTTATAATCCCAACCCGGGTTCGGTTCTCTTTAGAACCCGGGTTAATCGATTCAAATTTGCCCATCTCTCCAATCTATGCAAGAATCCGCCGGCATGAAAAAGATCATCCTCGGATTAGCCCTTTTGGTAGGAATGTGGAGCGGAACAACATCTGCACAACAGATTCCGACGATGGAGTTTTTTTACGGTGCGGAATGCCCGTACTGTCATGACGAAATGAAATGGTTTCCTGAATTAAAAGAAATGTATCCCGATTTGGAAATCAAACAATACGAGGTCTGGCACAACGTAGAAAATAAAATTCTCTGGGGACATCGAATGAAAGAAATGGGAACGAAAGCAACAAATGTTCCAACAAATATTATTGGGAACGACATTATTGTGGGATTCAATTCCGAAGCGATTCTCGCTTCTTTGGAAAAACACTTTGGCCCACCTGCCGTGGAACGAAAAAATGTTCCAAAGGGGGAAAGTCAGGCGTGGAAAAAGTATCTGGAATACTCGTGGCCGGCGATGAGCGTCATGCTCGGACTCCTCGATGGATTCAATCCGTGCGCTATGTGGACGTTGCTCATCTTGATCGGATTCCTGCTTACTATGGAGAGCAAAAAGAAACGATGGATTATTGGAAGTATCTTTGTGATAAGTTCGGCAATTATTTATTTCGCGGCACTCTTGGCATACCTGCTCGGATTCGCAGAAATATCTTCTCTTATTTCTGGCCCTCTTATGGACTGGATATTTAGAATTGTGGGAGTGTTGGCGGTGGGAACGGGAGTATTGGCATTCAAGAATGCGTTTAAAAAAGGAATCGATTGTGAGGTGCGAGACATGGCCAGCAAGAAACGATTTCGAGATCGACTCTCTGCTATTTTGGAAAAAGAAAAACTCGTGTTCGTGCTCGTAGGAGTGATTGGGTTAGCATTCTCTGTGAATGCAATTGAGCTCCTCTGTAGCTTTGCGATACCGACAGCATTTACGGCAACATTGGTCTCAATGGATATGGGGTTTGCAAAACAACTGATGGCGATATCGCTCTACGATTTGGCGTATATTTTTGACGATGTCTTGGTGCTTACGATTGCGCTCTGGACGATGAGCTTGAAAATCTTGTCGCCGAAACTCGTACAAGTTTCTCACTTCATAGGCGGAATACTCCTCCTTATCTTGGGAGGATTCTTGATCTACGATCCGAGTGTGTTGGCGAGCTTTATTGGATAACTCTTTTCCCGCTCTGTCTAGAAACATTTCATAAAAACAGAATTGCTTCGCTGGTTTTTCTCTTTGTTAAAGAGAAAAACCTTCCGAGTCTGGAGTATAAATTGTATCAATGATGCCGAGAGGAAATGCGTTCGTTAGTCGTGAATAGCGACGTTGGCAATTTTCTCCTCAGCGATGGTTTTAAACGCGGCCAATTCTTTCTTTGTGAACCCGTTGAATTTCTTGAATCCCTGATCGAGCACTTTTTGCGGACGGAAGTTTTGAATCGTGTAGAGCTTCGCATCTCGGCAGAACTGCGCAATTTTTCTCATCTCCTCTTCATCATGAAATCCTTTCACCACCGTCGTACGGAATTCGTAATCAATATCTGACGCTTTAATCAGGTCTCGTGAATGTTTGATCGCCGCGTAATTATTCTTCACCCCTGTGAGCTCATCATATTTCTCCTTAGACGATTTCACATCCATGGCGATATAGTCGACCAGTTTTTCTTCCAAGAGCTTCTGAACCACCACAGGGTTCGTTCCGTTGGTGTCTAATTTTACCAAGAATCCTTTTGCTTTGATCTTCCGAATAAAGTCGATCAGATCGGGATGCATTGTTGGTTCTCCTCCAGAGATCACCACCCCGTCCAGTTTCTCTTTTCGTTTGTCGAGGAAGGAGAAAATCTTTTCCTCGGGGATCATGTCGTGCATTCGTTTTTTGATTTCCTCTGGCAAGACCATTTCTGGGTTATGACAAAATCCGCACCGCATGTTACATCCGGCCGTGAAGATGATGCAGGCTACTTTGCCTGGGTAATCGAGCAATGTGAGTGTGTGGATTCCTCCGATTAACATATTAAACCCGGGTTCAAAGCTCCCCCGAACCCGGGTTTGCTTTCAAAAAAGACTCCAACTCATAAACTTCAGAACCTCTGAAGACTTCCTTTCCATCTTCAAAGATAATAATTGTTGGCGCATTTGCAACTCCATATTCCGCAATCTTGTCGTGGAACTCTGGGAGTGTCTCGTCGAGGATCACACCATCGAATGTAACATTGTCCGCCACGAATTCTTTGAATTCAGGACACTTCGGGCATCTGGTCGTGGTGAAGAGGAGGTAATTCATGATTTAAATCGACAAGACTGAATAAAATTAAATCCCAAAGCTGTAAGATGAAAGGAGTCTTCATCATCTACGAGGGCCATGGCCCATTGAACAGTCTTATTGGGCTCCGTTTGTTTTCTTAGTAGGGAAGGTTTTTTAACAAGATTCAATCTCAAAAAGTTGTCCCTGACTAGTTCTATGGTTTCTTCGTTGATTTGAAATATTTCTGCTATTTTCGAGGGTTTAAATTGTTGCAGTTTTCCTTCTTCATATTTTTCTGTTTGCAACGAAAAATCATCAAACATTTTATCTAAAATTTTCACTTCAATCGGAGAAAGTTCTTTCAGCATTTCAGGGTAACTGGGTTTCACTTCTCTGTTCCCAGAAGCGGCATTTGCAAGCATGGCCGTCCATTTTTCTTCAAGACACGGATCTTCTTCCAATGAAGAATTTTCTAGTATTGGAATTAGTGTTTTTAGTGGAATTTTTTGAATCTCTAGACCAGCACCTTCTACCAATTTTTTTACTTCTTTCATTTGAGTTATCTGCTTTTGTATTCTCCATTGTCGTACGTTGTCCGAAAAAAAGGCTCCAAGCTCTTTCACGCAATCAGGTGTTATGTCAGAAAGAAATGCACTAACTTCTTTAAGATCTGTCTCAATGTCTACTACTTCCTGAATTTTAATTTTCATCAATGATTATTACAAAACTGCGAGTTCGCAGATACGCCCTCACTAAAGTGCTGACGAGAATAGTGCTCTGACTTCTTCCCAATATTGAAGTGGGAAGTTGGTCGGTGATACCCCATCACTCGTGTCCAGACCTCGCATCGTGTACGTTTATCTTGTAAATCTTTTGCCGGTGCCGCTGTTGCTGGTGTCATTTTGGTAAATGAAATAAAAAATAAGAAATGGGGTCTAACACTTTTTAGTAGTGCAGGTTTTTTTAGATTTTTCTTTAACGACAGTTTTCTGTCGGCGAGAATCATGTCGATCTCGAAGGGCGTCATCTTGTCCGCCTTCTGTGTATCCGATCTCCTTGTCACATGTCGGACAGAAGTCGTGTTCTCCCGCTAAGTATCCGTGTTTCGGACAGATGGAGAAGGTTGGTGTAATCGTAATGTAGGGCAGTCGGAACTGTGTCAGTGCCTTTTTGACTAAACTTTTGCAGGCTTTTGGACTTGAGATTCGTTCTCCCATGTAGAGATGAAGAACCGTTCCTCCTGTGTATTTTGTTTGGAGTCGGTCTTGGAGTTCTAATGCTTCAAACGCGTCAGCTGTCGTTTCCACTGGAAGCTGAGAAGAGTTTGAATAGTACGGTGCTTCTGGCAATCCCGCTTGGATAATTCCTTTGAATCGTTTTTGATCTTCTTTCGCAAATCGGTACGTTGTTCCTTCCGCTGGAGTCGCCTCAAGATTGTAGAGGTTTCCAGTTTCGTTCTGGAATTCTGCGAGTTTATGTCGCATGAAAACCAATACTTCTTCCGCAAAATCCTGTCCCCATTTGTCAGCGATGGAGTGTTTGTCGTCTGAGAAGTTTCGGACCGCTTCGTTGAGTCCGTTGATTCCAATCGTTGAGAAGTGGTTATTCAAAGTTCCCAAGTATCGTTTAGTGTACGGGAACAATCCTCGATCAATCCATGTTTGTACTTCTTTTCGTTTGAGTTCGAGTGAGATTTTTGCAAGTTCCATCAGGTGTCCTACTCGTTCGAGAAAGGCCTCTTTGTCGCCCTTGTGCTGAAATCCGATTCGCGGCGTACTGATCGTCACCACTCCAATTGATCCTGTCATTTCCGCTGACCCGAAGAGACCTCCTCCTCGTTTAAGAAGTTCATCCAAGTCGAGTTGCAATCGGCAACACATGGACCGCACGTGACCCGGATCGAGATCTGAGTTGATGAAATTTTGGAAGTACGGCATTCCATATTTCGCTGTCATTTCAAACAATGATTCTGTGTTTTCATTGTCCCAGTCGAAGTCTTTTGTAATGTTGTAGGTCGGGATTGGAAACGTGAACACTCGCCCTTTGGAATCTCCTGCCGTCATCACTTCGATGTAGGCTTTGTTGATGATATCCATTTCGTCCTGAAGTTCCCCAAACGTGTAGTCAAAATATTTCCCTCCAATCTTTAATCGTTTTGATTTCAAATCCTCGGGACACAACCAGTCGAGAGTAATGTTGGTAAACGGTGTTTGTGTTCCCCATCGTGATGGCACATTGAGATTAAAAACAAACGACTGCATGTTTTGTAAAACATAATCGTAGGTCTTCTCCGCAATGTATTCTTCCTTCTTCTTTTCTGTTGGAAAAATCATCTTGTACTCCTTCAATTCTTTTTCCAGAGTCAGTTCGTATTTCTTCACAAATGGCGCCATGTAAGTGTCAAAGCTTGAAAACGCTTGCGCACCTGCCCATTCGTTCTGCAAAGTTCCCAAGAAATTCACCATCTGACTCACCGCTGTGGAGAGATGCTTTGGGGGATCTGATTCTGTTTTGTCTGGCACTCCGTTGAATCCTTCTTCGAGCAAAACTCGCAGACTCCATCCTGCACAGTAACCACAAAACATATCCAAATCGTGAATGTGAAAATCTCCATTTCGATGTCCATCACCCACCGCTTGTGGATAAATGTGAGAAAGCCAGTAGTTGGCTGTCACCTTTCCTGAAGTGTTTAGAATCATTCCTCCCAAAGAATACCCTTGGTTGGAATTCGCATTTACTCGCCAGTCGAGCTTGTTCAAATATTCTTTAATCGTATTTCCTACCGACACCACAACTTGTTTGTCGCTTCGAGACTGTGCTCGTTTTTCTCGGTAAATAATGTAGGACTTCGCGGTAATCGCATGTCCTCCTTCGATCAAAACTTTTTCCACGGTATCTTGAATTTCTTCAACCGTCGGAATCTTGTCTTTAAATAATTTATCCAAAAGCTTAATCACATCCTGTGCAATTTTATGAGCGAGCACTTCGTCCGTTCCCCCAATCTCTTTGGCAGCTGCGAATATGGCTTTCCCAATCTTTTCTGGTTTGAAATCTACAATCTCACCCGTACGCTTTTGAACTTTGAAAATCATCGTGTCTAAAAAGTTTTAAAAAAATAAGAATTAAAAATACCGGTTCCACCCCCCTTTTTTCTACATATCATTCGTTTATTTGATATCGAAGCCTTTTCTTGAAAACCACTATATGTTGTGGGTGGATAGCGTTTATACACCCTAGATATTGTGGAGTCAACAAAAGTACCAAAAAGAAGTTGTGGGGTTTTGGGAAAGATTTTAAAAATATAAACCCGGGTTCTTAGAACCCGGGTTTGGGTTATTTAACCGTTACGCTTTTCGCCAAATTCCGTGGCATATCAGGGTCGAGTCCACGCAAGATAGCAAGATGGTACGCAAGAATTTGTACCGGAATTATTGAGGCAATTGCCTGGGCTCCATTGCAGTCTGGAACTTTTAACCATTGGTCGAAGACATCTTTTCGTTCAGAGGAAACACCAATAATCATGGCTCCTCGAGCTTTTAATTCTGTCGCATTTGAAATCGTTTCTTGGTCATCTCCGAGCACGAGACACGGGGTTCCTTCTTCGATCAAAGCAATTGGTCCGTGTTTCAACTCACCCGCCGCAAACCCTTGCGCGTGGATGTAGGAAACTTCTTGGATCTTAATCGCCGCCTCAAGTGCCATCGGGAACAATGCCCCTCGTCCAATGATGAAGAGGTTGTCTTTTTTAACAATTGTCTGGGCCACATCTCGAATCCGATCTTCGTACCTGGGGTTGAGCATATCGTTGATACTCGCCGCCGTGGAGCGGAGAATGTGTCGTCCAATATTTATGGAATTGATGTCCGCGTGAGCAAGAAGAAAGAGCAATGCCATTTGAGCGGTTGCCGCTTTTGTCGATGCGACGGCTTTCTCTGGTCCTGCGTTGATGGGAAGATGAACGTCTGCCATCCTCGCGATGGAAGAACTTTCAACATTCGTGAGCGCAAGAATCTTTGCACCTTGAGCTTGTCCTCGTTCGAGAATTTCCAGCACATCCGCCGTCTCCCCTGATTGAGAAACCGCAATGATTGCTGTCTTGTCATTTACAAATCGTTCAAAGCTCGGCATCTCAGATGCGGGCACCACGTTTATCTTTCGTCCACGAATCTCTGCAAAGAAATACTCGGCTGCCATCGCCGCTTTGTGCGCTGTTCCACATGCCACGAAGTAGGCCCCGTTGGCTTCTTGCAAAAGTTTCGCTGCCTCCAGAAGTTTCGCATCCTCATGATTAATAGCTCTGGTAATCGTATCTTTTTGGTCAAAGATTTCTTTAATCATAAAGTGTGGCCATTCTCCTTTTTCCGCTTCTTCCACTTTCCAGGGCACTTCGATGTTTCGTTTTTCAATCCGATCACCCGTTCTGAGGTTTGAGAATTCGGCATTTCCCCCTTGGATGTACACCATCTCATCATCATCGAGATAATTTACAACGTTTGTCTGTTCGAGAAACGCAGGAATATCAGAGGCGATAAATGTCTCGTGTTCTCCTCGTCCGATAATCAGTGGTGATCCTCGACGCGCTGCGAAGATTCCGTCCACTCCCTCCACCATGACAAGTATTCCAAATCGTCCTTCGATATTTTCACTCGCCGAACGAATAGCTTGTTCTGGTGTTTCCCCCTCTTCAAGAGATTTGTTAATCATCACGGCAATAACTTCCGTATCTGTTTCTGATTTAAATTCCCCTCCCAGTTTTTTCTTCCAATCCGTATAATTCTCAAAAATTCCATTGTGCACCAATGTCACTTTCCCCACTTGATGCGGGTGTGCGTTTTCTTTCGTTACTCCTCCGTGAGTCGCCCATCGGGAATGTCCCATGGCTTCTAACCCTTCTGGAAAGTCTCGCGTGACATCAGAAATTTTCCCGACTTCTTTGTCGATAGAAATATTCTCACTCGTTCGCACGGCCACTCCCCACGAATCATATCCTCTATATTCCAGTTTCTTCAGTCCCTTAAGCACAAAAGATCCTGCGTTTTTTGATTCTCCGGAAACGGCAAAAATGCCACACATCGGGGGCGATTATTAACAAAATAATAATATTTTACAAATGGATACGTATCCTCGGGATACGTATCCTAAAAATACGAGGACAAATGAATTTGACAGGGAATCGTTTTTTATTACACTCGCTCCGCTTTATACCTGACTAACAAGGAATAATATGTTGATGATTCGATTCGTTCGTGTGGGACGCAAAAACCAAGCGTACTTCCACCTCGTTGTAGCTGAAAAAGCTCGTGCTGTTCAAAAGAAAATTATTGAGAAACTTGGACACCTCTCTCCTCATGTAAACAAGGGGGAAGGAGAATTCACATTTGATGCTGATCGTATCAAACACTACATCTCAAACGGAGCGCAAATGTCACAGACAGCTGCTCGAATTTTAACAAAGAATGGTTTTAAAGAAGCGGGCGCATTTGTAATTGCCCGTGCAACAAAGCCAAAACGAACTCCAGCTCCTACCGAAGCTCCCGTGGTTGAAGAAGCACCAGCTGAGGAAGTGTCAGAAACTCCAGCGGAAGAAACAACTGCAGAAGAGGTGAAGGAAGAAGTTGTCGCTGAAGAAGTAAAAGAAGAAAAAAAGGAGGAAGCTCCAGCTGAGGAAGAAAAGAAAGAAGACGAAGTAAAGGAAGAAACGAAAGAAGAAGTCCCTGCTGAAGAAACAAAAGAGGAAGAAAAAGCAGAGTAATCTGCCGTATTTCGTAACTTTTTATCCATGTCTACAGACTCAAACACTCTCGATTTTGTTCGATACGTTCTCGAACAAGTTTGCCAACACAAAGCTGATATCGTTGTCGAACAAACTGAAGATTCCATCGGAACCCTTATTTCCGTTTCTGTGAACGAAGAAGATATGGGAAAACTTATTGGAAAAGGAGGGCAAACAATCTCTGCTCTCAGGCTTCTTGTGCGGGCAATGGGTGCTCGAGACAACGCGAAAATCAACTTGAAAGTTCTCGAACCTGTGGCAGAATAACCACATGGGAGATGATTATGTCGTACCACCGGTTCACTACGAAGGAGCTCTACAGGCAGTAAATCCTGTCGCTGTTCCCGCTACCACAGGTATTCCAGCCCCCTATCCAATCGAGGCTGTTGATCTTGGGTTGCGTGCAAATGAGTTTGGTGGCGCCCTTGTAACCATGAATAACTTCACGGTTCTCGAGCTCATCCAGATGTTTATTGTGTATGCCTTCATTATCGCTGGAGCGCTTTCTGCAATCTTTATTTTTGTAGGAGGTGTGTCTTTCATCCTCTCTGGAGGAAACGATGAAAAAATTAAGAGTGCGGTAAACACAATTCGGTATTCTATCGTGGGATTGATTGTTACCGTGCTGAGTTTCACGTTCATCATGATTGTGGGACGAATATTCGGACTCAATCTCTTGGACTACATTTCATACGACCAAATCAAATGTTCTATCAATCGATTGGTAGAATTTGGGGAAGATCCGACAGACAATTCTTGTAATCGAGTAAATATTGCTCCACAAAGTTTTCGTCGATAAACCATGATCTATTCTTTTTTCGAGGAACTACGCAGAGAAGGGCGGGATTTTTTGTCTGCACTCTTTCCTGAGAAATGTATCGCGTGTCGAAAGGAAGGCTCTTATTTGTGTAAACGACATGATGAACTCCCTCCCGCTCCAAAGAACGAGGCCCGTTTCACATCTATCGATCACGTCCAAGCGACCACCGCGTATTACAATTTTGTAGCAAAGCAGATGGTTGAGTTTTTGAAGTTCCGTGGATTTCAATCTGTTGGAGAATTTATGACAGAGAAAATTGTAGAACAAACTCCACGATCATTTTGGCATCATGCCGTAATTGTTCCGATTCCACTTCACTGGACACGAAAGTTCTGGCGAGGATTTAATCAGGCAGATATTTTGGCAATGGAGATTGCGAAGCTCGTTCCCGAAATCGAAATTGTTCGTGACCTAAAACGCAAAAAACGAACCCGTCAGCAAGCAAAACTGTCGAAAGTGAGACGAGCGAAAAACATACAGGATGTTTTTGTATGGGAATCAAAACAGTCCATTCCAAAGAGAGTTATTCTCATTGATGATGTTGTTGCCAGTGGCTCAACGCTCGATTCTGCGGGAAAGGTTTTGAAAAAGGCAGGCGTTCAAACTGTAGATGCCGTGGTATTTGCCCGAGGAGGGGGGAAGGAAAAAAATTGATAATTCTTCATTGTTCGTTGATAATTAAATTCACATGAAACTTGAATTTTTTGGTGCGGCGCGAAATGTAACAGGATCAAAACACTTATTACACGTAAACGGAAAGAAAGTTCTGCTCGATTGCGGACTCTTTCAAGGACGTCGAAGAGAGGCGATTGAGGCCAATCTCCACTTCCCATTTGATCCGGCGGAGCTAGATTGTGTCGTGCTTTCTCATGCGCACATCGATCACTCGGGAGCGTTGCCACTCTTAGTAAAGAAGGGATTTGAGGGAAAGATTTACTGCACTCAGGTGACGAAAGATTTGTGTGAGATCATGCTCCGAGACTCGGCGTATATTCAAGAAAAGGATGCTGATTGGTTGAAGAAGAAACTCAAGAATCCAGAGGCACAACCGCTCTATACCATTGTGGATGCAGAGAGAACACTTACTCTCTTTCACCCGGTTGAATACGATGAAGTGTTCTCGCCCATTGAAAATGTGAAAGTGAAATTCCATGATGCTGGACATATCCTTGGGGCCGCTGTGGAGGAATGGGTTATCGAAGATAAAGATATTGGAAAAACGGTTCGTCTCGGATTTACAGGCGACTTGGGTCGGCATCATCTGCCAATCTTGAAGGATCCGGTACAGCTCGAAAACCTTGATCTTCTGCTCACCGAATCGACCTATGGGTCACGTCTCCATGATGAGATTTCAAATGTCGAAGAGAAGCTCGGTAAGGAACTCAGTGAGGCGATTGCTCGGGGTGGAAAAATTGTGATTCCTTCTTTTGCTGTCGGACGAACACAAGAAGTCTTGTTTATTATTCGAAAATTGGTGCACGAAAAAAAAATGCCTGCCGTTCCGATCTTTGTGGATTCGCCTTTGGCAATTAAAGCGACTGCAATTTTTGATAAACATCCTGAATGCTACGATTCTGCTCTCCGCGAAATGATTGATCGAGGAGAAAACCCATTTAGTGCTGCACAAAACGGCGTTCAATTTACCGCCAGTGTTGATGAATCCAAAGCCATTAATCATTTCCCGGGTTCTGCAATTATTATCTCTGCCAGTGGAATGTGCGAGGCCGGTCGGATTCGGCATCACTTGATAAACACAATTACAGACGAAAAAAATCTCCTCCTTGTAGTTGGATTTATGGCGCAAAACACTTTGGGACGAAAATTGGTGGAAGGCGAAAATCCTGTGAATATTTTTGGAGAACCATACACCGTGAATGCTGAAGTGAAGATTTACAATGCCTTCTCTGCCCACGCCGATCAACATGAACTGATAACTTTTGCCGAAGGAATTGGAAAAGCAAAGTCCCTTTTCTTAGTGCATGGTGAAGACGAGGCACTCCTCGTGTTTCAGAAAAAATTACGAGAGCTCGACAATCTTCGGGCGGCAGATATTCACATTCCAACCCCTGGAGATATTTTTGAGATTACGAAAGATAAGACATGGAAGAAGGTAGATGAAAATCCCGATGGTAGAAACATCCTCGGAGGGGACTGGGTAGACTTGAAATAATCTTGACAGGAATCGGCTTTTTCGTACTATCGCGCAGCAGTTTTTTAGAAAACGCTCACCATGTCACGAACTTGCAAAATTACCGGCAAAAAACCTTCAAGCGGAAATAATCGTCCGTTCTCTCTTAAAGCGACGAAACGTGTGTTTCGACCGAATCTCTTTGTAAAGAAGATGATTAACCCAGAGACAGGAAAGGTTGAACGAATGAAACTTTCTGCAAAAGCAATCAAGACAATCAAGAAATGGATGAAAGAAAAAGGAATTGAGACAGACATGGAAAAGAACGCAAAGTTGGCAATGGCCAAAGCAAAAGAAGTGGTGGCGAACACAAAGAAAACAACAAACGAAGAAAAAGGACGAGTGAAGAAAACAAAACTTACTCCGAAACAAAAGAAAGAACTCGAAGCAAAGGAAGCTGAAGCTGCAAAAGAAGTAGCACCGACTGAAGTAGTTGAGGAAAAAGCAGTTGAAAAGAAAGCGAAAAAAGCGGCGTAGCCGTCCTGAGCGATTCCGAGCTTCGCGAAGGAGAGTCGAAGGAACCCTTTGAAAAATGAAAAAAGTCGTGATTCTGGAGAACATCAGATCCCTGCACAATGTAGGGTCTGTTTTACGTACGGCCGATGGTTCCGGCTGGGACAAGGTCTACCTCTGCGGTTACACAGGCTGTCCTCCTGACCGAAGAATCGAGAAAGTATCGTTGGGCGCAGAAGAGTTTGTCGAATGGGAACAGCGCGATTCTGTGGTTGATTTGATAGAAGAACTGAAGAAAGACGGATTTGAAGTCTGTGCACTCGAGCAAACAGTGAAAGCGGAGAACTTGCTCGAAGCATCCTTTGGAAAAGATGTCGCCCTCATTGTAGGAAACGAAGTCGAAGGCGTGGAAGAGGAAACGCTGAACGCGTGTGATCGTCATCTGGAAATTTCAATGCACGGAGAAAAAGCATCGCTCAATGTTTCTATTGCGGCTGGAATTGCAATGTACGGGATTAAATAAAACCCGGGCTCTAGGAACCCGGGTTTAAATTGTTCTAAAATGGTGGGCCGGGCAGGATTCGAACCTGCGAAGGCTGAGCCAACAGATTTACAGTCTGCCGCGTTTGACCGCTTCGCTACCGACCCATAAACAAAAGAACGGCAAGAGTGTATTTCCTCTCTCATAAAAATCAAGTTTACTTCTCACCCTTCTCGTTTCCATTCTCAACCCGTCTTCTTGCAATGTCTGCTATTCTTTTTGCTTGATTATTAAGATATTGATTTAAATCTTCCGCAATTTCTACACTTGGCTTTTCTTTTTTAACCATTTTATACACCGCTTCACATACAGGCATTTTTATCTTTTTTTCTTTTGCCAAAGCAATAACCGCTTCTACTGTTTCTACTCCTTCGGCAACACCTGTTTCTCTGTCTCGTTTTTCTCGTTTTACAAGAGAATAGCCCTCTTGCCAATTTCGACTCTGCTTCGAAGTAGCCGTTCCTTCTAAATCCCTCATCATCGGCAGCTCTGACGAAAAACTTTCTTTATCTGCCCCAAGAGAAAGTCCAAAACGTTTTACTTCCGAATTTGCCGCCGACATAAGTCCTTGAAATGTGCTATCACTATATCCCTTTGCCCGAGCTGCCCCCGCAGCAATTGCAATCACATTTTTGGAAGCGCCAATGGTCTCCGCCCCGCAAACATCTTCTGATGGCAATACTGAAAAATCTTTATGGAGCAATGCATCTGTTCCAATGATTCGAACATCTTCACTTTTGGAAACAATATTAGCTACCATCCACTCGTCATAGAGAATATCTTTAGCAAAAGTAAGACCCGCCAGAACTCCAAACTTTTCTGAGATATCAATTCCCTCTGGTTCAAATGTTTCTTGCCACACTTCTGACATTCTTTTATTTGAGCCCTTTTCCAATCCTTTTGTTCCGCTTATAAGCGCTCTCTGATTCTTCCAGTTTTCTTTTATTGGCTGCTTGAAGTACTTTTCAATAACCATTCTTGTTTTTTGTGCAGTAAGGAGTGAAAATAAAACTACTGAGTCCTGAACGACTTCTTGAGGATCATTCGTTATGCGAACGTTCTCAGGGAGTTCCATTTTTTGTCGAAACCAAAGCTTCTTTTTTTTCTTTTTTGAATGTCGAAATTTTCCTGATGATTCCGCCTTTTTGGCATACTCCTCTTTGTGCGTCCATATTACAATCTCGACATTCTGACTCACCTTTGAAAGAATATAGGAAATGGATTCGGGATAATGCCCATCACCGATGATCCCGATTTTTTTTATTTCGCTGTTTTTTCCTTCCACAATTTGTTCCATAGATTTGCAAAGTAATACTTTATGCTCGAATGTCAATCGATACTGAAGAAATGGGGCAAAAATCCTCCTTTTTTACTTTGAATTTCCCCCTTGTTTCCCTATAATTCATGGGAATTATTCACTACTCAAATGACAGACGAAAACGAAAACAAATTACCCCTCGACGACCTCAATGATGACGAGGAAAATACACCAAAAGAAGAACCTTCTTTTACTTCGAAAAAAATAGAACCTTCTGACAAACCTGAAGAGGAAAAACCTGAAGAAATTTCTGAGGAAACATCCGAGGAAGTTGTTGAGGAATCAAAAGAGGATAGTGACGAAGTGCCTGAGGACGAAGAAGGGAAAACAGAGGATGAAGAAGCGCCTGCTGAAGAAACAGATCCCACAGAGCTTTTTTACGATCCTGTGGGATGTGCTCGCGAGTTGCTAAGAAAAGAAATTACCGCCGACATGGAAGAGTCTTATCTTTCTTATGCGATGTCCGTGATTGTTTCTCGTGCGCTTCCAGATGTACGAGATGGTTTGAAACCAGTACACCGAAGAATTTTGTACGCGATGCATGAGAATGGACTCCGGCCAAGTGCGAAATACAGAAAGTCTGCCACGGTTGTTGGTGCCGTTTTGGGGAAATACCATCCGCATGGCGATAGCGCTGTGTACATGTCTATGGTGCGAATGGCACAGGAGTTCTCACTCAGGTATCCACTTGTGGATGGACAAGGAAACTTCGGATCAATCGATGGAGACAACCCCGCTGCGATGCGTTATACCGAGGCAAAAATGTCCAAGGTAGCCGAGCTCATGCTGGCTGATATCGAAAAAGAAACCGTAGACTTCCGACCAAATTACGACGCCACTGCTCACGAACCGAGTGTGTTGCCGAACGTTGTTCCTCAATTACTTTTGAATGGAACGATGGGAATTGCTGTGGGAATGGCAACAAACATTCCACCGCACAACTTGAATGAAATTGTTGATGGGACGTTGCATCTTTTGAAGACCCCTGAAGCGACTATCGAAGACTTGCTGCAATTTATTAAAGGACCTGACTTCCCAACCTGGGGAGAAATCTATGATGGAGGGGCTATTAAAGAGATGTACACCACTGGACGAGGAGGAATCATGATGCGTGCGAAAGCGAATATAGAGGAAATGAAGAATGGAAAGAATGCCATCATCATTACCGAGATTCCGTACCAAGTGAACAAAGCGGACTTGATTGTGAAGATCGCAGACTTGGTGCGAGACAAGAAACTCCTTGGGATTTCCGATCTCCGAGATGAATCAAATCGAGAAGGAATCCGAATTATGATTGAGTTGAAACGAGATGCGTATCCAAAGAAAACGCTCAACAAACTCTTCAAAATGACAGTGCTTCAAAAGTCATTTAACCTCAATATGATTGCGTTGGTGGACGGTATTCACCCACGACTTTTGAATTTAAAAGAAGTGCTTCAGTACTTCCTTGATCATCGATTTATTGTTATCAAACGACGAACGGAATACGAATTAAAAATTGCAGCTGCACGGGCACATATCTTGGAAGGTTTGAAAATCGCGCTCGATCACATCGACGAAGTGATTGCGATTATTAAGAAATCAGAAACCAAGGAACTCGCTGCTGAAGCATTGATAAAGAAATTTGGACTGACAGAAATTCAGACAAAAGCAATTTTGGAAATGCGATTGCAAACGCTCGCAGGACTCGAACGAAAGAAAATCGAAGACGAACTCGCTGAAAAACTCGCACTCATGATGGAACTCGAAGGAATCTTGGCGGACAAAAAGAAACAATCAAAAATTATTGAAGACGAACTCAAGGAAGCAAAGAAGAAATTTGGAGATGAACGACGAACAAAAGTTCACCCAAATGCACTTGGCGAATTCAGTGCCAAAGACACTATTCCTGATGAGGAGATGATTGTGGTGCTCACCGAACAGAACTACATCAAACGACTTAACCCTTCTGTATTCCGTGCTCAACGCCGTGGAGGTGTCGGAGTTGTGGGAGCCAAGACGAAGGAAGAAGATATGATTGCAAAGGCGCGATTTGGAAGTAATCACAACGAACTCTTGTTCTTCACGAGTAAAGGACGTGTGTTCCAATTGCCAATGTACGAAATTCCTGAAGCTTCACGAACCGCGAAAGGAACTCCTATCGTGAACTTGTTACAACTGCAACCAGACGAGAAGGTGAGTGAAATTCTCAACCTCAGTCGAAGCGAAGGGAAATACATCTTCATGTGTTCAACTGGTGGAACGATTAAGAAAACTGACCTCGAACAATTTAAGAACGTGCGTCGATCAGGGCTCATTGCCTGTGGACTCAGAGAAGGCGAACTCCTCCAATGGACAAAGATGTCGAGTGGAGACGATTCTGTTTTCATCGTGACACGGGAAGGGAAATCAATTCGATTTAATGAAAAAGATGTCCGACCGATGGGACGATCTGCTGCCGGAGTGCGAGGAATTAAGCTCGCGAAAGGCGATGAAGTGGTAGAAATGGATCTTCTGAAAGATGAAGACGCGAAGCTACTCGTGGTGATGCAGAACGGACTTGGAAAGATGTCGAAAGTCGGTCTCTATCGTGCGCAAGGACGAGGAGGATCTGGAATTAAAGTTGCCAGCCTCACTGCAAAAACTGGAAAAGTAGCAGGAGCTCGAGTGATTGAGAATGGAAATAAATACGATCTCTTGATGGTAACAAAACAAGGACAAACTCTTCGAACACCGCTCGACACCGTGAAAACAGCTGGGCGTTCAACACAAGGAGTAATCCTTATGCGACCAGCGAAAGGCGATCTCGTATCATCTATTTCTCTCCTTGAAGATCCAGGAAACGGAAATGGAAACGGGGATGACAAAAAGGACGACGAAAAAAAGCCGGCCATTAAAGCGAAATGAAACCACTCTCAGTTCACATAGATCCGAAAGAAACGCATTGCGAGATTGAATTCCCGCAAGACTTTGATGCCTTGGAAAAATCTATCCGTGCACAAATTGGGAAACGAAAATTTCTCGTGGTGACGGATGAAAACGTGGCAAAGTTCTCAACATTCCCAAAGCGATTTAAAGACAATCTCCTCATCCTTCCGGGCGGAGAACTGAATAAAAATTGGAAAGCCGTAAACCACATTTTGACCGAATGTTTCGAGCGAGAGTTCGATCGTCAATCCGTTTTAGTAGCCGTTGGTGGTGGAGTTATTGGCGATATGGTGGGATTTACGGCTGCAATATTTTTTCGTGGAATTCCGTTTCTCCAAGTACCAACGTCACTTCTTGCACAAGTCGATGCTTCTATTGGAGGCAAGACGGGGATTGATTATGAGTATGGAAAAAACACCGTCGGTGCAATTCATCAACCAGAGAAGATTTATGATTGCCCCGAGTTTTTGAAAACATTACCCGAAGCAGAGATAAAAAATGGTCTCGCTGAAATGATCAAGCATGGGATTATTGCCTCTCCTGCGCACTTCCAAGCACTTGAGAAGATTGCTTCTCCTGAACCAAAAATAGAAGATATTATTCCGCTGATTCGAGATTCGATTTCGATTAAAGCGAAGATTGTTGAAGAAGATGAACGCGAACATGGGGTTCGAATTTTTCTCAACCTCGGACATACCTCTGGTCACGCGATTGAACTCTTGAGTAATTATTCTCTCCCACACGGACGAGCTGTGGCAATTGGGACAGTTATGGCGGCAAATTATGCACTCGAACACGGACTCTGCGACGATGAAACCGTCGACCGAATTGAGAACATTTTCAATCAATTCGACATCGATCTGATGTGCGACTTTGATGAGGAAGAAATCTGGGAGGCGATGAAACATGATAAGAAAAAGAAGGACGGGAAGATTCGTCTGGTATTACCGAAGAAGATTGGAGAAGTTGAAGTGGTGAGTGTTTAATTTGAAAAATAGGTCCGGACCCCAAAAGGGTCCGGACCTTAAATTTTTAAATGGTGGGTGAGGCGAGGGTCGAACTCGCGGCCAATTGATTAAGAGTCAACTGCTCTACCACTGAGCTACTCACCCATAAAGAACTCGAGGATTGTATTGCTGGAAAGGCTTTTGTCAAACCCTCCTAACTTCCCCCTTTTGTCATTCCGGGCTTGATCCGGAATCAGACGATGAAAATTAAGTTTTGATCCTGAAACAAGTTCAGGATGACAAGGAAACATCCTTCATTTTCAATTGAAGGCGTTTTTCGCCTTTCCACACGTTCTCTGAAATCGTGAACAGCACGTCCACTGTGTCTCCGATTTTTAATTGATTTCGCAGTCCATCCGCAAAGAATGCCATGAAGTCGAGTGATACTTCTTCGCATTTCCCAGTGAGACGAAGATGGTTTTTCTCCTTCCCTACCGTCTGTACGTTTGTTATTTCAAGATTGTGAAGCCCGAAGATGGGCTCCTGATTCCCTGCCCCGAAAGGCGAAAGATAGTGAAGGAATTCCGTGAGTTCTAGTCCAATGAGGTCTGGGTTTACGAACGCTTCCACAGGGGTGTCTTTCTTTTCTTGTTTGCACGACGCGAAGTGTTTTTCGAGAGCGGTGTGAATTTCCTCCCGTTTCTCCTTGTCGGCAACAAACCCTGCTGCCCCTCTATGTCCTCCGTATTGAGCTAAAAGTTCTTCGCAGGCTGATAACCCCTCAATCATACTGTATCCCTCTGGGGCGCGACAGGAGGCTACAAGCGCCCCATCTTCACGGATTGTGCACGCGGCAATCGGCACCTGCAGGTCTTCCGACTGACGCGAAGCAACCAGTCCAAGAATTCCGGGTTCCCATTTTTCGTCGAAGAACAATTGAAATGGCGCGTCTGGTTTTATTTGTTCTTGGCTTTTTTCTAACGATTTCTGCGTGAGTTCTTTTCTCTGTTGGTTAAATTGATCGAGTGTTTCGAGTCGTTCGAAATGTTTATCATCGCTCCCGAGGAAGAGTTGGACTGCCCAATACACATCGCCGATTCGCGAGGAAGCATTGATGCGAGGTGCAACAACGAATCCAATCGTCTGCTCATCAATGTGTTCGAGTCCTCCATTATTTTCTTCCAGAAGCAATCGCAATCCACTCCAGTGTGTGGTTTTAAGTTTCTCAAGTCCAAACTTTGCAATAGTTCTATTCTCTCCCTGCAGACTTACACAATCGGCAATCGATCCAATCGCAGAGAGTTCTAAATACTTGGGGAGGAAATCCATAATCGATTCCACATCATCGAAACTTTTTTCTGCGAGTGCGGAAATGAGTTTGAATGCGACCCCCGCTCCAGCTAAATCTTTGTCGGGATATGGGCAATCTTTTTGCCGAGGATTTACAACGGCAATCGCTTTATTTGGAAACTGATTCGGCTTCGGTTCGTGGTGGTCGGTAATGACAACGTCCATGCCAAGTTTTGAGGCATGCATGACTTCCTCTCGGTCGTTCATCCCACAATCACAGGTGATAATCAGCTTTACGTCTTGCGTGGCAATTTCATCCAAGATGTGTTTCTTGAGTCCATGAGAATCGGTCGCTCGACTGGGAATTCTGTAGGAAACTTGCGCCCCCAATTCCTTCAATCCTGAAACGAGAATCACCGTCGAGGTCACTCCGTCCACGTCGAAATCTCCAAAAACAACAATCCGTTCTTGATTCGTGATGGCGGACAAAATTCGTTCCACTGCTTTTTTCATTCCCTTCATGTCCCACGGAGAATGTAAATTCCCCAAGCTCGGATGAAGAAATGATTGAATTTTTTCTGTATCTGTCAGATTCCTATTTGCCAAAAGAGCCTCTTGTAATTGGTCGAATTGGTCAATATTTGGTGCGCTTGTCCACGTCTTTTTGAGGAATGACAATTGCTTTTTCATCGCAAGAATGGTACACAACGCCCGATGAAAGTCCACATGTACGACTTCCGTTGGCAAGATTCCGCTCACGCTGAAATTCAGGCGAGTAGTGGAACGAATTTTGGGAAGAAACCGCTCAGTGTTGGGACGGATGTCTCTCTTGAAATTTGTTCTGATGTGAAATGTGGGGGAAGCTTTTTCGATGAGAAGTGGACGCCGTGCCCTGAAAAAAACGTCGGAAAATCGAAATGTGAGATCTGCCGAGCACGAGAGAAAAGCTTTGTTTTTACTGTATTTGATGGGTTTAATCGCGAGAACGTGAACGAGTCAGATTTACAAAAAATCGCCGGACCCCATGTGGTCTACCTCGCATTATTTGATAAAAATTTAATAAAAGTGGGGGTCTCAAAGAAGGAACGAAAGGAGTTGCGACAGCTCGAACAGGGCTCCCACTACACGTTGTTCATTGCCGAAACTTCTGACGGAATCATCGCCCGACAAATAGAAACGCTCCTCAAAAAAGACGGCTTGGTGGATAAGGTGAAACCATCACAAAAGAAGGGCTTTCTCTGTCCAGAAATCGCCGAAAAAGAAGGAGAAGATATTTTAAGAAAAACCTTTGAAGACCATCGTACAGCCTTTAAGGATCATGCGCTATTACAGAACTTTCTCGCAAAGGATCCTGAGTTTATCTCTTGGAAATCTGCCTACCATCTCACCAATATCGAGCAAAGTTCGAAGGCATTTCACTCGGTCGAACTCGAGGAAGGAGAGTCCGTTTCTGGGAAAATAATTTCCATGAAAGGGCCTTTTCTGGTAATAGAAACCCCGGATGAACTTGTTTCGGTGTGCGCAAAAAATCTTTTGGGACGAGAAATCGAGTTTGAAGAAAAACCTGCAGGACTTATCCTGCGTTCAGCATTTCAAAGCGCTTTATTCTAAACAGCATGCAAACTATTGAATTATTGGCTTCCGGAAAAATCACTGAGAAGGAGTGGTCTCGAAAAAAAATCACTGATGAATTCGATATTCACAGTCGAGATCTCCATCCAATTTTTACAAAGAAACAAACCACTTCAATTATCCCTCGAGGCGAGTGTATCATTGTGAGTATTCGATCGGTAAAGGTCGTGATTGGGAATAAGAAAGCGTTTATCTTCAACCTTGAGAAAAAGAAAATCCCTGAATATTTTGTTCCACTTCTTGTTAAAAAAGTTGAAAACACGAAGAGCGAAGAGACTCGATTTGAACACGCAGTACTAGAATCAGCGCTTCATTATATTTTGGAAAAAATGCAGCGACGATTTGAAGATGTTGAACGAGTGTCCGATCAATTAATGCATAAATTGCATGCTGAAAAAGTGCACGACAAAACCTTTGAACAATTGCTTCACTTAAAAAAACGACTGTCAAAGCTGGAAACGACTGTCACTGAAATGGAGGGAGAGGTTACGGAATTAGTGGCGGATGACGAGGATTTGAAGGATTTGTATTTAGGGGTAAAGAAGCCAGGCGATACGGATGAAATCGAATCTATTTTGGAAAACATTCTAGAACAAATCGAGGATGTGTCTCACAAAATCGATGAGCTTGATGAGAATATCGACGATACCCAAGAAGTCTTGGCACTGCGAATGAGTAATATGCGGAATACGATTATTAAATTCGACCTTCTTCTCACAGCTGCAACGGGAATGTTAGCACTCCTTGCTGTCATCACCGGGCTCTACGGAATGAACCTCAAGAACCATCTTGAACAAGACACTCAAGCCTTTACCACCGTTGGGTTGGGAATGATTGTTCTCTTCTTAATAGGCCTCGGAATTCTTATCGCGTGGTTGAAACGAAAGAAGATTTTGTAGAACTATTCTTCTGTTTTTTGGAATCCGAAACTCGTAATGAGAAAGGCGATCGCCGGAAGAGAGAACCAGAATTGATAATAGTCGATAAGTATTTTGGCGAGGAATGATTCTTTATGTATCTCGATTTCTGATGCCAATGTCATTCCTTCGACGAACGAATTTCCAGACAGGTAAATCAAAACCGTTGAGAGGAAAAGTATAGCTGATAGCGCCGCAAAGACGGCATGAATTACGGTTTGCATGGCCCAGTGTTCGTGTTTCTCGACCGCTACATAAAACGCTCCCTTCGTAACAAAGATAACAATAGCAATAAGGAAAAGAATGAGTCGAATCCCTGTGAAAATTTCATCCTCATGTCCTGCCGCCAATTCCTGAATCCCTGGCGCTGGATCAAAAAGGAAATCTTTGAGAATCTTCGCCACCCCATCGGCCGTGAGAATCGCAATGTAGGTTGAAATCACCAACTTAATCGTTGCGTTTTGTCCCAGCAAAAAATTGTACGCGAAGAGCATCGTCAACACCGACAGCAAAACAAGATTCCACGTCAAAGCGATTTCCATTGAGACAATTATCAATCAACCGCGAACAATTATCAACGTTTTTAGCTTTTCGCTCGTTCAACGTATTCCCCAGTGTCGGTATTGAGAATAATCTCATCTCCCACATTAATGAAAAGTGGAACCCGAATAACTTTTCCCGTTTCGATCGTAGCTGGCTTTGTTCCTGCCGAAGATCGGTCTCCTTGTACGCCTGGATCTGTCTGGGTAATTTTCACTTTCATCTTTGCGGGCAGTTGGATGTTGATAGGATTTGGCCCGAAGTAGAGCAAGTCCACTTCCATCCCGTCGGTTAAGAATGCTACTGCGTCCCCAAGTTTTTCTTTGGAGAGCGAAACAGTTTCATAATTTTCTTGATCCATGAACTCATAGTCATTCCCACTCGCGTAGAGAAACTGTGCTTTTCGGTATGCCACATCCGCTTCCTCGATTTTATCTGATCCTTGAAATGTTCGGTCCAATGAATTCCCTGTCTCCAGGTTTCTGATTTTCACTTTCATAACCCCTCCTCCTCGCGCTTGTTTACTGTGTTGATTCCATGTGACCACGTACGGTTGTCCATCGAGATCTATCTTTGTTCCGACTTTGAGGTCTGTAATTCCGAGCATATTGTAAAAATTTAAGAGTTAAAAAGTCATTCTGGCTTGCCCAGAATCGGATGCGTTTTTGTATTTCTGTATTTTTTCATCAAAGTTGTCACAGCCACCTGCTTTTTTCTCAAATTCGCTCATGTCCTCAGTGTCAGGATTCATTCCTTTTGAGAGCATTTCTAAACGTCCAATTGCCCTATTATAATCTTCGCAATCTTCAACTTCTTTTCCATCATTCAAGACGCTATACAGACTTCTATAAAAAACACCAAGCCCTAAATCTAGCTGCTCTACATATAGGCAAACATTTTCCTTTGGGCTATAAAAAATTTCTTTTAAAGAATAAGACCAATCCAAGGAATTATCTTTGTTATATTCTTCCATCTGTTTTTTTATCTCGTTTTTATATTCAAGACATTTTAGGTTTTTCTCAAACAAGTCGTCTTGTTTTAGTGTTTCGGCCTCATTTATTTTTTCTTGCAGAGCTTTTTCTGATTCTTGTAACTCCACTTTTTTTACAATGGTATATCCACATCCTGAAAGCAGAATTGTGCACATAAAAAGTAAAAATATTTTCCTCATTTCTTTAATATAAATCGCTCCACTATTGCATTTCGAGAAAAAATTGTCAAAATCACCCCCGATGAAAAAGGATGCACAACTCGCGCGAATCGAAGAACTTGAGTCTCAGTTGGAAGCAATGACAAGTGAGCTTGAAGAAGCTAAGTCTGCACAACTGCGGGCACTTGCCGATTTACAAAACGTACAACGTCGAGAAGGCGATAACAAGAAAAACTGGGTCTCCTTTGGGATTGCGGAATTTGTAAAACCAATGCTTCCTCGGTTCCTTGAATTGCAATTGGGGGCTGATCATTCTGACGACAAAGATATGAAAAAAGCCGTCGATCACTTTTTCAAAGAACTCGAAAAGACGGGGCTCCAATCTATTAATCCAAAGAAAGGCGAAGCGATTAACCCTGATTTTCACGAAGTACTCATGACTGAAGAAGGCAAACCGGGTACGGTTGTGAAGGTTCTCGAAACCGGATGGTGTTTCGGCGATACGGTTCTCACTCCCGCAAAAGTTTCAGCTGCTCAAAGCTAATTTCAAAAAAATGGCAAAAAAATCAACTGGTCTCAAAATCGTTATCTGGATTACCGTCATCGCAATGATGGCAACGGTGATCTTGCCGTTCTTGGTGTAACCCCAAACCAAATGCGCATTGTTGTAGGACTGTCGGGAGGCGTGGATAGCGCCGTAGCGGCAAAGTTACTCGTTGATCAAGGCCACGAAGTGGTGGGCGTTTTTATGCGTAACTGGGAAGAAGGGGGCGAGGAATGTACAGCTACCGAAGATGCTGTTGAAGCCGAGAAGGTGGCGAAGAAACTGGGGATAGAATTCCACATGGTGAACTTTGCGAAGGAGTATTGGGATCATGTGTTTGCGTACTTTATCAAAGAAAACGAAGCGGGGCGCACACCGAACCCTGACATCCTGTGTAATAAATTTGTGAAGTTTGATGCGTTTCTGAAGGAAGCCAAAAAATTAAAGGCCGACAAAATTGCGATGGGGCATTACGCGGATGTGAGCCATGATGGAAAATTATTTCAATTGGAAATTCCTGCCGACAAAGAAAAAGATCAGACGTATTTCCTCCATGCGCTCAATCAAGAGCAGTTATCACAGTCTATCTTTCCACTCGCGGAATTACAAAAGGACGAAGTGCGAGACATCGCTCGTGATGCTGGTTTTCTCAATGCCGAGAAAAAAGATTCCACGGGGATTTGTTTTATCGGAGAGCGAAACTACTCTGAATTTCTACAAAAATACGTGAAAAAAGTGCCTGGGAAAATCAGGGATCATGGAACACAAAAAATTATCGGCGATCACATTGGACTCAGTTTTTACACTATCGGACAACGGAAGGAATTGGGGATTGGCGGGATGAAAGGATTTATTGAGGCGCCATGGTTTGTGATTAAGAAAGATGGAGAGAAGAATGAAATCATTGTGAGTCAGGATGAGTCGTTACTGGATTCAACAGAGTTGGAATCTCATAATTTCAACTGGATTGCCGGCAATCCTCCGAGTGGAAAATTTGAAGCCCTTGGGAAAATCCGATACCGAGATAATGGCGAGATGTGCGATGTAGTTGTTGATGGAGAGAGTGTGAAAGTTGCTTTCCGAAAACCCGTTCGAGCTATTACTGCTGGACAATCGATTGTTCTCTATGATAATGATGTCTGCCTCGGGGGAGGGGAAATAATGTAATTAAAATGGCTGAAAAAAATCCAAACGAAATCGATGTTCATACGCGACTTGAAGAGAAGGTCAATTTCCTCATCGGACAAGTTGATCGACTCAATCAAACAATTAATCCTCCTGTCTGGAAAAAAGTGGTTCGTTGGATTTGGAGACACTGGCTCACTATTGCCATGCTTATTGTTGTTGGATTTATTGCGTGGAACGCATGGGAAGCCTTTCAGGCTTTAACAGAAAAAGTGGATGCCATTGCAGAAATCCCCTCGCACGCGAAGGAATCTCTGTGGGATGCCTTTGAGAAGGTGAAGTTTTGGTAATAAAAAGACCCCGCTCCTGCGAGGCCTTTTTCTGCAACCCACCGCTTTAGCGGTGGGGGGGATAGCCGACGGCTAAAGCCATCGGTTGCCAATGTTTTATTCTTAAATCGTTCCTCGCAATTTCATCGCTGTCACAATTCGCTCAACTCCAAGAACGAACGCTGCTTCACGGTACGAAACATTGTACTGTTCTTTCACGTTCATGAAATCTGTGAACGAATTCTCCATAACTGTTTTGAGTTTTCCGATAACATAATCCTCAGCCCAAACATCTCCTGATCGGTTTTGTACCCATTCGAAGTACGATACGGTCACTCCTCCTGCATTGGCGAGAATATCTGGAATAACCGCAATTCCTTTCGCTTCCATGATGGCATCAGCTTCTGGAGTTACGGGACCATTGGCCAGTTCAAGAATGATTTTTGCTTTGATGTTGTCTGCATTTTCTTCGTGCACGACACCATCGAGTGCGGCCAAACAGAGAACGTCAACGTCGAGTTCCAATAGTTCTTCATTCGACATTGTTTTCACACTTTCGAGTTTCATTTTTTCAAGATCGCAAGTGTCCCCTTCGCAAAAGTTTCCTCGAAGTGATCCGTGTTCTTTTTTCCATGCACTGAGTTGTTCAACATCAAAAGATCCTGTTTCACTGTCGCAAACGATGGCTCCTTTTGAATCAGAGGCGGCAATCACTTTGAATCCTGCCTTGTGGGCAATCTCTGCAAAGTACGCTCCAGCGTTTCCAAATCCTTGCACCGCAACCGTTGTGTCTTCTGGTTTCTTCCCTGTTCGTTCTAGATATTTCTGAAGTACGAAGAATCCTCCTTGGCTTGTTGCGTATGATCGTCCAAGTGATCCTCCCAGTTCCAACGGTTTCCCTGTAATCACTCCTGGTGAAAGGTAGCCAAGAACTTTTTCATGTTCATCGAGCATCCACGCCATGATTTGTGGAGTGGTGTAGACGTCTGGTGCTGGCACATCTCGGTTTACTCCGAAGATGCCTTCTTCTGTTCCCCATCGGAAGTATGCTCGACTCATTCGTTCGAGTTCTCCCTCTGAAAGTTCTTTTGGGTTTACGGTAATTCCTCCTTTTCCTCCTCCCATTGGGATATTTACCACTGCACATTTCAGTGACATGAGCGAGGCGAGAGCTTTTACTTCGTCTAAGTCTGCTTCATGGTGGAATCGGATTCCTCCTTTGTATGGTCCTCGAGCTGAGTTATGTTCTACTCGGTATCCAGGAACTTTTCGCATTTCACCAGAGTCAAGTTTGAACTCAACTTCAGTTTCATGAATATGCTCCGGAGTCTCAAGAGCCTTGAGGGCGCTATCTGAAAGTCCAATCGTTTTAGACGCTGCGCGAAGATTGATAAGAAAATTTTCAAACGGTTTTTTAGCAGTCATTTGTGGGGTGTGGGTTAAGAGTGCGGGTAAATTCTAAAGAGAGAAAACCCAGTCGTCAAGCCATTTTCCCAACTTCCAACAAGAGAAATGTGCAGGAATAGGGGTGATTTCTGCACGAAATAAAAAGAATAAAAATTGACAATTTTCCACAATCCCACTAGATTGCGCGCGCACAAATTTAGAAATTACAAATGCTCGGAAAAACACGATGGCGTAAACGATTGAGAACTCACGGATTCCGTGCGCGAATGCGTACAGCCTGTGGACGACGTGTTCTCGCTTCTCGAAGGGCAAAAGGAAGAGCCCTTCTTTCTGTAGCTGCCAAGAAAACACCGTGGAGTTAAAATCCCTGTGTTTTTTACAATTATGATTGCTAAAAAAAACCGGTTCACCACAAAGATATTTGATCGGCTTTTTCGTCGTTCAAAAAAAATACGCGTCGGAAATTTCCTTTTCCTTGTTTCAGAAGCCAGGGGAGACGCTCGATTTTCTGTTGTCGTAGGAAAGAAAACATCAAAACTCGCCGTCGACCGAAATCGAATTCGTCGACAATTGTACGAAATTATTCGCGAAGAATTGGTGCCCGCAGGTCTTCATAAAAACATTATTTTGCTGTACAAAGGGGCTAAAGTATTGGAAAATCCAGCAGAATTCCGGACCGCTTGTAAACAACTCATCTCCCTCCTCTCATGCAAATGAACGAAAAAACATCTAAATTCTTCAAAAGTTTTCTTATCTGGTTTGCGGTCTTCTATCTTGTCCTCCTGGGAATTGAGAAGTTTTGGGGCAAAGAAGAAGTGGAAACAAAAAATCCTGAGAATGCACAAATCCTACTTCAACGGGTGAAGAAATCTGTGGTGATTGGGAACCTTGTTCTCTTTGAGATAGAAAACAAACTCGATAAAGCGATTACTTTTATTTCGCCCTGCGACAATCCGGAGAACCTGAAAGTGCTTCGTCTTGTAAACAACCAATCAGTAGATGTTTCTGGCGACACGTTTAGCCATTGTAATGGAAAACGAATCGATCCATTCACTCTCGAACCAGGGGCGACGCATCAGTTTAGCCTGCGAGATTTCAATCTGGATCTGTTTTCTGAAGAAGGGAAATACCAAGTCGAAATGGCGTTCCAATCTGGAGAAGATATGACGGTCGTGACGTCTGATGAAGTAAAACTTTCAAATGCGGGTGCGTTTCGACTCCTCTTTCGAGCGATTGTTTCAAAACCGTTATTCAACCTGCTCGTGTTTTTGACAAAGAGCCTGCCAACGCATTCTTTCGGATGGGCGATTGTTATCATGACGCTCATTGTTCGATTGGCGCTCTTCTTGCCAAATCAAAAGGCAATGAAATCACAACGAGAGTTGCAAAAGCTCCAACCAAAACTCGCTGATCTAAAAGCAAAACACAAAGGCAATCAACAGATGGTTGCGATGGAAACTATGAAACTTTACAAGACACACAAAATCAATCCGATGAGTTCTTGTTTGCCGATGCTGCTTCAAATGCCATTCTTGATTGGGATTTATTACATCGTTCGAGAAGGACTTTCTCCACACTTGGATTATCTTCTCTACGGAGTGCAGGGTGGGTTTGACCTCTCTGTTGTAGACTCTATTTTCTTTGGACTCAATCTCGACCTACCAGGCCCAATCCTCTTGGCACTGGCCGTTGGTGTGGCACAATGGGGAGCGGTGAAGTTGTCACTCGTAGCAAAAAAACGAAAAGAAAAGAAGTCTGATAAACCGGTGGTAAAGCAGGAAGGTATGGGCGGACAAATGGAGCAAATGAACAAAGTCATGCTCTGGGTCATGCCAGCAATGATTGCCTTCTTTGCGACATCATTCCCTGCGGGAGTGAGTATCTACTGGTTGACTTCAACGGTGTGTGGAATCTTCCAGCAGAAGCTCGTGAACTACCAACTCGATAAACCCCAAGTGGTGCGAAAAGAAAACTAGAAAAAACATCTGTCATCCCGGAATTCTGAAAGAATATCCGGGACCCAGCCATAAAAAAGAGTCCTTCCTATTTTTCTTTCTTATTTTGAGTAACCGTAAAATCAATCATTAAACTCGTATATCCTCCGCAACAAGCCATCCCTATCAAAATCTGCCACTCATTTGGCTCTGCCATTCCAGTGGATATAAAATAAATACCTAAAACAAGAAGTCCGCTTAATAAAATTCTTTTCATGTTACTGACAATAGTTGCTCATTTTTGTTTGTGCAAATTTTTAAAAACTGGATCCCGGATATCCCTCTAGGATTCCGGGAAGACGGGGAGGTGAATATTGCTCCTAACTCCTTGCATAAACACCATTTTTGTGGTATAATAAGGAGAAGAGTTAATATTTCATGCGAGAACTTCTATCGACATTGTTTACCGGAAACTCATTGCTGTACATAGCGATGAGCCTTCTGCCGATCCTCGCGTGGTTGTATTTCTTTCAAAAGAAAAACCCTGAGAAGCGTTCTTACGTGTTCTTAACTTTTGTAGCGGGAATGCTCGCTGTAATCCCAATTAAGCTCTACGAGGCCTACTGGGACACCGCTGTGTTCTACTTTCAGCACATCAATGTCTTCCAGTACATGGAGACACTCGCGAACCTGCCAAACCTTTCGAAGTTCCTCGCCTACATCACGATCAATGCGATCGTGGGAATTGGGTTCTTTGTATTCACGGGACTCATGATGTTTGTATTAGAAATGGGGACGCGAGACAACACGCTCAAGGTCTTTAAAACGAAAGTAAAGAAAGCTGTCGAGAGTCCGCTCTTTTTCATCTCTATTGGAATTCTCTGTGGAATTGTGGCGTTCTTTTTGTCTTCTACGTTCAGTAATCGTATCTGGTTCTTTGTCGTGGTAGGGATGCTGGAAGAGTTCGTGAAACATCTGGTCCTGCGATTCTCTGATGAAGAGAAGGTACAATCGGTTGATGACGCATTATCCTTTGCGATTATCGTGGCGCTTGGGTTCTCCTTTGTGGAGAACATCGTCTACTTCCACAACTTTGCCGCTCTTGCGAGCACGGGAGTGAAACAACTCTCTATCTTCTTTGTGCTCCGTTCAACGATCTCCGTGATGGCACATGTGTGCTTCTCTGCAATCTTGGGATACTTCTACGGTGTCGCGAAGTTCGCGAAAGAAATCTACCAAGAAGAAGCTCAACGAAACAAACACCCGATTATCAAAAAGATGCACCAAGTGTTGCACTTGAAAGGATCTACCGTCTTCCACGAAGAACAAATGATGACGGGAATGCTCTTGGCAATGGCGGCACATGCGGTGTTTAATGGACTCCTTGAGTTTGGAAAAACAACCCTCATGATTCCGTTCCTCATGGTGCTTTTCTTTATTGTGCTCAGCCTGTTCCATCAAAAAAGGATCCACTCTCAAACCGGTGTTCTCGCTGGCCAAATCTTGCCTCGGTTTTCCTCTTAATACAAAAAAACGCGAACCGAAGTTCGCGCCTTTAACTTTTTAACTTTTAGACTTTTTACTGAGTCTTTGGTTTTCGTCCTCGTTTTCGACGTTGAATGTTATCAAGTGATGTATCATATTCGTACACCGCTCGACCAACACGTTTGAAGAATGGGTACTTCTGAAGGTTGAGAGAGATTGTTCCCAATCGAATATCTCGTTTCTTCAATACCGCTTCAATAATTTCTTGTCGTTTCATTGGACCTCCATGCTCCACAAGCACTGTCTTAATCACATCACATACGGTTCCCGCAACCAATCCCCAGTCTTTCATTCCGTACATCCCTCGTCCTACCAATACGAATTCATCGTGTCGGATCAATTCATTGTGAATTGCCTGAGGCGTTACGTTTTTCTTTGAATCAAAGTCTTGAAGAACGTGTTTGATAATATCTGTGAAGTGCAACGGCTTTCCGATTTTCTTCAATGAGATAAGGATTTTATCTTTAATAGATCGTGGGTTGATAAATCTCCATGATTTCAATCCCCATCCATTTTCTGTTGTCATGAATCCCCATCCGATTTGAAGTACTGACTCCATCATCGCTGCTGAATGCTGAGGCAATGCTTTCGTAATAGCACTCATGTCCATTGGTTCTTTCTTTTTTTCGAGCATGTTCTCGATAGCCTTGCTGACTTCTCGAACTTCTCCTAAGTTCAAATCTTTCGTTCTCCAGAATGGTCGGAAAAACTGATTCTTTTCTTGTTTCAATAATTTATCTGATACTCGCATCGCAAGCTTCATAGCATTTCCGTCGAGCTCTTTTGTATTTTCAATTCGTTTGAGCATTTCAGAAATAAGAACGTCTTCTGAAATAACTTTTCCGTGTTCAAGGAGAATAGAATACGCCAAGTCATGAATCTGTCGCATTGACGGATCCATTGAAATTCGTGCGAGTTTTTTGATCGCAACCGCTTCAATCTGTCGAACTCTTTCTCGTGTAATAGAGTAGCTCTTCCCAATCTTATCCAAGGTTTCCCGTGGATTTTCCCCCAATGGAAATCGTCGTTCGATAATGTCTTGCTCTTTTTCTGTGAGCAATCCGAGCAAACGATTCATTAACTCTGAAAAGTTAATGGACTTGGAGGTTGTGTCGTTCATGTTTGTGTTTTTAGGAAGTGTGAAGGCGGAAAAACAAAGGGTTTCTCGTTGTCTTCATAAGTAACTTTACTCACAAAAAAAAAGTCTGTCAAACTTTTTTTTGGCTTTTCTGTCAAGCCCCCCCAAGGGGGGCTAGAAAAAACCGCTTCAAACCCCATTTTCATCTATGTATTGACAGTGTTCGGACGCTTTTTTTTTCTGCTTTCCAAAAGAAGTAGAGAAAAATATTTGACAGAAATTCGTTTTTTTATACACTCCGCGAGCTCTTTTGAAGCAAAAAGCGCATGCCAACTACTAAAACAACGGCTTCGGCAAAGAAAACTTCTTCTAAAACTTCTCCAAAAAAAGAAGCTTCGAAGAAAGCAGCTCCTTCTAAGGCAACGGCGAAGGCAACTGTTGTTTCTGCCCCACGTGTTCGTATCATCGTGAAATCATTTGATTACACCGTGATTGACGAGGCGGCAAAGTCGATTGTTGAAACGGCGGAACGAGGAGGTTCACTTGTAAGTGGTCCTGTTTTGATGCCGACAAAAATTAAGAAGTACACCGTTAACCGGAGCTTCTTTGTTAATAAGGATGCGCGTGATCAATATGAAATGAGAACCCACAAGCGACTCATTGATATTAAAGAGCCAACTTCTCAAACAATCGAAGCCCTCCAAAACTTGGCATTGCCAGCGGGAGTCGATGTTGAAATCAAAATGATGTAACCATGAAAGGAATTCTAGGACGCAAAGTCGGTATGACACGAATTATTTCTGCAGAAAGCAGAAAGGTTGTCCCTGTAACGCTGCTCGAAGCGCCAGCAAATGTTGTTTTGCAAGTCAAAACAAAGGATGTTGACGGATACGATGCGGTTGTCCTTGGTGCATTTGAACGAAAGAACTTTGGAAAGAACGACAACAAGAAGTACAAATTCATCCAAGAACTGGCTATCGAAGAAGGAACTGAACTCAAAAAGGGTGACACTGTTACTCTTGAATCATTAAAAGAACTTGAAACAGTGAAAGCTTCTGGTGTCTCAAAAGGACGAGGGTTTTCTGGAGTTATTAAACGACACAATTTCCAACGAGGGCGAGAAACTCACGGATCTCACCATCACCGAGAACCAGGATCCGTAGGAATGTGCGCGAAACCTGGACGTATTTTGCGAGGAAAGAAAATGCCCGGACAATACGGAGACGACAACACAACCCTGCGATCTGTTGAGGTCTTTGAGATAGATGTGAAAAACAATCTTATCGCCATTAAAGGACCACTTCCTGGTGCGATTAATAGCTTTATATTTTTACGAGGATAATGAAATTTGATCTCTACGATAATACGGGAACTAAGAAAGGAGATGTGAACGCTTCGAAAGAAATTTTTGAAGCAAAAATCAATCCTGACCTCATGCATCGAGCCGTAGTGCTTCGATTGGCGAACCGACGACTTAATGTCGCTCACTCGCAAACACGAGGAGAAGTAACCGCAACAACCAAAAAAGCCTTCCGACAAAAAGGAACTGGTAGAGCTCGACGAGGAGCGATGACCACAACACTTCTTCGAGGAGGAGCTGCTTCACATGGACCACGGAACGTACAAAACTTCAGCAAGGCTATGCCACAAAAAGAGCGAAGAGCGGCGCTTTTCTCAAGTTTGACAGTGAAAGCAAACGAAAAAGCAATCTTCTCTCTTGAAGGATTCAATTCAAAAGAACCAAAGACAAAGGCTTTCGTAACGCTCTTGGGAAAACTTCCTGAAGCAAAGAAATATCTTTTCGTTCTTCCTGAACGAGACGATGTTTTGCGAAAATCTGTATCAAACATTCCAAACGTAAAAACTATTCTCGCTTCTTACCTCAATCCACTTGATGCATTGTGGGCAGAGAAGATCTGTTTTGTTGCTGACGCATTGCAAAAAGCAGAAGACACCTTTCTAACGACTGACAAAAAATGATAGCCACTCAAGACGTATTGATCCAACCAATCGTTACGGAAAAAACCGTGGCAATGAAAGATAAATTTTGTTTTGCTGTACACAATGACGCAACAAAAGAGGATGTGAAAAAAGCTTTATTCGATTTTTACGGAGTAAAGGTGCTCAAAGTAAATATCACGAACCTTCCTGAAAAATTCAAACAGGTTCAACGTGGAAAACAGGCTCGAAAACGAGCGCCACTTAAAAAAGCAACTATCACCGTCGAAAAAGGAGGTACTCTTGATTTTAACGCCTTTAAATAATGGGAATTCGAATTTTGAAACCGAACACGAATGGGCAACGAGACATGAGTTACGTTGATACTTCTGAGCTTGCAAAGGGGAAGCCTCGCAAGTCTCTCCTAAAGAAATCAAACAAAGTTACTGGACGATCTCACGGGACAATTTCTATTCGTCACCGAGGAGGAGGAACTCGAAGTCACTACCGAATGGTGGATTTCAATGGTACTGAAAAATTAGGGATTCCAGGAAAAATTGAAGCGATTGAATACGATCCAAAGCGAACAGCACATATTTTACTCGTGCTTTTTAAAGACGGTGATCGTCGTTACTTCCTCGCTCACAAAGGAGCGAAGGTAGGAGATGAAATCATTGTCGACATGAAAGCAAAAGCGAAAGATGGAAATCGAATGCAATTACAGAACATCCCTGTTGGATTTTCTATTTTCAATGTTGAAATCAAAGCAAAGAAAGGAGGACAAGCAGTTCGTTCTGCAGGTCAGAGTGCAACACTTATCTCACTTGATGGAGATAAGGCTCAAGTAGAGCTCACTTCTGGTGAGATCAGACTCGTGACAAAGACAAATTTTGCCACTATTGGAACTGTTTCTAATGACGAGCACTCTCTTATCCGTATCGGAAAAGCAGGTCGTGTTCGACATCAAGGACGACGACCACATGTTCGAGGAAAAGCAATGAACCCGAACGACCATCCACATGGTGGAGGAGAAGGTGGTTCTCCGATTGGAATGAAACATCCAAAAACTCCTTGGGGAGCTCCAGCATTGGGAGTAAAAACTCGAAAAAACAAAACTAACGATAAGCTTATTCTTCGGTCTCGACACCGAGCAAAGAAGAAATAACCTCTCTAAACCATGCCTCGATCATCTAAAAAAGGACCATACGTTGACCCAAGAGTTATCAAAAAGGTAACCGCAATGAACGACTCTGGACAAAAAAAAGTCATTAAGACTTGGTCTCGAAGTTGTACCATTACACCAGAATTCGTTGGACACACCTTCGGGGTTCACAACGGAAAGGAACACGTTCCTGTGTTCTGTAATGAGTCTATGGTTGGACACAAGCTTGGAGAATTCTCTCCTACTCGGCGATTCCGAGCACACGGAGGTAAACTCGCCAAATAATTTAAAACATCATGAAAGCCCATCTTAGAAAAATTCGAATCTCACCAAAGAAAGCAAACGTAGTTGCTGGATTGGTCCGTGGAAAAGATGTTGTTCAAGCGCTTGAAACTTTGAAATTCACTCCAAAGAAAGCGGCTGATATGTTTTATAAAGTCATCCTTTCTGCTGCACAAAACGCAGAGAAAAACAACGACATGAAACGAGAAAATTTAAAGATTAAAGAAGTTATTGTTAACAAAGGACAAGTCTGGAAACGATTTCTTCCTTCTACACGAGGACGTGCGCTTCCTCTTGCAAAACCAACAACGCACATTTCTGTTACACTTGAAAAGAAATAATTTATGGGAAAAAAAGTTTCACCACATTCGCTCCGTATCGGAATTACTCGAAGCTGGGACTCTAAATGGTTCGCAGGTCGAGATTTCAAAGACAAATTTTTACAAGATATTGCGATTCGTAAGTTCTTGGAAGAAAAACTAAAACCTGCGGGAGTTGCGAAGGTGGAAATTCACCGAAGTGCAGGAAAGATTACAACGATTGTATACGCCGCAAAACCAGGAATTATTATTGGTCGAGGTGGGGAGTCTATTACTGAACTTTCAAAAGAACTCGGAAAGAAATTCAACGACATCTTTGAGGTGTCTGTTCAAGAAGTACGAAAACCAGACGGAAACGCTCAACTCGTTGCGCAATCTATTGCTGACCAAGTTGAAAAACGATTTCCATACCGACGAGTCGCCAAGATGGCTGTTGATCGAGCAAAAGATGCTGGAGTAAAGGGAATTAAAATTGCTATTGCTGGACGATTGAACGGTGTTGATATCGCCCGACGAGAAGAATACACATACGGAACCGTTCCGCTTCACACACTTCGAGCAAATATTGATTACGCTACGGCAACGGCCCCAACAACCTATGGTTCAATCGGAATCAAAGTATGGGTGTACCACGGGTTGGTATTCAAAAACGACAAACTCAACGAGATTGCCTAAGGCGTCTTTATTTGTAAGCTTTCGATACTGTTAGCTTGTTAGTTGCACCTGCACCAAATTCACAATTACCCATGCCAAGAAACTCACAACAAGTCCTGTCAGTGCGTATTTAATCGTGTTTTTCGCAGCCTCTCGGTCGTCAGAAACCCCACTAATAATCATCTGAAATCCTGCATAGAGAAGGAATATTACGGCAATGGTTCCGGCTAACTTTGTGCAAAGATCGATAAGATGAATAACGAGGAAGGGCACATCTGACAGCTCGACACATCCCCCTCTAATTTTTTGTCCAAGGTCTATTCTTTTAATCTGCTCCTTGTATGTTTTGGTAAAGGCTTCATTCGCTTTAATTGGATCTTCTAAACCAGCTGATGATGCGTGTGCCATATGTGTCGCCCCCCCGCAGGTTTGTACAATGTCTTCTTTTGGTGCTGGAATAATTCCTTCCATATGACCAGATTCCCCTTCTCCTTCTGTTGCAAAAACGTCTAAACCCCCTGTGTGGAGCGAAAAAACAGAAAGTGCCAGCACGAATCCAATAACTATTTTTTTCATATTTGTCCAAATTGTACGGGTGAGAAAATCCTTTGTCGAGTGATTTTTCTTTTGGGTCAAAAATACCCCCTTAAAAAAAGTACAAAAACAGGCGAAAAAGTGCTTGACAATAAACTTTTTATCCATAAAATCCGGCAGCTTTTGACCTAAAAATGCTACAACCAAAACGAACAAAGTTTCGAAAAATTCATCGCCTCAGATCTCAAAGTAAAGGGATCGCAACGCGAGGAAGCAGTATAGCTTTTGGAGAAATTGCCATTAAGGCAGTCTCTGGCGGAGAAGTAACCGCTCGTCAGATAGAAGCCGCTCGTAGAACAATAGCACGAGCTGTGCAACGCGGGGGAAAGATTTGGATTCGCGTTTTCCCTGACAAGGTTCTCACAGCAAAAGGAGCTGAGGTCCCAATGGGATCAGGAAAAGGGGCGCCCGATAAATGGGTAACACAAGTGCTTCCTGGGAAAATCATCTTCGAGATGGCAGGAGCAGATCCAAAACTTATGAAAGAAGCGCTTAAACTCGCAACATATAAGCTTCCCATTAATTGCAAAATAATTACCAACGAAATCTAAACAATGAAGATTCAAGAACTCCGACAACTTACACCAAAGAAGCTCGCGAAAGAACTCGCGAAGGCTCGTCGTGATCTAGCGGTATCTCGATTTTCTGTAAAGACAGGAAAGAATCAAAATGTTTCTCAAATAAAGAAACTTCGAGTTCTCGTTGCGCAGATTCTAACACTTCTCGGTGCTCCCAATAAGAATGCCGAAGAAGGAGTTCCTAACACACCCAAAACCAAATGATTACTAAGAAAGGAACGGTTGTGAAAATCTCTGGAGAGAAAACGGTAAAAGTTGCAGTAAACGAATACCGAGCTCATCCGAAGTACAAAAAACAATACCGAGTAACAACAAACTTCCTCGTACAAAACGACGGATTTGATGTAAAAGAAGGCGACGATGTGGTGATTACCCCATGCCGAAAACTTTCAAAAATGAAATCTTGGACACTTATTGACCCAAAAACAACGAAATGATTCAACACATGACCCGACTTCGTGTTGCAGATAATACTGGTGCTAAATCAGTTATGTGTATCAAAGTACTTGGAGGGTCTAAACGACGCTACGCACAAATCGGAGATGTTATCGTCTGTTCTATTAAAGAAGCGGCTCCAAAGGGAGTAGTAAAAAAGAAATCTGTGCAAAAAGCAGTAGTAGTTCGACAAATAAAACCAATCAAACGACCTGATGGATCTTCTCTTCGTTTTGATGAAAACGCTGTTGTGCTTATCAATGAAGAAAGACAGCCAAAAGGAACTCGTGTTTTCGGGCCAATCGCTCGTGAGCTCCGAGCAAAGGGATACCAAAAAATTATTTCTCTTGCCCCTGAAGTACTCTAAACCATGAAAGTAAAAGTAAATGATACCGTAACAATTCTCGCGGGGAAAGACCGTGGAAAAACTGGAAAAATTACAAAGATTTCTAGGGAACGAGTGACTGTGCAAGGAATAAACAAGCATATCAAACACGTAAAGAAACGAGGAGAAACGGCCGGTGAACGAATTGAGTTCTTTGCTCCAATCCACATTTCAAACGTTGCTATCGCCGATCCTAAGTCTGGAAAGCCAACACGAATTGGATTCAAGATGGATGGAAACGACAAGGTGCGTATTGCCAAAAAGTCTGGAGAAATAATCGCACAAACGGCGAAAAAGAAAAAAACTGCAAAGGCAGAACCAACCCCTGATAAAAAATAACGATGACAAAAGTGAAAACCTTATACGAGCGATTTAACACCGAGATAAAAACTACTCTCGGAAAAGAGCTTGGTATCAAAAACCCAATGCAAATTCCACAGATCGAAAAGGTCTGTATCAATATTGGAATGGGATCTTACCTTCAAAGAGTGGGAAGTAAGGATTTTTCTTTTGTTGAAGAAAATTTAAGACTTCTTTCAGGACAAAAACCAGTAGTGCGAAAAGCAAAACTCGCCGTTTCGAATTTCAAACTTCGAGAAGGAAGCCCTGTTGGAGTTTCTGTAACGCTCCGAGGAAAGGATGCATACAATTTTATTGATAAACTTATTCACGTGGTGTACCCACGTGTACGAGATTTCCGTGGAGTGAAGCGAAACATCTTCGACCGAAGTGGAAACTGTTCTCTTGGATTTCCTGATCACACTGTCTTCCCCGAAGCAGTGCAACCAGAGGATTCACGAAAAGTCCACGGAGTGGAGGTAACGATTGTTACAACTACTGACAATGCCGACCAAGCTCGTGCATTGCTCACAAGTTTCGATTTTCCTTTTAAAAAACCTCACGCTCCTACTAGCTAAATTATAAACATGGCCCGAAAAGCAATTGTTCTCAAGTCTCAAAAATTCATGGATCGTGTCATCCGTGCGCGAAAGGAAGGACGAAAAGTCGACCTTTCTACACGAGCCTACAATCGTTGTAGTCTCTGCGGACGACCAAAAGGATACATGCGAGACTTTGGTGTATGCCGTTGCTGCTTTCGAGAGCTGGCCGAAAAAGCTCAAATTCCTGGTGTTCGTAAATCTTCTTGGTAAAAACATGGTAGACCCTATTGCTGACTTCCTGACTCGTATCCGAAACGCCCAAATGGCGCGAAAATCTGATGTTGTAATGCCTTATTCACAACAAAAAGAGGCTATCGCGAAGGTGATGAAGAAAAACGAATTCCTTACATCTGTTAAAAAAGATGATTCTGGGAAATTTCCGGAACTCGTACTCGAGCTTCCAGAAAAGACGCTCACTTTAACTCGTGTTTCAAAATGCGGACAACGTATTTACACAAAAGCCGATGAGATTCAAAAAGTATGTAATGGATTCGGAATTGCAGTCGTTTCAACTTCTCAAGGAATGATGACGGGATACGAAGCCCGTGCAAAGAACATTGGTGGAGAATTAATCTGTGAAATAAGCTAATCATGTCAAGAATTGGAAAAATGCCGGTACCAATTACAGAAGGAGTCGAGGTTCGCCTCGATGGAAACACTTTTGTGGCAAAGGGGCCAAAGGGAGAACAGTCACTTACCTTTGAAACAGCATATGTTGCTGTCGAAATTAAAGACGGTGAAGTGGTTGTCACACGAAAAGATGATTCTAAATCAGCACGTGCACGACACGGGTTGTACCGAAACCTTATCCGGAACGCCATCGAAGGTGTTTCTGTTGGGTTCTCTAAGACACTTGAAATTAAAGGGGTTGGGTACCGAGCGATGCTCAAAGGAACCACCTTGGAGTTGAATCTTGGGTTCTCTCACCCTGTGAACTACGACCTTCCTGAAGGCATAACAATTACATTTGAAGAAAAGAGCCAGAACATCTTCACGGTGTCTGGAATTAACAAGCAACTTGTCGGTCAGGTCTCTG
>CAZOER010000005.1:41986-54874 GCA_964578905.1 uncultured Candidatus Peribacteria bacterium | reverse complement strand
AACCCCTGTTACCAGGATGAAAACCTGGCGTCCTAACCACTAGACGATGGCGCCTGAAGAACTCGAGGATTTTATTGAAAAAAACTTGCTGGTCAAACTTTTTAAGCGATAATCGTTTTCGAATGGCGACCCCAAAAAAAGTCCTATCAAACGCATTAGCTCAACTCATCGGAAAGATTCTTACGATTGGAGCGAGTTTTGTTATCGTAAAAATCATTACGGGTTTTGGTTCTGAGTTTTATGGGAACTATGTGACAGCGTACGAGTTCCTCGCATTTTTTGGAATTATTGCCGATGCGGGACTCTTTGCGATTGCCGTACGAGAGATGTCGCGCAAACCAAAAGATACGAAGTTTATTCTCTCAAACATCTTCTCAATGCGATTGCTCCTCATTATAGGAGTGACGATATTAGCTGGAGTGGCGGCGCAATTTGTTCCGAAATACCCGGACATCGTGAAGATAGGTATCTGGATTACCGGGCTTTCGATGGCGCTTACTATTGTGGCTGGAACGCTTTCCTCTGTACTTCAGGCACGGATGAAGATTCAGTATTTCTCAGGATCACTGGTTTTTGGAAAGATTATTTTAGCAGGGCTTATCTTTTGGATTTCTCAGAATTCAGGACTCTTTGAGAATGTATTCTTCACATTGTTGTGGGCAGGGGTACTTTCAAATATTGTATTCTCTTCCCTTGTTATTTTCTTCGCTTCGAGAGAAGTGCCCATCCGACTTGGGTTTGATTTTGCTTGGTGGAAAAAGATATTCACCGTTTCGCTTCCTTATGGTCTCGCCTTAATATTGCAGACATTGTATCTCCGGATCGATGTAATCCTCATCTCCATGATTCTGGGGGCTTCTGCGGTGGGTATTTATGGAGTATCGACAAGAATCTTGGAAAGCCTCCTTATTCTCGGTGTGTTCTTTGGACAAGCTATTTTCCCCAAACTCTCTGCCGAAGAAGATCGACACGAAAAAGCCGAAAAGACGCTATCATGGGGAATGCAGATTCTACTTATATTTTCGGTTCCAATCATCATTGGAACGGTAGCGTTTGCTCCGCAAATTATCGACATCATTAGTTCTCAGGAATTCTTATCACGAGATGGGTTCGTGGGATCTGACGGGATTCTCACAATACTCGTATTCACCGTGTTCTTCGCCTATTTGAATCAATTGTTCACGTTCTCTCTCGTAGCAAAGAACCGGCAGAAGCATTTGCTTCTGGTGAATGGAACTGCACTCGCTATCAATGCAGTGCTTAATATTATCTTCCTTCCTCAATACGGAATTATTGCAGCGGCGGCTTCTACAATCCTGTGTGAGATTGTCGTCTTCATCCTCCTCATGTATGAGATAGTGAAACATTACAAACTCAGGCTTCCTACAAAAAATCTACAAGTTATTTTCTTCGCGAACGCCGTTCTGTGGGCAGAAATTTATTTGACCCCCATAGGCGAAAAACTTACACTCGCGCTCGCAATTGGATCTTTGAGCTATTTCGGAATTCTGTGGTTCGCACGAAAGCGATTCTTACCGCAGGAAGACGAATCAACAACATAAACGGAGAGATGCCAGAGCGGTCGAATGGGGCACCCTGCTAAGGTGTTGTACGAGCAATCGTACCGAGGGTTCGAATCCCTCTCTCTCCGCCATTAAATTACGATGACCCCTTGTGGGAAATCGGGATTTAATAATGGGAAAAGGATTTGAACCCGACAATCCCGCATAGCGGGATGGGTTCGATAGCGAAGCTCACGAAGCACGAAGTGCTGAGTAATCCCGACCACCCAGGGTGCTCTCCTAACGGTTCATACTTCACCTACTCGAGGACCACTCAATCCTCACTTCGTTCGGTGATTGTCTCGTAATATAGCGAAGCGTCATCCCTCTCTCTCCCCTTGCACAATCCCCACTCTTTTGAGACTATGCAACCAATGAATCTTTTTGATCAAGACAGTTCCATCATTGAAGCAGCCATCACCTTTTCAAAAGTTGAATACAAAAAGAACGACCCAAAACATCAGTGGAGACATATTGAAGATGTGATGAAGAGAGCTTCTGAAATTGTTGAAAGAATAAAAGAGGAGGTCGATTTAGAATTGCTCACACTCGCTGTTATTTTTCATGACATCGATTATCACTCAAAAGAAAGCTTTCAAGAAAATTATAAAAATCACGTGGAGAGTAGTATGCAGGTGGCGGGAGCTTTCTTAAAGGAACAGAACTACCCTCAAGAAAGAATTGAAAAAGTGCAACAAATCATGCTGGAACATTCCAATCCTCATAGACAAAAATCTGGAGAAGCGAAAACTATGGAAGGAAAAATTATTTTTGATTCGGATAAATCAATATATTTAACAACACCTGAGTTTCGTGAAAAATATATTCCTCTTTTGTATCTTGAGGAAACAAGGCAGTTAGTGAAGGAAAACCCACCTATCATCAGGAATTAAACAATGATCTCACAATTCGCCGACTGGTTCGTTTCAAACATTCTCCACCTTTCGATGGAAACTCCTCTTGGAAGTGGTGTCCATTTTTTCGTCTACGACAGTGTAAAAATTCTGTTGTTACTTTTGGCAATTACGCATTTCATGAGTTTGCTTCGGTATTACCTGCCGATCGATAAACTCCGAGATTACCTTGCTTCGCACAAATTCTACGGTCTCGATTATTTCTTCGCATCCATCTTTGGAGCCCTAACTCCTTTTTGTAGTTGTTCTTCCCTCCCCTTATTTATCGGATTTATCCGCGCACGAATTCCTCTGGGCGTTACCTTCGCCTTTCTCATCACGTCCCCTCTTATTAATGAAATAGCGCTCACTCTTTTTTGGGCACTCTTTGGATTTAAAGTAACAATGGTCTACTTAATTGGAGGATTACTCGTAGGAATGGTGGGAGGATTCGTTTTGGGAAAACTTCATATGGAGAAATATATTGCCGACTTTCTTCAAAACATATCCCCCGAACTCGAACACGGATCACACAAAGACAATAAACATCTGAAATTCTGGAAGGAAGTCTTTCCAAAGGTTTCGCGAGAAGCCCGTGGTATTTTCAAAAAAATTGCGCTCTACGTTCTCATCGGAGTTGGAATCGGAGCATTCTTGCACGGATATGTTCCAGAAGGGTTCTTTGAAAACAAGCTCGCCATGAAGAGCATCTTCACCGTTCCTCTTGCCGTAATACTTGCCGTCCCCTTGTATGCCAATGCATCGGGTGTGATTCCGATTATCGAATCACTGGTTGGAAAAGGAGTTCCCATCGGAACCGCTCTCGCTTTCATGATGGCGGTAGTAGGACTTTCATTTCCCGAAGCGATGATTTTGAAAAAGATTCTTAAGCTTCCTCTCCTTCTCACCTTCTTTGGAATTGTGACATTGGGGATTATTATTCTCGGATATATTTTCAATATCGTATTGTAATTTTTTTCGCTAAAAATCCACTCAATTTAACTTGTCGAATTCGGGTTTTTCGCCTACCATACGCTCGCTTTTTCATCCTTAACGAATGTGCGGAATCATTGGTATCAGCAAGGCAAAGAATAATGCAGTATACGAAGCATATGATGGCCTGCTGATGTTACAGCACCGCGGACAAGATGCCGCTGGTTTAGTTTCTTATGATGGAAATAAATTTTATGAACGTCGAGGATCAGGATTGGTTCGAGACGTTTTTTCAGAAAAGGACATGGTGTCTCTCAAAGGAACGCGATGTATTGGACATTGTCGATACACCACGTGCGGGAGTTGTGACAATCAAGATGAGAGTCAGCCATTCTTCGTGAATGCGCCTCTTGGAATTTATTTGATCCACAACGGAAATCTGACAAATGTTGAAGAAACTCGAGAAAAGATTCTTCATGAATACCACAGACATCTACGAACTGACTCTGACACTGAGGTTTTATTAAACGTCTTTGCAGACCAGATTTACAAAGTCATGAAGGAACATCCAAAAATGAAATTGGATAAAGTTGTCTTTGAAGCGACAGGAAAAACAATGGATCGTATCACTGGTGCCTATTCTATTATTACATTGATTGATAAAGTTGGACTCTTTGCTTTCCGAGATACAAATGGGATTCGTCCGTTGGTTCTGGGAAAGAAATCAACAACCGCTGGAACTGAATGGGCTATGGCCTCTGAAGATGTGGCTCTCAAAGCTCTTGATTTTGAAATTGTTCGTGACGTAAAACCGGGTGAAGGAATTCTTATTACCGATGATGGAAAATTGATAAGTCATCAGTGTCGAAAAGGAAAACTCACACCATGTATTTTTGAATATGTGTACTTGGCTCGGCCAGACAGCATGATCAATAAAATATCCGTGTACAAGACGCGACTTCGAATGGGAGAGTTCTTGGCAAAACAAATCAAAGAAGCAAATCTTGAAATAGATTCTGTGATGCCAGTCCCCGACTCTGGACGACCTCTGGCAATGAAAGTTTCTCAGGATTTAGGAATTAAGTATCGGGAAGGATTGGTAAAGAATCACTACATCGGACGGACATTTATTATGCCGAATCAACAGGCGCGACAAAAATCTATTCGGCGGAAACTCAATACCATTGAACTTGAGTTTCGAAACCGAAATATCCTCCTTGTGGACGATTCAATCGTGCGAGGGAATACCATTAAAAAAATTATTGAGCTCTGTCGAAAAGCAGGAGCCAAAAACGTCTATGTTGCCAGTGGAGCACCACCTGTCATCAATCCTGATGTGTATGGGGTAGATATCCCAACACGGGCTGAACTATTGGCCAACGGGTTAACCATTGAAGAAATCCAAAAAGTAATCGGAGCTGATGCCCTCTTTTACCAAAAAGTAGAAGACCTTGTTGAAGCTGCTCGCAAAGGAAATCCTGATGTTGATGGGTTTCACACAGGTGTCTTTGATGGTGGTTATGTTACACCAGAAGTAACCGAAGAATATTTACAAAAAGTTGAACACGAAGGACGCGGAGCCTATACACAAAAAGGTTCTGAACTTCCTCTCCCAAATCTCTAATATTTTATTATTATGAATTTTCTTGAATTTTTATCGCCACTTCGAAGAAGAAAGCTTGCCTTTCTTATTGTTGCTCTCCTCTGGGGAGGACTCATCTGGTTCGCATTAGGATTCATTCCTCAAGTGCAAAAAACAACAGTCTATTTCTCAATCAAGCCTGTCATTACAGAGACAGCGACCTATTCTTTTGATCCTCCTGAAAGTGCAAGTAAGATCGCTGAAGGAGTTTCTGGATGGGCAAAGAACCCCGCCTTCCGTGAAGAAATTTTACAAGAAGCAGGTGTCACGGTTTCAAAATTTAAAAAGAAAATCACGGCCCGAAAGCAAAATCGGGTGAATGTATTCTGGACGCTGAAACTCCAAGAAGGAGAAATGCAACATGCAGAAGTGCTGACCGATGCACTTATTACAACGTTTCAATCGAACTTTGCTGATTTCAACAAAGACAGCAGTGCTCCTTTTGGAATATCAGAACCACAAGTGTTCCGATACCTCTGGTCATTCCCTTTTGTATGGAAATTAAGCTCGGTTATTGTTTTGGGATTAGTGCTTTCCTTCCTCAGTATTTATTTCTGGGAAGCGTTTACCGATCGCGTTTCTTTTGCATCACAGATCAGAACGATGTTCCCTGAGTCCCCTCTCTTACGGATGGCTCGACCAATCGGAAAACACGATGTAAAAATCCTAGAACAGTTTATTCTCACATTTGAATCGCCCCGCTTGATTGGAACGTTTCCAAAAGCCGAGAAATCATTCTCACTTGCTCCAATGGACGCGATTGATGAAGATCTTGATATTCCGATTTTACTGGTAAAACTCGGAGCAACAAAAGTAACAGAACTTGAAAATATGCTCGCTATCTTTGGCGACGAAATTGGAATTATTGTTTTTGAAAAATGAAAGAAATCAACTACGCAGATTCTGGAGTAAACATCAGCAAAGGCGATGATGCGTCCAAAAAAGCCTACAGCAATGCGAAGAAAACCTTTGCTTCTCGAAAGGGAATGATTGGAGAACCTTTCGCTTTAGAAGGTGGATTTAGTGGAGCGCTGGATTTCGGTGATTTTCTCGTCGTGCAAAATGACGATGGTGTGGGAACAAAATCTGAACTTGCTGAACGAACAGGCGTTTACAATACACTCGGAGAAGATCTTCTCTGTATGGTAGCCGATGATGCGATATGCGTCGGAGGAGAAACCGTTTCCATTACAAACACGTTGGACGTCCCGGTTGTCGAACCGGATGTTATTGAGCAGTTAACCGCGGGACTCGCTGAAGCTTGTATGAAAGAAAAAGTAGTTATCCCTGGAGGAGAAATCGCTGAAGTCGGTGATGCCTGCAATAAGATGGTATGGAATGCGACCGCTGTGGGCGTGGTAAAAAAAGATCGATTCCTTTCTGGAAACGATGTGAAAGCAGGACAAAAAATAATTGGTCTTCGTGGACGAGTTTTGCGATCAAACGGAGTCTCTTTGGCGCGAAAGATTTGTGAAGTGAACTTTGGAGACGACTGGCACAATACCGAATGGAAAGATGGAATTACATGGGGACATGTTCTCCTCACGCCTTCTAAGATTTTCCACCGACTCGTACTCGATAATGTAATTGGTGGATTCGACGCAGACCGGCCCTTTAACGTCTCTGGAATCGTTCATATCACTGGCGGAGGAATTCCAGGCAATGTGCCACGAATTTTTAATGATAAGAGCTTAGGAGCGAAATTCGACAACCTTCACGAACCACACGAAGCGATTTCTCAATTACGAGAACTTGGAAACGTAAGTGAAGAAGAATGCTACAAGACGTGGAACTGCGGAACGGCACTTATGATTTTTTGTAATTCAGAAGATGCAGAGGAAATTTGCAAGAGATTAAATTCGGCAGATTCAGAAGTTGATGCTAAGATTGTCGGTGAAGTAAATGATGCACAAAACATCGAAATCATCTCGAAGTTTACCGGCACCAGGCTTCTTTTTTAACTTTTTTTATTTCCATGATTCTCCAATTTAAAACTGGCGACGTTACGTTTTTTGATGAAGACAAAGATTATTTCCGAAAGAGATTTCAGAAACTCGAAAAAATGCTCGGATTCGATGCAGGTGACGAAGATTCTGTGGAAGTGCGGATACAGATCGAAAAGACAAAGCAAAGCAGTGGGAACCGTTTTCTCGCTACCGCGAATGTGACTTGTCCTCGAGGAAGTTTTCACGCAGAAGCAACAGCCGAAAACATTAAGAAATGTGCTGACGAACTCAAAACAAAACTCCGACCACAAGTCGAAGCTTTCCACGGGAAACGAAAATAATTACAGCACTTCGTCCATCACATCATTGCCAAATCCCCTCGCGTAGAGGAATTCTTTAAGTTTCGCTGTGAGTTCAAACTCCGTGAGATCTTTTTTTCGTCTGAGAATTTCAGCCTTCTTTTTGGTAATAAGTTCTTGTGCTATTGAAATCTGATCTTCCAATAAGAAGTGTTCATCAATCGCCTTCTTCGCGAAGTCTTCATAGATCCCTTTCATTCTGAGCTTTTGAATAATCTTGCGAGGACCTGTAGTTCGCTTGAGAACTTGATCTTCGATGAACAAGGAACAAAAGCGTTCATTAGAAAGAAACTTCTTTTGTTTGAGTTCTATAATAAACTCTTCAATCTCTTCTTTCTTATCTGAAAATTTCTTCACGAGCTTCGTACGAAATTCGTGCACTGAATATTCCCGCTTTCCCAGAAGTCCATATCCTTTATCCCGAAATGTTTGCATGTGTCTTTATACGCTTATTGAACGTACAAAGTTTCTTGCATTTTGTTTGCCATGTCAATTTGACGTGGAGAGTAGAGTGTCATTGCACCTTCTTCAAGATCTGCCATGAACACTACCATTTCTCCTGGAACAACTTTTCCAAAATCAGTTCCTCCTTCAATAGCAAAGTGATGTGTGAATTGTCCGTTGTTAAATACTTCGAATGCAATCGTTCCTGCTGGAACATTTGCACTTGAGAGATCAATCCCCCATTCGTAAAGGAATACTTTCACTGTATCTGTTACATGCACCACAGGTGTTTCTGATGATTCAAATGTTTTTTCTTCTACCTCACTTGGAACCTCAATAGTTACTGGTCCTTCTGTAATTGTTGTTCCTTCAAGTCCTGTTCGATCAATAGGATCTCGTTTTTCTTCTTCCTTTTCATTCGCTTCTTCTGTTGTTCCTTCTTCCGTTACAACTTCTTCTTCAGTTGTTGTCTCTTCTGTATTTACATCAACTTCTTTCGGGGCATTAAGTTCTTGAAAAACAAACCAAGCTCCAACCAAAATGACACCGATAATTAAAATTCTTCGCATGTGGGGTATAAATAATTCGAAGGGAATATAAAACAACTTTCCAAACAATGCAAATTATTCTTTTAAGTTTTTATACTGTTTCTTATTCCACGCAGGTGTGTTTGTGATAACGACTTCCAAGTCCTTTGCTTCAAGCCAATAAGTCTCATTTTTGTTAAAAAAGTGCGTATCGCCCTTCTTTATTTCAAAGTCTCCTTTTTCCAAATGCAGTGTCGCTCGTCCAGAAACGACATGATAGATTTGTTCGCACGCTGTGTTGCAAACGCTCCCTTCTTCAGGATATCGACCGTGAATGTTTGCCACCGCCAAGCTCATCTTTTTACTCCCAATATCAAACTCCTGAACGTGGCACCGTGATGAGTGCTCTCCGTTCAGGGAATCTGATTGATTTTTATTCATAGAAACGAATTACTCGTCCTTCTTTTCTTCGTCTTCCGTAACTTCAGCGTCTTTGATTTCTTCTTCGCCTGTTTTATCTGCCATTTCTTCTCCTCGTGCTGCTTCTGGATCATGCCCTGCTTCGTGCATTTTCTTTCCGAGCGCCATGAGTTTTTCTGACAAAGCTTCTCCGGCTTGTTCTAAATCTTCTTTGCTCGCATCTTCCTTTGTGAAGACTTCTTTTGCCGTAGGAATCGCTTCTTCAACGTTTTTAATTTCTTCCCCTAACTCGTCTTTCTTCAGGTCTTTCGCTTCTTTCACGGTCTTCTCCGCTTGATAGATAAATGAATCAAGATGGTTCCGTGCTTCCACAGATTCCTTTCGTTCTTTATCTTTATCCGCATTTTCTTCCGCTTCTTTCTTCATCTTTTCGATTTCTTCATCTGACATTCCACCCGAACCTTCAATACTAATATTTTGTTCTTTCCCCGTAGCCTTATCTTTTGCTTTTACAGAAAGAATTCCATTCGCATCAATGTCAAAGATGACTTCAATTTGAGGCACTCCACGTGGAGCGGGCGCGATCCCGTCCAAGATGAATTGTCCCAAAGATTTATTGTCCGCGGCCATTTCTCGTTCTCCTTGTAATACGTGAATCTGCACACTTGGCTGACTATCAGCGTAGGTTGAGAACACATTTGATTTTGAAGTTGGAATCGTCGTATTTCGTTCGATCATTGGTGTTCTCACACCTCCTGCTGTTTCAATTCCGAGAGTTAGTGGAGTAACGTCGAGAAGAAGTACGTCTTTCACATCTCCCTGAAGCACTCCTCCTTGAGTCGCTGCCCCGAGAGCTACCACCTCGTCTGGATTTTGTGATTCATTCGCTTTCTTTCCAAAGAAATCCTCAACAGCTTTTTTCACCGCTGGCATTCGTGTCATTCCTCCGACCAAGATGATTTCATCAATATCAGATGCTGATAATTTTGAGTCTTTCAAACATTTCTTACACGGTTCGATTGATCGTTTCACAAGATCCGCAACCAGTTGTTCGAGTTTCGCCCGTGTGAGTTTCTTTTGAAGGTGAAGTGGACCACTGTCCCCTACCGTGATGTACATCGCATTGATTTCTGTTTCTGTAGTAGCTGAGAGTTCTTTCTTTGCTTTCTCCGCTTCTTCTTTCACACGTTGCATCGCAATCGCGTCTTTCCAAAGTTCCACACCGGTGTCCTTTTTAAATTCGTCTAAAAGCCATTGAATGATCACTGAGTCGAAGTTATCTCCTCCTAAGTGAGTGTCTCCGTTTGTTGCGAGCACTTCAAACGTTCCATCAGAAATTTCCAAAATAGAAATATCAAAAGTTCCTCCTCCTAAGTCGAAGATCGCGACCTTTTCTTCTTTTCCTTTTTTATCAATTCCGTACGCAAGAGCTGCCGCCGTTGGTTCGTTGATAATTCGTTCAACCTCAAGTCCTGCAATCTTTCCCGCATCTTTCGTTGCTTTTCGTTGTTCGTCATCGAAGTACGCCGGTACGGTAATTACTGCCTTTGTAACAGTCGTGCCCAAGAACGCTTCTGCATCTGCTTTGAGTTTCCCCAAAACCTTCGCCGCAATCTCTGCTGGACGAACGGCCTTCCCTTCAAATTTAATCATGACCGCATTGTTGGCCCCCTTTTCAAATTCAAACGGCATTTCTTTCATTTCTTCTGTCACTTCTCCGAACTTTCGTCCGATGAATCGTTTCGCTGAGAAGATTGTTTCCTTTGGATTTACGAGTGCCTGCCTTTTCGCAGGAATTCCGACCAAGATTTGATCGTCTTTTTTAGCCACTACCGACGGTGTCGTTCTATTTCCTTCTGCATTTGGGATTATAACCGCCTTTCCCCCTTCCATAACAGCGACACAAGAGTTCGTTGTTCCGAGATCTATACCAATAATTTTTGACATGTGTTATTAATTAAAATTAGCAGTCAGATTTTAAGACTGCCAACTTTTTTGTCAAAATTTTTTTACCCCAAACCCGGGTTTTGTAAATACTTTTTTGAATTAAACCCGGGTTTCATATAGAATTCAACACACAATGAATCTTCAACAAGCTCGCGAATATATCAATGATTCTCTTCACAATCCGTGCACACATCGTGCCAAAATTGTGAACGGAATTTTATCATTTCTCATCATCTTCTCAATTGCCGTTATTCCGCTTCACTTCTGGAATGGGATTGATTGGATTCATGATGAGCTCTTTTTCTTTGATCGACTCACCGTGACCATATTCACTGTGGAGTACATTCTTCGTATTTGGTCTGCCAAACGCCCATGGGCCTATGTTACTTCTTGGTGGGGTGTTGTAGATTTGGTAGCGATTCTCCCCTTCTATCTCGCCCAGGTAGGGCTGCTTGCTTCTCCTGAAATATTCCTACTCCTCCGAATCCTCCGTATTTTGAAATTCGCTCGAACACAAGGAATGGAACTCATTGCCCTGCGGGAATGCGAGCTTCATCACCATGGAAACTTTGAACTCTTGCCAAAAGAGAAAGTTGAAAAAGTGATTCAAAAACACCCAATTGTATTTTTACTCGGAATGCTCCTGCCACTCTTTTTTACCACAGCAGGTCTCTCTGTTTTCATCGTCTTTCAAGGAGGAACGATTCCTTCTGCTATCAGCATTCTCCTTTTCCTTTTTGCCTTTATCTTCTTTATCAAAGCCTGGCTCGATTACAACTATGACGTGATCTACATTACGAACTATCGTGTGATTATTCAGAACCGAGAGCTCTTTGGATCTATTTCAAACAACATTCCCTATGAATCCATTACCAATGTAGTACCGAGTAATCTTGGAATTTTTCGATGGATATTTGGAATCGGGGATGTTCATATTCAGACCGCTGACAACACCACTGATAATCTCTTTTTTCAAAACGCTCCCGCACCACATCATGTCGTGCGAACCATTTCAACGAATAGACAAAAACTGCTGAATGCTCGTGAAGGTCGCGAACTCGAAGAACTCGACGCACTTCGAAAAATTAAACAACAAGAAGAAAAGATTGGTGATTTTATCGAACGTCGTGAAGAAGATGCAGATAAATCTGAAAAGACTGAAGAAAGTTAAGCGGCATTTTTTGCTTTCATTCCCATTTTCACAAGTCGTCTTTGTTGTGGTTTCAGTTGTTTGAGGGCAACCTTTGTAGCGACTCTTTTTACAGTTCCACTTGGAAAAGCTCGTTCAAAAACTTGTTGTATTGCTGCAATAGTGAGTGTCACTTTCCCTGTTTGTACCGCTGTCTTTTTTACTCCTTTCAAAGTACTTTTTCCAAGTTGTTTTCGTCCTTGTTTCGTTGTTACTTTGGTGATTCCTTTTTGCGTTCCTTTTTTAATCATTTGTTTTAGAACCTGTCTTCGGATCACACTTTTTGAAGCAGAAGATACCGCACTTCTCGCGGCAACAGCTGCTGCGAAAGAAGCTCCTCCACTAAAGACACTTCCAAGTATTCCAACCAAAAGGATTCCATCCCCTACCACATTAACCCCTGCATCCGTAATTTTTGCCCACAGTGGATCTCCGTTTTTTGAAAAAAGACGTCCTATACTATTCCACGATCCAACTCCTGGAATCGCTTCTAGCCAAGCATTTGAACTCCCAATAGTTCTTGGAAATGCTCCAATGTCTCCTGTTTGAATCGCTTCCAACAGTCCCCTCGTAACAACCTCCATTACCATAAATCCTCCTGACATTTTCGCATTCACACCAGGAACCTGTCCCTTTAAAGCCATTTTAAAGAAACTTCCTTTTCCCTTTTCAAGACCATTTTTTAGAAGTTTCCCCGCACTATCGCTTGTTTCTTTCATTAAGATTTCACGAGGTACTTTTCGTCCCGGCTTAAAAATCAATAATGCTTGTGCTTTAAAAGCCTTGATTGCTTTTATCGCTGCATTTTTTGTGGCAGGACTTTCCTTAAGCGGATCCGTTACCTTTTTCACATTTTCTTTTCCCGCTCGAACCGTTTCTACCCCTTTATCTACTTTTTCTTTAATTGATCCTCCGATAGCTCGTCCTGTTCGACAAAGGAGCAATTCTTTTTCAAATTTGTTCTTTATTCCAAGGTATTTAACGTATTCCCAAGGATGGGTAATTTTAAGCCACAGTGCTTGAAAA
>CAZOER010000005.1:0-41976 GCA_964578905.1 uncultured Candidatus Peribacteria bacterium | reverse complement strand
TTAAGTTTTTCATCTTTCCCTCTCCCCATCACTTCTTGGAAAGAATAGAATCGAGAAGTCCCAATATCATTCCGAACCGTATATTTATCGAGTAATGCATCAAAGAGTTTACTCTCTGGAATTCCAGCACTCCCCTTCTTTCCGAGGAACCAAAAACCTTTTATTTTCTTTGTATCTTTCTGGAGTTTTTCCAGTTTATCCATTTGTTTCTTTAGTTTTTCTTCATCATTCCAGTCTTTATTATATCCTCCCAACATCTTCCGTTCCTCTGCTGAGAACCCTGCTTTCTCTGAAAGCTTATCAACCGTTTTTGCGTTTTTCACTGGTTTCTTTGTTTTTTCTTTTTTTGTTCCTGAAACTTCTGCGCTGAGTTTTTGTTGTTTCACTTCAAACTCGCTATTCACTTTTTGCTTATCAATACTTTCATTTACAAAACTCTCCGGAGAAGTGTTTACCACCTCCATCTTCGCCTTAAATTTATTATTTTTTTCGGCGTTATTCTGTAAAGCTGCGCTTGAGTTATCTGCCATAAGAGAAAATAATTACCCTCTTCTCCTAATTATACCACAAATAGCCCCCAAAATCAAGCGTTGTGCCCTTCTCTAAAGCAAATTATCACTTACATCGAATGCTGCAAAAACTTCATCCACGTCTTCCACTTCTTCAACTGCTCCGATGAATTTTTCAATACGGTCCAAGTCTTCTTGCGAGCTGATCATTTTCGGGTCTTTGGCTCTGTACTGTGGCTCTGATTTTACAATTTCAACACCCTGATGCGTCAGGGCATCTCGCACCTTCGCTAACGTCGTGAACTGAGTTATAATCTCCGATTCCCCTTCTCCAAAGGAAAAATCTTCAGCTCCCGCCTCAATAACCATTTCAAACAATTCATCTTCTGTTTTCTCTCCATTCTTTACTTCAATAACGCCCACATGATCAAATAAGAAATTCACCGTTCCTGAACTCCCAAGGTTTCCTCCATTCTTTGCAAAAGCAGTTTTCACCTCTGGAAGAGTTCTGTTTTGATTGTCGGTGAGGGCTGTAACAAGGATTGCAATTCCATCTGGACCAAACCCTTCGTACACTTGATCGACAAACTGAGATGCATTTTTATCCGCTCCTGCGAGTTTCTTAAGAATCCGATCAATGTTGTCATTCGGAACATTATCCGCCTTTGCATTTACGATGGCAGTTCGGAGTGACGCATTCGTTTCTGGACTTGGATCATTTCGTCCCACAACAAAAAGGATCTTTGCATGCTTGGTTAAAACCTTCCCGCGTTTTGCATCGGTCAGTGCTTTTTTATGTTTAATCGAATGCCATTTACTGTGTCCGGACATGGGAACAATATAAAAGGGAAAATATAAAATGTAAAAAGAAATTCCACCCTTCTTGTCATTCCGGACTTGTTCCGGAATCAGACCTTGCGTCCCTGCTCTCGCTTTGCTCCAATGAGCAATAACTTCGGGACGCTTGATCCTGAAACAAGTTCAGGATGACAAGGGTGAGGAATGACTACTTCTTCTGCAACTGAGCAATTTCGGACGGATTTAACTTACGCCACTTCCCTACTGGCAATTCGTTGAGCCAAATATTATTCACTCGCACTCGCACGAGTTCTTTTACTTTTAGATCACAGGCCTCACACATTCGTCGAATCTGCCGATTCTTCCCCTCTTTGAGAATAATACGAATCACTTTTTCTTTAATTTGATGAACTTCACATGGTTGTACACGTTCACCGTTTACTTCTAAATCCCCTGATGACAGCTGTTTGATGATCGCAGGAGTAACGGGTTTATCAATGGCCACCACGTATTCTTTTTCATGCGAATAAGAAGGATGCGCAATCTTATTCGAGAGGTCTCCATCGTTCGTGAGGAGAAGAAGTCCGTGAGAATCTTTATCCAATCGCCCAATCGGAACAACTCGTTCCGTTCCAAAATCAAAGTCGTTGAGCGTCTTGCCTCCATGCTCATTCTGAAACGTTACCTCCACATGAACCGGTTTATGCCATGCCAGCACGATAGATTGAATATTCGTTCGCGCCTTTATCGTTGCTCCATTAAAAACGATCTTCTCATCTCCCATAACCTTATCCCCCAGCGTGGCAGGTTTTCCATTTACCAAAACCTTTCCTTTCGCAATAAAACTCTCCGCCTCTCGACGCGAGCAAATCCCCTGCGTGGATAAGAATTTCTGCAGGCGAACAGGTTCCGAATTTTGTTTCATATTCTAGTAAGCGTGTCGTTTCTTGAAAAATACAAGTCCAATCATAAAGATAACCATAAGCGCTACCACCGTTCCAATTGTTCCTGGTCCCGTTGCTGACAAGCTTGTAGAAAAAGCGAGTGTAACCCCCTCTGACTCATTCCCTTCACTGTCGACCGTAACAAGGAGTACTTCGTAGTTTTCATCCATATCAACTTCGAGTTCCAGTTCTGAAATATCGATTCCGATAGAGTATCCGCTATCCCAGTCTTCCAGTCCTCGTCGTGTAAAGATAACCTGGTCTGCAAGGTTCGGTGTTTCTGCAATATCCCATTCAAAAAGAATCAACTGTTCTGCTTTCAATAAAGATGTATCTAGTGAGAGATTCTGAGCATCCCCAACCGTTGTTGTTTCTGATGGTGTTGTTGTTTCCGTTGGTGCTGTTTCTTCTTCTTTCTCTTCGCCTTCTGTTGCCTCTTCTGGTGGAAGTTCTGTAAATCGCTTTGCTACAAATTCTACTTGATCCATAACACCGGCTTCGATAGTGTTTCCATCTCTATCTTCAACCTGTGTTGTAGCAACAATCTGATATGGCTGTCCTGCTTCAAAATCCTCCGTTGTAAGCAATATTACGGTCTTTTCCTTCACTTGCACTTCCTTGATATTCACCACCTCTGTTGTTTTTTTATTAGTAACAACAAGCGCTCCAATAGGAATTCCTGAGAAAAAGACATCTTTCGAGAATCCAAGTTGAATCTCATTGTCCCAGTTTTGTGTAGCGCTCAATACTTTTATATATTCCACAGGTGCTGGCGGTGGTGGTTCTACGGCTTCTGGATTCGTTGGTGTTGCTGACACTTCCACCGAATACGTGTCTGATTCTGTTTGTTCATCATCAACAGCTGTGACCGCAAAAAAGTATTGTGTGTCGTTTGTAAGCCCTGTTATCGTGTATGTGAGGACCTTCCCAACGAGCATTTCGTCATCATAGGTATCTTCTGCTGTTTTGACCGTATTTTTTCCGTAGTACACCTTGTATTCATTTACCACTCCATCGGGATCTTCTGCCTCATTCCACGTAAGTGTTATCTGTCCATTTCCCACAATCGTTCCAACGTTTTGTACTTCGTTTGGTGCTTGTGGAAATTCCTGTGCGAAAACCAATCCCACAAATGCTTGTGATAGAAGGGCAATAAGTGCAAACGCCGATACCAATTTGGATTGTTTTTTCATTTTATAAGATTGTATCATTGGGAGTCATAAAAGTTCAAGAAAATTTCATCTTTTTTATCGTCCAAAAACCTGCACTACATAAACCTCTCCTTTTCTATTTTTCGAAAATCCAATTCCAACACGGTTCCATTTCTGCAAAAGCATATTTCTTCGATGAGAAGAAGAATTCTCAAGTCCAGTGAGCGCAATAGGGAGATTGGTCCCAAAACTAAGGTTCTCTCCATAATCCCCGAGGAAGTTGTCGCGTTTAAGCCTCATCTGAAGTGTCATTCCCGTAGGACTCGTATGGGAAATGAAGTTTTCTAATGCCATTTTTTCTGCATATCCTTGTGCAAAGACATTGAGATCATGATCAGCTGAAACAGGGTTCACATTGTGATTTCCTCTCAATTCATTCGTCCAGTAACGAATACCTGGTACTGACTGAGTGGTAACCTCTGCGGTCTTCCATGGGATAATAGGAAGAACATACTCTTCCGAAATATACAACGCTCTATTGAAAAGCACCTCCCCTTGCGTTGATATTAACTCAAGCACATGAGTCCCGAATCCTTCTGGTCGAATGCGCAAACGAAATGCATCTATCCCTCTTTTTTCGAGAGAAATCTGTTTTACTGTCCCGGATGGTGTCATGACAAATGCATGGTCAGGGAGCTCTACATCCGATGCCAATAACTTCCCTTCCAAAACGATTGAGTCCAGTGTCTTTGGGAATCGAGGGAATTCATATACGGAAATTTTTGCACTTTCTGTATCTTTAAATCCTTCTACGAGTTGAAATATTTGTGTCGCAACAGGTTTCCAATTGGTCGTTTGTTGTTCAAATGTTCCATTATTTGAAAGCGCTTGAAAAAGCTCCATACCCAACACACCTCCTGCTGAGAAATTACTAAAGAATGAAATATCAAGAAGCACTGAATCGATTCCATCCTCAATAATAAGCACTTCTTTTTTTACTCCTTGTGTGAAAACAAGTTTTGATACCTGTGTACCAGTGCTACTCCAAGACAATCGAATCTTTTCGCTCTCTGGAATTACGCGCACATCAAGATCCGAATAAAATCGAGTATTCGATGAGGAGAATGTTCGTTCTTTTGGGAGTGGGACTACTTCAATCTGCTCAACTCGTGATTTCTTTTCATCATCAAAGACAAGCCCTATGTGATAGAGCCCTGGGTCAAGGAAGTGCATTGGAAAGGAAAAATTTCGTCCAGACATCGCTCCTGAAAAATGTGTTTGGTCATCGGTAACGCCCTCCTCTGCCGAGACCCGTTGAAGAAAAACGGTCGCTTTTTTATGTCCTGATTGTTTGGCCGTTCCTGCCATTTGAAAAACAGTCCCCTCTACAAGGACTTGGGGAATTGATCGCCTGAGCGTTGCGTTTGGAAAAAATTCCGAAGACAAATGCGCTACTGTTTCAGAGAAGACAGGAACCGTATCTCTTTTTTTTTTGAGATCAACCGTTCGCAGTACCGATACTTTCTCCGAGATGGCAGACGGAAGCGTCTCGTTTTTCATTTCCGTCATGAAGGAATCTTGTATTGACGAAGGAATTCGTGTCGCTTCTTCACTTGGAGAACTGACGACTTCAAACTCGACAACAATCACTCCTCTTGAAATGGGAGCGAGTCTCTCAAATGCTTTTTGAGAAAGATCGATAATCCGTTGTTTGTGATATGGACCTCGATCGTTTACGCGCACAATAACGAAATTGTCTCCGTGTGATACTTTTACAAACGTCCCAAAAGGGAGTGTTCTATGTGCTGCTGTAAGATCCATCGGATCGTATATCTCTCCGTTGGCCGTCTTTTTTCCAGCAAAGCCTTCATTATAATAACTCGCTGCGCCCTCTCCCGAATACACATATTTTTTCTCAAAATTAGACTGTGCTACTTTTTGGGAACGATAAATAAGTTCTGCCACCTCTCCTCGGGATATTGATTCATATGGCGATGCATACACATCATCGAGAATTCTGAAATTTCCTGTTGCTGTAAAAAATCTATCGTACCAATTCTCTTCTGTTCGTTCTTCTTCAACAGGAAGATTGAAACTCAGCGTGAGCATTTTGAGAAACTCTGATCGAGAGACTTGTGCTGCCGGATGAAAGTCTCCATCAGCAAACCCACTGACAATTTCTAAATCCGCTGCTGTATTCACAAACGGTGCATACCACTGATCGCTCGGCACATCGGCAAAGTAATCCGCCCCACTATCAATAATATCAATGTCCGCAGCAAGCATCAACACCTTTAATACTTCTGATCTGAGAATCGAATTAAGTGGTTTGTAATAACGCGCATCCCCTTTTGGGTATCCTTTCACTATGTGGCTTTCTTCGAGTGAATCAATCGCATGAAAGTTCGGATGGGTTACATCTATATCGGCAAATTCCGCATGAACCATTCCTGCAACTAAAACTCCGAACAAGCACAGGGCAATTTTTGTATGTGTGTTTCTTTTCATCGAGGAGTATTGTAAGAATTTTGAGAAGAAAAGGAAAGAAGAACACAACACACTCCGTCATTCTGGCTTGCCCAGAATCGCACGAATTATCCCCTTGTATTCAGAGTGAAACGAAAAATCGACATTAGTACACCGCTAACGCTTTCAACCAGATGCCAAGTTTTCATCCGATTCCGGTCAAGCCGGAATGACTGTAATTGACAAAGAAACTTGACGAAATAGTGTTTTTTATGTAATGACAGGATAGCTTTACAAGCAAGATCTGAATTTCTTCCTCTGGAAGACTTTTCCCTTCTCTTGAACAGCCGTAGATTTTGTTCTTTCAAATTATTTTATGAACCTAACATATTTATCTTATGAAACATTTAATTCTTTTATTATCTATTACATTTAACCCTCGTGCAGAGGTTCTTCTCGAACTATCTTCTGAATGGGATGGTCCTATCTATGCTACAATTGGCATACTTGGATTAATTCTTCTTATAGGGTTGTGTAATTTTCGATGGAGACTATTTCCGGATATAAAATTCCCGAAATATTTCTTGCTCGTTTTTGGAATTATTGCATTTTTTATAATTTGCTTTGCAGCAGGAGCACATAATTTGTTGATTGGAATTATTGCTGTTCTATTTTTCTTGGCAGGTTTTAGTCTCAAACGATCCATCGAAAAGAATCCAAAATCTACTTCCACTGGATAAATCTGGTGGATTATCAAAAGGCTAGACGTATTCGTACGTTTAGCTTTTTTTTTATTACCGCTCCTTGTCCGCCAATGTGTGCACCCATTCATCCTTGTCATAGTCAAAGAGTTCTTCTATTTTAAAGAACCGAGCAATTTCTTTTTCGGCCGTTTCTTTTGAGTCTGATGAATGAACAATGTTTCGTTGTCCAGAAAGGGCAAAATCTCCTCGGATTGATCCCATGTCTGTAGATTTGATTCCTGAAATCGTTCGCACAATTTCTACTGCTTGATACCCCTCAATCACCATAATAACCACAGGTGATAAACTCATGAAGGCTGCCATCTCAGCAAAGAAAGGTTTGTCTGCTACGTGCGCGTAATGCTCTTGGAGAAGGGCTTCGTCGAGTCGTATCATCTTGAGTCCAACCACTTTGAGACTCTTTCGTTCAAATCTATGGAGAATATCTCCTATAAGTCCTCGCTGAATTCCGTCTGGTTTAATAATGATGAGTGATCGTTCCATAGTTTTTTAATTAGGTCGGAGAAATTATAGGGACTCATCTTTCATATGACAACCCAGCATTCCTAACTTTTGTCATTCCTGACCTGTTCAGGAATCTTTTATTCATCAAGAGATTCCTGCATACGCAGGAATGACATTATAAAAAAAAGCCCCCCCGCATTGCGGGGAGGAGTCTCTTTTATGAACTTGTAAAATACTTAAAACGGAAGATCTTCCGCTGATGGAGCTCCGTCCACTACTGGATCAGCTACTGCTGGAGTCTCCTCCGCTTTTGCTGAAACGACTTCTCCGCCGCCTTCTCCTTTTGGAGACAACATAATCATGTCTTGTGCCACGATTTCTGTTCGGTAGTGTTTGATTCCTGCTTCATCTTCCCAACTTCGAGTTCTCAGTCGTCCTGAGAAATACACTTTGCTTCCTTTTTTAAGAAACTGGCAACAAATTTCTGCCAATTTCCCCCAACACACGATGTTGTGGAATTCTGCTTCGTCGTGCTTTGCACCACTTGAATCTGTCCATCCTCTATTTGTTGCAACACCGATAGTCGTCACTGACTGATCGTTTTGCGTTTTCTTGAGTTCTGGATCCCGTGTAAGATTACCGATAACCTGTGCTTGATTGAGTGAATTCATCTTTGATATGGATTAAAAAATAGAAAAATTCATCCCAAAGTGTAACCCAATCTTTTCACCGCGCAAATTCTTTCTTTATATTTATTTAAGAAATAGAACCCTCCCTCTTTAATAAAGAGGGAGTTGGAGGGAGATTTAAAATCATAAGAAAAAATCCCCCTTTCATTCCCCCTTTTTCAAAGGGGGAGGAAATTCTGACTTTTAATTTAAAAAACTTAGTTCAAACCTTTGACATTTCTAAAAACCTTTTTACAATCCGCAAGAATCGAAAAGGGCATCACTTTTTCGTCCCGCTCTTGAAGCGGGATCTCTCCATTCTTAATTACATTTGAAGATGCAAAAAACATACGATAACATCGAAGCCATCGCGGGTCCTATTTTAGTGGTAGAAGGAGTCGAGGGGGCAAAATACGAAGAACTTGTAGAAGTTCGAACAGCGGATGGAAAAATCCGAATGGGAAAGGTGCTTGAAGCGAACGGCTCAAAAGCATTGGTTCAAATGTTTGAATCAACACAAGGTCTTTCTACTACAGGACTGAAAGCAAAGTTCCTCGGAAAAGTATCAACACTTGGTGTGTCACCTGACATGCTCGGACGTGTCTTCAACGGAGCGGGGAAACCAATTGATGGTGGACCAGAAATTTTACCAGAAAAAACAGTGGATATTTCAGGTATGGCGATTAACCCATACTCACGAACATTTCCATCAGACTTTATTCAAACAGGAATTTCATCACTCGATGTGATGAACACATTGGTGCGAGGACAAAAACTTCCGATCTTCTCTGGATCAGGACTACCTCACGCTGAATTGGCGACTCAAATTGCCCGACAAGCGAAAGTGAACGATGGTTCAAACTTCGCGGTAGTGTTCGGAGCGATGGGGGTTACATTTGAAGAAGCAATGTACTTCCAAAAAGAATTTGAACGAACAGGAGCTATTGAACGAGCAACATTGTTCGTGAACACAGCTGCCGATCCAGTGGTTGAACGTATTGCGATTCCACGAATGGTGAGTTCATATGCTGAGTACTTGGCATTTGAAAAAGACACTCACGTGCTTGTAATTTTGACAGATATGACCAACTACGCAGAGGCTTTGCGAGAAGTATCTGCTGCGCGAAAAGAAGTTCCAGGACGACGAGGTTACCCAGGGTACCTCTATACTGACCTCTCTACAATTTACGAACGAGCGGGACGAATTAAAGGATCAAAAGGATCCGTAACTCAAATGGCGATTCTTTCAATGCCGGAAGACGACATTACGCACCCAATCCCCGATCTTACTGGATATATTACTGAGGGACAGTTTGTGCTTGACCGAGGTCTTCACCAAAAAGAACTTTCACCTCCAGTGGACGTATTGAAATCTCTTTCACGTTTGGCGGGAGCTGGAATGGGAGAAGGAAAAACTCGAGACGACCACTCTAAATTGAAAGATCAACTCTTCGCGTGTTACGCACGTGGTAAAGATGTTCGTGAGTTGGCAGTGGTGTTGGGAGAAAGTTCACTTTCTGATGTTGATAAGATTTACTTGGAATTCGCTGACAAATTTGAAAAAGAATTCGTTGGGCAAGGATACCAATGTGAACGAACAATCTTGGAATCACTTACTCTTGGATGGGAGCTCTTACGACCATTCCCAATTTCAGAATTGAAACGTATTAATACGAAGACAATCGAAAAATACCACCCAGACAAAAAGAAAGCGTAAAAACAACTCTATATCGAACTTAAAAAGCCTCATGAAAAATGGGGTTTTTTTTACAAAACTATCAATAAAACAATCCCCTCTTCCCTTCAATCAAAAAAGCTTCAGGGAACCGTATAGAAGAGGTAATAATAAGGAAACATTTTGAGAAAAATTTACCCACTTTTCTCTCGTTCATTACCCCATCACTTCCATTTCTCATGAAAAAGTCGATATTTGTCTTCGGCAAGAAGCGGTATATACCTATGTCTAAAAGGTTCCCGCGTCTTAAACGTTTTGTTAGTACGCTTGCGTGTCTGGCTTTACTCGTAACACTTTTTCCTCCGGGAGGAATACAGACTTCTCATGCGGCAAGTGGTGTGAATATCATGCCGATCATGTCGGGGGGTATGGATATGTACATATCTGATACTGCAACCCGAACAGCACTTTTACAAATCGATCTCTTTGATGAAGCGAGTGCAACATTAAATTCTGTTACGATAAATGTCGACAAAGATGATAATTGGCAGACATTTGTTCCTGCAACTGATTTGGCTTTACTCTCAGGAGACATAAATGCTGGATTGGCATTGTATATCGATACCAATACGAATGGAGTATTTGATACGGGAACCGATCAGCTCGTCGGAACGCAACCAACTGTTTGGCCCTCTATGGTAGCGGGAACTGATGGAGCCATGGATTATTGGCAACTGAGTTTTTCTGATATTAACCAAGCCATTTCTACAACTGCAACCGCTATGACACGACTTTTTGTTGTGGGAAAGGCAGCTGCTGTAGATCAAGATCCGATTCACTCATTTATGCTTCGTGTTCCTCAGAGTGGAATTATGACAACAGGTGGAGGCATTGGTAACTTTCCATCAAATTGGGACATGATGTTTCCCCCTACATGGTTGGGACCTGTGGGAAGTGGAGGAGCTGGTGGAATGATGGGGTCTTTCCTGGCTATTTCAGAAATTCAAACTGCAGGAGGAGTTGTTAATGATGAATTTATAGAACTCTATAATCGAGACGCAATGGAAGGATTTGATCTTACTACACATCCAATATCACTTGCGTTTCTCCCATCAACAACGACTGATGGATATGATTTTAGTGATAAAACAAAATGGACAACAGGGGGGGGAGGAGGTGCTGGTGCAGGAGTAATAGATATTACTTCTGGAACGATTCCTTCAAATGGATTCTATTTATCAGCCCATACTGACTACGATGGATCTCCTACTGAAAACACCACTTATACCGGATTTACACTTGCTGAAAGTGGCGGATTTGTGGGTCTTTTTGAAGGAACCCAATTGGTGGATATGGTAGCGTATGGAAATTTAACAATACCAACTCTGGCTGAGGGAGGACAACCTGCTCCAGAACCTGCCGCAAATGGATCTATTGAACGAAAAGCCTTTCCTGATTCCTCGAGCTCTAAGATGACTGGAATTCATGCGAGTATGGGAAACGGTGAAGATTCTCAAAACAATGGGATGGACTTTGTTTTACAAACAACCTCAGTACCACAAGCTATCACTTCCACTGCAGAATCGATGGGAGGAATGGGAATAGGAAGTTCTATTCTTATAAATGAAGTTTTTTATAACACGACCACCGGCTTGGGATGGATTGAGCTTTTTAATCAAAGTGGAGGATCAGTAGACCTCGCTGCTGGATCAAACTGGACCATTATTTCAAATGGAGATACTTACACTTTTCCCGAAAGTTCAACACTTAATTCTGGTGCATATGGAGTAGTCTATTGGAATGCAGCGGGAACCAATACTACTACAAATTTTTACACGGGAAATAGCGGAACAACGGTCGATATCGATATGGCAATATTTGGAGGGGAGATTGTTGTTAAAGATGAAAGCGGAGTTATTGCTGACTATGTACAATATGGAGGAGTTGGTTTTGCAAATGAAGCTGGTGCTAATTCGGCTGGTGAGTGGATGGCCGGCGACAACGTTCCGACAACACTCTACGGTCAGTCGATGGGACGACGAATGAACGATCCCGATTATAATGGAAGTGGAGACTGGCAAGCGTATAGTTCTCCCACTCCCCTTACTCCAAATATGGGAGGAGACTCTACCGTACCTGAAGCCGTATCTACCGTCTTACTCTCTGATGTAGATGCTGTTGCTAATAGCGGTATCGATGGGAATGATATTAGAGTTGTCTGGACACCATCGACCACGGTGGATCCAACATTTGATAAATACAATATTTATATTTTGCCAGCGACAACTATTTTTGATGACTCTGTCCATGTACCCGTCGATACTATTGCGGGCGGACAGTATCAATATACGGGAACGACACCTGATTCGACCTTTACTTACACAGGAGCACCTTTTATTACCAGCGATAGTGCCGGAAGTGCGTTGGCTACAGGGTCATACAAGACTTATATCGTTGGTGTTGATTTCGCCGGAAATAAATCCGGATATTCGATATCAGCAGCAGCAACGCTGACTGCAGAGACCTATGTCGCTGGAGATGATAGTCAAATCCCATTTATTATGCACATGGGAGTCTGGAATGCTAAAGCTGGAGTTGCAATGAATATCGTGGCTCGGGCGGTCGATGATCTCGCATTGGATGGAACCAACCCTCTTCAACTTCTTTATAAAGTTGATGCGGGAGCATGGCAAACAGCAGTAGAATGTTCCGCTATTGATGCTGGATTTTACAATTGTGTCATTCCTTCGCAAAGTGCAGGAGCAGCAGTAAGCTATTATTTAAAAGCAAAAGATGCGGCGACGACTCCCAACTATTCTTACTTCTCCGCGTCCCCTACTTCAGATACGAGTGGCGTCGAGGATACGGTAAAAACAACACCGTTTGTAATAGATATATTGGACGCCGCAACATATTACGACGATGCAGCGACCGATGTGGACTTGTCAGGAACTATTTATAAATCTGACGGAACGGCGTTTGTTGATGGACAGTGGCCAAAATTATTTATAGAAGGGACCGCTGGAGGAATAATAACACCCGCGAATACAACAGGAGCATTCACTTTCCCTGATAACACATTGTTTCAGGGAGGTCAGGATCTCGTAATTTTCAAAGACGGATACATGGACATGATGATGAATGTCTTCAAGGAAGAGAGCGTCAACATTTACATGAATGAGGGAACTATGAACATGACAGGAGGAGGTGATAAACCATACGTCACATGGACGGCTCCAGGACAGGGAATAATGGGAGCACCAACGAATATTTTTTGTACAGGAAGTTGTACTTCTTTTGGAATGGGCGAAATGCCAATCATTATCGGATTTGATAAAACAATGAACGAGAACACGATTAACGATCAAGATGCTTCAGACGCTGGATCAAATATTTATCTGACTACCAATGGACAAGACCGTGTGGCAGGAAAGGTTCGATACGATTCGAGCATGAACGAAGCGATATTTTATACGACGGCCGCTGATGTTCTGAGTCCAGGAACGTATTATAATATTGTTGTTACACAAGGCGTAACTGATACAGAAGGAAATCCAATTATGGGAGATGGAACCGGTGGATCTTATATGAGTGGATTTACCACCATGATGGACAACACGGACATGTGGGGAGTCGGAGGCGCTGACTTTTCAACATTTGGAGGTGGAGGAATGATGATGCCACCCTACGTTATGGGAACAAATCCTTCCCCAGGATCATTCAGCGTTCCACGAAATACAGCCATAACAGTGGAATTCTCCGAACCAATGGATTCAAGTTCTATTAATTCAACAAATATAAAACTCTATCCGATTACGAGTGAAGCCAACTGGACCGTTGGAACAGCGGTTACCGCAACCGTAACACTCGATCAAGCAACACAAAGAATTGCAACCATTACGCCTTCAAGTGCATTGGATGCCAATGCGGGTAATAACGGTCAATATATAATTCGTGTAATGGGAGCGGTAAAAAGCTCTCTGGGAATTTGGATGACCGACCCCTCAAGCTGTGGAGAGACCGATCCTGACACCTGTCTCGCGACACAAAGCACCTATGAATCCAATTTTCAGGTGTTTGCGGGAGCTACTGACAGTACTGCTCCAACCGTACAAGGAACCTATCCACAAGATGGCGACACTGGTATCGACGTTGGACTCCCCTTCATCGATATTGGATTTGATGAAGGAATGGATTCAGGAACAATTACCGCACAAAATATTACACTTGCAGTAGGATCAACTTCCGTTTCAGGAAGTGTGCAATACGACGCGATGAGCAAAATGGCAAAGTTTATTCCGAACAATGCTTTGAGTTCCAACACTCAATATACATTAACCGTTGGAACGGGTGTTGATGACTTGTCGGGAAATGCCCTTGCCACGGCATATTCAATAGGATTTACAACAGGATCTGCTGACTCCACATCACCGGAAGTTATGTACGCCAACGGAGATGATTACTCTTTGGCAATTAGCTTCTCGGAACCAATGAATGCGGCCCCTCAAAGTGAAACGAATAGATGGGGTGGTTCTGTTCTTAATCCGGCTAATTACTTCATAAATGGACTTGATGCTGAAGGAAGTTGGGCAGCGACACCAAACTTGGTCGCCCCATACAATACCGCTGATGGAAATGCCTTATCGGGGATTTCGAATCTTAACTTTACTTACGATGAAGGAACAATGACCGTGATTATTGAAGGGTTTGCATTTGCTGGTAGTACGCCGGCATTTCAAGTATTCATCGATGATGTAAAAGATAAATCGGGAAATATTATTACCGACACTACGAATAGATCTGCTTCGGGAACACACCGAAATTCGGCCAGAGGTCCACTCCTCAATAGTGACGAAACATTCGGAATGCTGGGACCGGGAGGTGGTCCGGGAATGATGGGTGGTGGAGGATCTGGTCCAATGATGGATATGGGATCCATGGGAATGATGATGGCTGGGGCCTTTCCGATGAATGCCATGGCTGGTCAGACCAGTATGTACTTCATTGATGTCCCAACTCAAAAAGCGATCCCTTCTGGAGGAAAGATTCGACTTACTTTCCCTTCCGGATTTGATGTATCGAGTGCGGCGGAAGATCCGTATTCACCTGTCAACAACGACATCAATGAATGGAACACGGGAACGATTACGATCGCTTCGGTGACGGGAACACAAGCCTCTCGAACCATAGATATCGTTACCGGTGGTGGAGCCACACAAGCCAATGATTTCCTTCACATGGATATTCAAGGCATTGTGAATTCATCTATTCCAAAAGATTTCCAAACCTCAGGATATACGGTTGATATCAAGACATTTACTGCTGATGGAGCGTTGCTGGAATCGATTTCAACAATGCCGCTCTTCATTAATGAAGGGGGTTCTCGAACCGTTTCAGGAACGATTACTGCCGCTGGTGCTACAACGGGAACCATGGAGATGTTCCTTGGATCACCGATGACAGGACCTATGGAGACAAGTGTAAACTTTGCTACGAACGGAGACGGAACCGCTGCCTATTCATTTACCAGTCTTCCAGATGGAGATTATCACATCTTTACCGATCCTTTTGTAACACTCAATTCTACAAATTACATTGGAAGACAAATGCCGGAACCAATTTGGGTTTCTGGAGGAGATTCAACGGGTAATAATTTCACTCTCTTGGCAGAAAATGCTGGAACAAACGCAACCGTTACCGTTACCCTAACAGGAGACTTCTCAAGCGGAGGAATAAATGACAACATTGATATTTTCGCGAGTTCACCAAACGGATTCCGTGTAAAAACAATCAATCCAAACACAGACGATGCCGCTGGAGGAGATACGTCTCTCGATACAGTTCAAGGAGATAATATAACGAAATATAACCTCTTCCTGCCTGCGGGAGACTGGATGGTGGGAATTGGTCCAGCCATGCCGAAGGGGGCCATGATGGGCCCTCCAAAAATGCCAGACTGGATGCCACCGATGCCAGCAAACTTCACCAGTGATGGATCAACCGCGGGAGCTGTTGCAATTTCAATCTCTGGACAAGTTTCAAAAACCATTACGGGTACCGTACAAGATGGTTCTGCCGTCGGTATTGCCGACGCGGAAGTATACGCTTACCAACCCATGGGAGGATTCGGTGGATCAAATGCCAGAACCAAAGCCGATGGAACCTTTACTCTGAAAATTCCAGTGTTGGGCACCTACGCGGTTGGAGCCTTTAAACCAGGACTCCCACATGGACAGGAACAAACGATTAATGTGCAGGACAACGTTTCTGGCGTGGTCTTTAAGATGAAAAAACCAGGATATACCATCTCTGGTAAAGTGCTGAACTCTCAATCTCAACCCGTCTCCTATGCGCCCGTTTGGGCCTACCAGACAACTGGTTGGGGGCACGCTGACACGATGACTGATGCCACGGGTAACTACATATTGTATGTTGATCCAGGAACATGGAATGTGGAAACAGATGCTCCAGGAGTAGGATGGATACAGTATGAAAGAGCCGTCACTGTTACCGACAGCGATGCTTCTAATATAAATCTCAAACCGGCTTCTGACGTCACCTGGCGAACTATTTCTGGAACGGTGGGAATCGATACCGATGGAACTTATTCCGCTGTTGAAACAGCACTCTCTAACATGCCAATTCGAGCCGTGAAGTATGACGCCACTGGAAAATATCTCGGTCAAGATTACGGAGGAATGACCGACAGTTCTGGTAATTATAGTTTGAGTGTTCCGTCTGGTATTTACCGCGTGGACATTTGGACTCCAGACTACGGAGAACGAGGGGTTAATAATCTCGATAACGATAATATCCTCAACGAAGCTACTCAAGATGATCCGTATGCAAACAATCCTGCCAATGTAAATGCTTCTGCTGGTGATGTAAGTAATGCCGACATTATTATCGTCAACAGTGCTCTCAAGACGATTACGCTGCAATTTACAAATGGACAAGCGAGCCAAGAAGGGTTCGTGGATGTTGAAGGAGTGACCTTTGATGGAGTCATTCCAACACCGACCGGATTCTACCGGTCTTTCCACGTAGATGATCTCTCCTCAAGTACAACAATGCAGTTAGAAGATGGTGATTATTTCTTCTTCTTGCACGTGCCAACATTGGGAGAAATTGTTCCCGATAGTGGCAACCTCGATGGAACGAAAAAAGATATTGTGGTGAGTGCAAACAGAAATGTTCAATTCACCATTCCGGACCTCACGGGAGCGGATGTGGTAACTATTGATGGTACCGTGTCGGGTCCTGGAGCCGGTCAAAAGAACGCCTGGATCTGGATTGGAAATCCGGAAACGGGGTTCCATGCTGGAATGGAATCCGATAACACCACCGGTGCCTACTCGATTAAAGTGCCAACACTTGCTTCTGGAAACTACTTCGTGGGAGCCGATAAGCCAAGCTTTGCTTCAAGTGAACCAACGTCTATCGCGGGAACCGCAGATGCGACCGTAGATTTCACGCTGGCAACCTTTGATAAGACGATTTCGGGTGTCATCTTTGCCGATGCAAATAGTAATGAAACCTACGATGCTGGTGAAGAAATACCAAATGGATGGGCCTATGCCGAAAGTAGTACCGGTCTCAAATCATTTGGTCCCGTCGATGGTACGGGTGCGTACTCTATTGGAGTCGTGGCAGGAACTTGGAAGGTCTTCGGAGCTGGAGATGGATATTCAGAAACACAATATCCAGAAGAGCTTCTCGTTGCGGGTTCAAGTTTCACTGGAAAAAATATTGCTCTTTCGACTGATGCCAACTGGAGTAATGTACAAGCCGCAAAACCAATTACCCCGGCGCAGGGAGGAAAGCTCTCTGATACTGGACGAGCCGATGACGGAACCGCGTCAGGAACAGGTGTTGAGTTGACCTTTCCGCCAAATGCTCTGGGAAGTTCTAGTTCAAGTGGAAATGTAACAGCGAAAGCAACCTCTTCTGTTTCCGGAACGAGTAATATGGATCCAATTGCTGGAAAAGCCGTGAACATTACCGCGAAGGATAATTCTGGACAACCGATTACCAACCTCAGCGATTACGTTGATTTGGACATGGTTATTTATAAAGCAGAAATCGAAAATGACGGAATGCAAGATCTTTCAAAACTCAAATCTATGAAGATTGGTTATTGGGATGATACGAGTAATACATGGGTCTATCTCGAAACCTCTCGAAAGGCGTACTACAAAGATACCGCTGATACGGAGTGGACTCTCTATAACGGAACCGAAACGATAACGGGATATGAGAAATTTATTGATGACGCGCTCGGGACAACTCCAACATTTGCAGAGGGAACCGATTATGATGATTACAAATTCCTCTTGAAAGCAAAGACAAACCACTTCACGGTTTTTGCTCCTGGGGTCGCTCCTGATGGTCTCGCCCCAAAAGCTCCAACGGGACTCACGCAAGGGTCTGGAAGTGGAACGAGTGTGGGACTGAGTTGGACAGCTGTTACGACAAATGCTGATGATTCTGCTATGAGCGATCTTTACGGATACGCCGTATACCGATCAACTGACGACGTGAGTTATTCTCAAGTCAGTACGTCTGCAATACTGGCAGGAACCGAAACTTATACTGATAGCACAACCGCTGCTTGGACCAGTTATTATTACAAAATCACCGCCGGTGATGATGATAATATTGAATCCGCTTACTCCACTGCTCTCCAGGTTTGTTCTAATAAAACGCTCAGCAATGGAAGCATTTCTGCTGATTGTACAATCACCTGTGATTCCGGATACACCTCAAGTGGAAATAGTTGTGTTTCCTCTGGCGGAGGAGGTGGTGGTGGCGGAGGAAGTTCTCGTAATTATAGAGCTTCTTCAAGTAGTCTTTCTTCTTATACGCTCCCAACGACTAGATCTATCCGAGTACTTGATTCCATCGATCCTATTAATTTAATCAATTCAAAAGGAGTCTTTACACGACCTGTAAAACTTCGAAATCTCTACACGAAAGCGATTATTAATTTCTCAAAAGATACGATTGTAAAAGATATTGATGGGAATCTCTTCAAAGGAATTATTACAACTCCACAAGCCGTTGTGTTTTCGGACCTTCCAACACTCCCTGAAGGATTTAAAGTAGAAAAGGCAGTAGAAACGGGAGCTTCAAATGAAACTCCTCTCTTTTTTACAAAACTATTTACACTTACTATTCCTCTCACGAAACAATTTACAAATCCAGAAAATGTAAAAGTTTTCACCTACAACACGCTTGAAAAAAAATACGAACTTGCGGGAGATGGTGGACAGATCCTTGATGGGAATATGGTGGTAGAAGTTGATCACATGTCTTACTTTATTGTTCTTGATACAAAAGGAGAAGATATCATTACGCTCTTTAATGAGATGTCTGGCGAAACAATAATCGAAGAAGAGGAAGTCATTATATACCCTGAAATAGAACGAAACGTTCCTAGATTTGCTCCAACACCTGCAAAGATGTTTACCGATACAAAGGGACACTGGGCTGCAGATTATATTGATGACCTCAGATTCCGAGGAGTTGTCCAAGGAAAAGACGAAGGAATTTATGATCCTGACACTGGACTTTCTCGATCAGAACTCACGAAGATTGCCGTGAATGCGTTTAGTATTCCATTGGAAGAAGACATTGAAGAAGTTCCCTTTCCTGATGTGGTCATGGACGCTTGGTATGTTCCCTACATCACGACAGCCAAGAAATATGGTATCATCGGCGGATATCCAAACGGATTCTTCCGACCTGATAATTCTATTTCTCGTGTGGAAGCATTGAAGGTGATTTTGGAAATGTCTGGACTCGACCTGTCTTCTGAAATAGAAAATCCTTACTTTGATGCCCAACCAGATTCTTGGTATGAACCGTATGTTCTCTTTGCCACAGAGCATAATATGCTCACTGGAAATGGAAATATCTTTGAACCAAGTCGACCTATTACTCGAGCCGAGATGGCGAAGGTGATTGTGAAGCTCTGGCAAATGATGATGGATACTGACGATATTATGGAATAAGAGTTTTGTAATGACGCAAAAAAACCCTCGCACTGCGGGGGTTTTTTAGTATTGCAAACACGAAACACTCTAGACTAAAGTGATTATTTGTGGTATAATAATGGGATGGATGTTGAAACTTTGACACTTGCACCTCCAGCTTCTCCAGAAACTTTTGATATAGAAGGGTTCACTGAAAATATGCTTGAACTTGATGATATAGATTTTAGAGCAGACTTTGCTGAAGTATTAAACACCGATGAAGAACAAATCATTGACCCCAGCCCCGAAAGCAATGCCGAATCCAAAGTAAGATTTTTAAATAAAATTGTAGAAAAAGGAAAGAAAATTTTAGATAAAAAAGCATTATCAGATGCGGTTGCTTCTAATATTATTTGTGCTTTGATGGCCATCCCTATCGAAATGATTGGTGCCGGAGTAGATATTAATACGTTTATAAAAGGTCGAGTTGGAGCTGCTATCGGAAATAGTGCCTCTGGAGGAGTGTATGGAAAATGGAGAGATTACGCATTTAAAAAATTGTCACAAGACGGAACAAAATATGAAAAATGGACAGATTACGCATTTAAAAGGTTGTCCCCAGAAAACAAAATAAAAGCAAGAAAGTTCCTAAACGATACAATTATCTCTATGGGATACACTGCAATGTATTCCCCTATTACCGCTTTTACAATGCACTTTGCTGGTGCAGAGACCGAGGAAATATGGAAAAGCGTAGGGATTTACATTCTTTCATCAGGGGTCACTGGACGATTTTATGGAGTTGCAATGGATTTAATAAGAAAAAGAGTTTTTAAAATTGAAGCAGAACAAGCTAAAGAACAGGAGCAAGAATCAAATGCTGAAGAATCTCTTCAAGAACAAAAAGAAACTGTTGAAATCCCAAATATTCAAACTGCTATAGCTTCTTAGGGTTTTTTATTAAATCTTTAGAGAGACTCAATTGTGAGATTGTCTGAAAGCAAGTAATGAGGAACATCACTTCCAATGTGTTTCGTGGTTTGTTGATTATGATTAAATCCTCGAGGTGAAACATTTCCAACATTCTTCCATTTTGTGCTATTAGCTTCTTTGAAAACAATTTTATCTGCAAAGAATAACCAAACACTATTTTCATAAAAATCTTCCGACATCTTTACCAATGCTGGCATTGTTTCCGTGTTCCAATCAGTATAAATATCAATCGAATTACAAGCCCGAATAGCGATCGTTTCTCCTGGTTTTATTTTCGGAAATTTTTCTCCTGAAAATGCATCTGTCTTATTTTTAAATTGGTCTTTCAAACTCTCTAACCCATTCCCAGATAAAATTGAAACATTGTCTCTTGCAACAAGACTTTCCCCTATTTTTTTATTATTTTTTCGAGCTTCTTTTAATCGATTGACCCCCTTTGGCAAATCTAAAACAACAACATTCATACTTGGAAAGGCTTCTGCCATTTCCCTTGAAGTAATCGCTGGGTAATCAACTGCAATCTGTTTTGATTGATTTTCATAATCCCCTATTCCCGGACCAATATCCACAAAATGCTGTGGTGTTACTGGTAAATCTTTTAGGAAGTAAATATGATCATCAAATCTATGTGGGAATGTTCTATTAAAGGTATCTTGGTTTTTGTGTGGTTCATACTTTTTAACATTTTCGAGCAACCAATCTTCCATATCTACCAAGGATTCTTTTGATTTATTTACCATTTCTTTATTTTCTGTATTTTTTATAGATTCGTTCTTTTTTGCATTTTCCAATTCCACAATTCGTTTATTTTTTGCCTCTATTTCTCTTTGTTCTAATTCTTTTAGTGCTGTTTTCGCAAGCTCAAAATTTGTAGTTGTTAGGTTCTCAATTTTCAAATCAGTATTTTTCTCCATAAAAACCATAATCCGATCAAGAACTTCTTGTGCTGCATTTACAGCATTAGAAACTTCTTGTTTATTTGAACCATCTTCAGCAAGTGTTTGAATTGCATCATGCACCGTATTAAATTCAGTAATGAGAACTTGTTTCTGGTTCTCTTTTTCTAATTGCATTTGAGCTTTTTCCTCTTGTTCTTTAAGAACCTCATTCTTCTTCTGTTGCTTTTGTTCTAACCAATCAGGTGTTCCATTTCCATCAAAATCTCCATAGGCTTCATTTTTCTGTGCAACTTGTTCAGGCTTAACGGTAACCACTTTTTGTTGTTCTGCACTTTTTAACTCTATAACAGTATTTGCAAGTGTTTCATACCATTTATTACGTTCTTCTTGAGTATGTTGAGTAGCATCTTGCATAATTCCAAGTGCCGTATTCCAAGCCTCTTGCACATGTCCTTCTGGAAGTTGTGCAATCAATAATCCTGACCTTTCTACGAATCCAGAAATGTCTTCTTTTTCAATTTCAATTTCTATATCCTCTTTTACTATTGGTTTTTCCTCTTTGTTTTTATTCTCTTCAATTTTCTTTCTAATATTTTCATTAAAAATTTCTGTTTGAGTTTTTGGTTTCATTGGTGGCACAACAAGCGATGGGTCTACCTTCTTTTCGTTTTCTTTCTTTTTAAGAGCTTCTTCTTGCTTTTTTTTCTCGTCTTCTAGTCGTTTTTTTTCAGCATCTTCTTCCTTCTTCTTTTGTTCATTTTCTAATCGTTTCTTTTCGACAGCATCTGCGTCCTTCTTTTCTTGTTCTTTTTTTAATCTTTCTTTTTCTGCCTCTACAGGATCTATTGAAATACCTCGCAATTTCTCCAACATTTTCCCAATCGTTTCAGGTCCTGGTGCTCCATCAACTTTTAATCCTTCTGCTGTTTGAAAAGCAACCACTGCTGCTTTTGTATTTCCTCCGAAAAGCGCATCTATTTTTCCAGGAACGTATCCCAATATTGTAAGTCCCGCCTGCAATGCTAATACATAACGAACTGGGTTTTGAGGTGTATCCTTTCTATGATTCCAATTTTTCTTTGCTTCATCTGTATCAAGAAGTTGAATTACCTCGTTTTTTGTAAGAACATCTTTTTCGAGCAAGTTTCCTAATGCATCTGCTGTTTCACTTTTGAGTTGCTGTTTAGCCCATTCGGCTTTGCCTCCAAGAATATTTTTATCAAGAGCGATTTCATTCCAAAGGAATTTACTTTCTCCTCCTTCTGCCGAAAACAAAAACAAGTTTTTCATGAAAATTGTTAAATCATCTCCCGATTATACCATAAACAAGAGCTAAATTCAAGGGTTAGCATTGAAAATATTTGAATATAGTTCTACTCTCTTTTTGCTTTTTATTTTTAATAAACAGTCATGACAAAACCCCACATCAATTTCGTACACCTCTGTGATAGTGCGTTCTTCTCACAAGAAGGGAAACTCAACATCATTGGGATGTTTAAAACCATTGGAGCCGCGAAGTTCCCAACGAATCATCCGAAGATGGCGATTGTTCTGGATGTGAACATTTTAAAATCAACAAAACTCAAGATTCAGATTCTTCAAAAGAAAACAGGAGAAACGATTGCAAAGTTAGAAGGAAAACTCGATCGCAAGGGCGATGAGAAACAAGAAAAAGAGATGTGTTTCATCAGCGATTTTAATAATGTGAAATTTGAAGAAGCGGGCGGATACCGTGTAGAAATTTGGATCGGCGATGAGCTCCTCCAGACACTCCCCTTCTCAGTAAATAAAGTTGGCCCTGCTAAATAGTTACTTGCAAAATCCCCTTCCTTAGTAATAATGCCCGCGATGATTTTAATCTTAACTTCTCGGTTCCGTGAAGAAGTTGCCCGTGGCATGGAAGAATCCGCTAGCAAGGTTTTGGAAAAAGCAGGAGAACCATATGAAATTATTGAGGTAGGAGGAGCGGTAGAGTTACCACTTGCGGCACAACACTTTATCCGAACACGAAAACCTGATGGCGTGATTGCTCTTGGGTGTGTGATAAAAGGAGAAACCGATCACTATGACTGGGTTTGGAAAAGTTGTATGGAAGGTCTTACCCGTGTGACACTCGATGAATCAACACCAATAATGCACGGTGTGCAGGTAGCGCATTCTCTTGATCTCGCGATGGAACGACGAAGCAAAGGAGCTGAATACGCAGAAACCGTACTTAAAATGAAAAAACTTCTCCAATCATGAATTTCACTTCATTAGAAAAAGTATACGAGGAATTTACGAATGGGAATTTTGTCATTGTGCTCGATGAACATCGAGAAGAGGAAGGTGATTTTTTTGCACTCGCGGAATCCATTACTGCAGAGAAAATAAATTTTCTCCTCAAAAATGCCGATGGACTCATCTGTGTAGCATGCGATAGTGCGGTATTCAAACAACTCAATATTCCTTTGATGGTGGTAAATAATGAAGACCAGTTCACAACGAACTTCGGTGTCAGCGTAAATGCGACCACAGGAGTTTCCACTGGAATCTCTGCTCCTGACCGAGCACGAACGATTCAAGTGATGGGTGATGAGAATGCAGTCGCTACCGATTTAGTACGACCAGGACACGTATTTCCTCTGCTTGCGCAAGATCCAACAAAGCGATTCGGACATACTGAATGCGCTGTGGAGTTGGCGAAGAAATGCGGAAAAAGGCCCGTAACCGTCGCTTGCGAGATACTCAATGAAGACGGTGAGAAAGCGAATAAAGAAGAACTCTTTGCGTTAGCGGAAAAATATAACATCGCGATTACGACATTGGAGATTCTCAAAGCAGAGTTCGTCTAAAACTTACACTCTTTCAACAGACCTTTCAGTTTATTTGCTGACAGTCGTAATTTTAGTTCTTCCTCTGGAGATAATTTAATACGCATTATTTTTTGAATCCCCCCTTTTCCAATTTTCGAAGGCACACCCATCGCCATATTTTTGATTCCATATTGCCCAGACAATGGCGCTGAAACAGGAAGAATCGTTCCTTCATCAGTGAGCACTGCGTCAATAATTTCTGCTGTCGCCGAACCAATCCCAAAATATGTTGCTCCTTTTCCTTCAATAATTTCATACGCTTCGCGCATTACCGCATATTGCATTTCTTCTTTTTCCAAATCGGTAAATTCTTCCGCTCCCTTCACGGTCGACCATGCGACGAATTCGCTATCTCCGTGTTCGCCCATAACCATCCCCGTTACATCAAAGATATTTTTATTAAATCGATCCGCCAATCGCCACCGCAGTCGTGCCGAATCGAGCAATGTTCCCGTTCCAAACACATGTCCCTTTGGAAGACCAAAAAGTTTTACCGCTACCTGTGTCAGTACATCGACAGGATTTGAGACGACAATGACAACCGCACTCTTTTTTATTTTCCCGAGTGAATCTCGAATCGCCTTAAGGGTTTCAATGTTTCGTCCCATCAGATGACATCTATTCTCGCCCTTTACCATCTTGGCCCCCGCTGTAATGACAAAGATATCCGCATCCGTCAGATCCTTATCTCCAAAATCAACGCCTCGCACATGCGATTTCGGTGAGAAGAGAAGCGTGTCCTCAAGGTCTAGCACCTGTGCTGTTTCAAACTCCTGGTTCATGTCTACGAGCAAAAATTCCACGGGGAAATTCCGTGCAATTCCATAAGAAGCAATGTGTGCTCCCACGTTTCCCGCGCCAATAATCGCTACTTTTTTCATGGAAGAAGTTTGTATGACGAAGTAATGATAGCACTCCAAATGTCTTTCAATTCTTCTTTCGAGAACCGTTTCGTTCTTTCTGAAAGCGAGTCTACGAGCTCTTTTTCTCGCACATGATCTTGTAATGACAACCCGTTTTCTTTTTTATATTCAAAGATATCGCAGACGAGTTCTCGTCGCTGTTCTAACAACTGCAAAATAGCGCTGTCTATTTCATCAATATTTCCTCTGAGGTCTTTAAGTTCTGCCATCAAGCAGATTGTACAAAATTCTTCGGTGCAACCACAATAGCAAACTCCCCTTTTGTGTTGTCTTTTGTGAAGTTTTGTTGTGCGTTGCCAACTGTGCCCCGATAGATTTCTTCGTGCATTTTTGTCAGTTCTCGTCCTACGACGATAACCCGCTCATCTCCTACGAAGGTTGAAAGTTCTTCGAGGAGTTTCGGGAAACGGTGTACTGATTCGTAGAATATGTGCGCAATTTTTGCATCAGCAAATATTTTGAGCAAAGTCTGTCGTCCTTTCTTATGGGGAAGAAATCCGTGGAATTGGAAACTATCTACTGGCACACCCGCAACTGAGATTAATGTCGTCAACGCTGAAGCCCCTGGAATAGGAACAACTTCAATCCCCTCCTTCACTGCCGCATGAACGAGACGAAATCCAGGATCTGAAATCCCCGGTGTCCCAGCATCAGAAATATACGCGGCTGTTTTTCCTGATTTTATTGTTTTCACCAATTCTGAAATTTTGATGTCTGAACTTTGTGCGTGGAATGATTTGAGTGAAGTATCAATGTCGTATTTTTTAAACAAAATCTTGGAGTGTCGCGTGTCTTCAGCAATAACAAAATCAACGTCCTTCAACGTTTCCACAGCTCTGAACGTCATGTCCCCGAGGTTCCCTATCGGCGTCGCCACAATGTAAAGTTTCATCTTTCTTAGTTTAACATAAACCCGGGTTCAAAGAACCCCGAACCCGGGTTGGTTTTTAAAATAATTTTGTTTCTGTGCAACACCCGCGTAGAATATGAGTTGAATTTTTATCCCCCTCCCATGAGTCTTTTCAAATCTCACGCTCGCCCCCAATGGTCTAGTGATTTTGTGTATATTCTTGCCGCCATTGGATGTGCTGCTGGTCTTGGTAATCTATGGCGTTTTTCAATGCTCGCATATGAACACGGTGGTGCCGCTTTTATTTTGGCACTTCTTCTCGCAAATGTACTCATGGTATTCCCCCTCATGATGATGGAGACCGTTATCGGACAAAAGGCCCAACTGGGTGGTCCGCAAGCCTTTGAAAAAATAAAACCAAAAACAAGTTGGATTCAATGGCTTCCTCCTTTCGCATTAATTTTCTTGCTGTTTTACTACACGCCCATTCTTGCCTGGGGAATGAAATATCTCGTTACTTCTTTTTCGGGAGCATTTTTGAGTAACCCAAATGATTATTTTGTGAATGAAATTCTTCATCTCACAGGAGGTATTACTGATCCAGGAACTTTTCAATGGGGACTTCTGCTTGGAGTATTGGTCGGGTACGGATTCGTACTCTATGCATTGCGAAAAAATGTAATGAGTTTGGGGCCAGTGGTAAAAATAACGGCAACCGCACCTTTTCTTCTCATCCTGCTTCTCATTATCCGAGGAGTCACGCTTCCTGGCGCCATTGATGGTCTCGAAGCTCTTTTTATTCCAAAGTGGGAATCACTTCTTGATGTAAAACTCTGGCAAGCGGCCGTTGGACAAAGTTTCTTTTCTGCCAGTCTTGCTATGGGATATTTCTTTATTGCAGGAAGCCACCGAAGTGAAAAAGCGGAAATTGCCAAAACCTCTCTCTGGGTTTTAGCGGGGAATTTTGGAGTATCGATTCTTTGTGGAATTGCAGTCTTTTCGACACTTGGATACATGGCACTTCAACAAGGAGTGCCCGTAAGTGAAGCAGCAACTGGTGGACCGATGCTTGTATTCTCCGTTCTCCCAACGGCCGTATCAATGATGCCATGGGGAGCTATTTTCTTTGCCGTCCTTCTCTTCCTCGTTGTTATCACACTGGCGATTGATTCTATCTTTGGCGTCTTTGAAGTAATTGCAGGAGCCTTCCACGATCTCTGGAACAAAGTAAAATATGCTCATATTTCACTCGTTCTCTGCATAATCCTTGTTCTCGGATCACTGCCTTATCTTACCGGGGCTGGAATGTATTATTTGGATGTCACAGATCACTTCTTTAACTACATACTTCTTTTGGTAGGATTATTGGAAACATTAGTTCTCGCATATATCGTTGGAGCCAATAAAATTCGACTCTGGATTAATCACACTTCAAAAGGTCTGAAAATTGGAAAATGGTTTAATGTTGCGCTGTACATCACCCCGTTTATTTGTGCATTCTTGATTTCTGTCACGCTGTTCAAAGAAACGCAAGAAGTCTACGGAGGATATCCATTCGAATATATTGTTTACTGGGGATTCATTCCAGTAGGACTTATCATTGGGCTTTCTATTGTCTTTGGTATCATCACACATCGAAAGATGAAGAAGCACGGACTTCTCACACCTTTGTTCGACAAGTTCCGCAAAGACTAGTCTACAGAAGCCAAATAGCACTTTTCACAACCAATCTTCTCTGACCTTTCTGGCGAGAAGGAAGATAATACGTCTCCATCACACACAGAACATTTTCGTTCAAAGAGTTGATATGGGTTGATACGCCAATTCCGTTTCTCACGACGCCCTTCTGGGCTCAGACGAGGAATCGGCAGGTTCATCTTTCGGTAGAATTTCAATTCTCCTTTTTGTATCTTGTAGGGTTTCTTTGTAATCGGACAAATAATCGGCTGATTGCAAATAGAGTCCTCTGTGTCATGAATAGAATCGGGAAGCTCTATTGGTTTTATTTTTGATAATGGGGCTGGATCATCATACCAAGCAAATCCCATTTTGAGAGCTTCCTCTTTCGTGAGCGGGAAGTAATCGTTCGCCGCCGTTTCATTGTAACCAAATGTAGACATTTCAAATGGAATAGTCGCCCACTCGAAGCCTGCCCCGGACCCCGATCCGGTGGTTTTTTTCATATACTCAATAATTTTATCTCGAAGCACTTCGTATTCTTCTTTTGAATATTGTTTATTCAGGATGCAATATTGTTTGTGCTTCAATCCCACACAACCGAAACAATGCTTACAGCTCACACAGCTATCGCAATACGTGATATCTGCACAGAACCACGTGTAATAACAAAACCGAACATCCGTCCCTCCTCGCGTAACTGAGCCTCCGTAAACGAGTTCACACTTTGGCCATCCTGCTGAATGAGAATGATACACATCTTTTGCCGCTCCGGCTGATACATTGTAGGCACAATCTTCTCCATCGATAACCTCAAAACTGTGGAAACAGTTTTTGGAATTAAAAAGAACATCCCCTTCGCAATTATCACATTTCAGACTATGGACGTATCGGTGAAGTGCGTTGTCCCACATCGTGTGGAAATATTTCATTCCGTGTTCCCATGTTTTATACGACCCATCAAAAATTTCTTTCTTTTTCTTTTTAAATTCTTCCTCGGTAACGGGTTTGTTGAAGATGTGGTAGCTCTTATTTGAAAGATTACTACAGCCAATACAATGATTACACCCTCTGAGCTGATAAGAGAAATAACACTCATTGCAATTCTGTCCTTCTTGAAGCATCACACAATCAAAACACGTATCACAATTAATACACTCGTAACAAAGTTCTGAATAATTTACTAAGCGACAATCGATAATATCTTTATTGTTAATAACCCAATACGCATAATAACAATCTTCATTTCCAATCGCTAACCCCATGAGATAGCAGTTCTTACATTCTCTCGTGTGCCCGTTGTAATCACAATTTTCTGATTTAAAGACCGATGTTCCCTCTCTGGGAACCGTATTTCTCAGTGCAAGAAACTGTTCAAAGAAAGGTTTTTTCTCATCAAAATCAATTCCGTATTCAACACCATCCCAACTATCTCCCCACCACTCTTCATTTTTATACACGGGAAACGGCGTGTTCTCGTGATACGCACTGATAATAGTATCCCCTGTTTTATCGCATTTTCGACGATAGAGTTTCCACTCATTCCGCATTGCCATCAATTTCCGCAAGATTTCATCTGGATGAATCTCTGGTGCTGGTACATCCATACGCTTATAAAATTCTAAATCTTTTTTTCTGAGTTCAAACTCTCTACCAGAAACCGCACAGATTTTTTTCATCAACTCGAATTGTATGGAAATCAGAATCTTTTGCAAAAACACTTGTCATCCCGGAATCCCGAAGGGATATCCGGGATCTAGCCATAAAGTTAGTGCACACTTTAAGGTTTGATCCTGAAACAAGTTCAGGATGACAAAGGAAAATGGAAAATTGAAAATTTTTCGTTACAATCCCTCCGATGTCGATTCAAATTCTTCCACAAAAAGTTGCTGATCAAATCGCCGCAGGTGAGGTTGTTGAACGACCTGCGAGTGTTGTGAAGGAGCTCGTGGAAAATTCTCTCGATGCGCGAGCAGAGAGTGTTGATGTGTATATTGGTGATGGTGGAAAGACCTTAATCGAGGTGCGTGATGATGGACTCGGAATGAGTCGAGAAGATGCTGAGAAATGTGTTCTCCGTCATGCAACGAGTAAAATTAAAACTATTGATGATCTCTTCTCAATCCGAAGTTTTGGATTTCGAGGAGAAGCTCTTGCGGCAATTTCTGCCGTGTCTAAATTTGAACTGATTACACAAACCGAAAGCGACGAGACCGGTACGAGTGTGAAGTGTTCTGGTGAAGATGAACCCAAGATAAGCGACGCCTCTTCCAATATTGGAACTCTGATTCGTGTGCAGGATTTGTTTTATACAACACCCGCACGACTGGCATATTTGAAAACAGAAGAAACCGAATACCGAGCCATTGTGAAAGAGATTACCAACTTCGCATTATCGAAACATGATGTGAGTTTTAAGTTGTTTAAAGATGGAAAACCAACGCTCGACTACCCGGCTACTCAATCTGAACAAGCGCGTGTCGAACAGGTACTCAAGAGTCTCTCAACAGACCTTCTTCCTGTGAGCGGAAAGTTGGCACAGAACGAACTCACTGGTTTCGTCTGTCGCCCTGGGATGTGTGCCAAGTCAAAGAATCACCAGTATCTCTTTGTAAATGGACGACGGATTGAGGATTTCAAATTGAACTACGCCGTTCGTGAAGCGTTTTTACAGAGTGCGGGAATCGAGAAACATCTCCACCCTGTCTTTGTTTTATTCTTGGAAACCGATCCCCTGCTCGTTGATGTGAACGTGCATCCGAGAAAACTTGAAGTGAAATTCTCTGAACCACGAGAAATTTTTTCATTGATAAAAAACAGTGTCACTACTGCGTTGCAAAAATCTGGAACGAATCAAGCCTTCGCGCCTCGAACACCTCAGTTTTCAAAACCAACAAGCGCAAGCAGTATGTCCGCTCCAAAGCTCAACTTCTCTGATCAGAATGCCGGACGCAATTTCAATGTTCCCAGCTTCACAAAGGAAACAGAAGTGAAACCCGAAATCAATTCCCCTCTTACCTTGATCGGCCAAGTGGAGAATAAATATATCGTCGCTCAGTCTGGTGAAGGAGTGTTTTTCTTTGATCAACACGCACTTCACGAACGTCAGCGATTTGAAACATTCTGGGATGAATATAAGAAGAAAAAAACACAGGTTCAGAAATTACTGACCCCCCAAATATTCACCTTCACCGAAGATGAGATTTCCCTACTCCATGAAAACCGAGATGAGATTGTGAAGCTTGGATTTGCAATTTCATTCCCAGCAGATAACGAAGTAGGAGTTTCAGAAGTGCCGGCCATGTTCAGTGAAAAAGACCTCGAACAGGTTTTGCAAGATATCATGAAGTATCTCGGCGAAGACCAGGTCGGAGAACACGTTCAGGATCTCCTCATGCGTAAGCTCCTCGAATACAAAGCCTGCAGAGGATCCGTGATGTTCGGAGACCCAATGAAACCTGTGGAAATGCAGAAGCTATTGAACGATTTTGAAACGACCCAATGGCGAAATCTCTGCCCTCACGGACGACCAAATCACTGGTTTATTCCGTTTGGAGAACTCGACGGAAAATTTCATCGGTAAACATTTGCATCTTCTCTTTTTCTGAGTATTTTCGCGCTCGTTCTTTCGCTTACAATTTAACCCTTTTCCTAATGGTCTCTATAACCACGTTGGATGAAACACCAGTATCGGCAGTCGAAAAAGTAGAAGCTATCATTGATAATTCTTATCTCTTTGAATTAGATGGACTTTCTAATAAGTCTGGAAATCTAACCAGTAGTGGCGAAACAAAATCGAAAGAAATCGTTACCGATATGTCTGCAAAAGCACGCGCCTCTCTGCGAGATCCTTGGTACCGAGGCGATTCACTGTAATTTAAATTAGGATACGTATCCTAAGGATACGTATCCAGTTTCAAGTTAATCTTTACACCTCAACTCGCACAAACTTCACGACTTTCGCGTCGCCAAGATATTGAGCGACTGTTTTTTCTGGATCTTTCACAAATGATTGTGAAACCAGTGCTCGTTCAGCACAGAACTTTTGAATTTTCCCAACCAAAATCTTTTCGATAATTTGTTCGGGTTTTCCTTCTGCAATCAATTGCTCTGTTGCGATCTCTTTTTCTTTTTCAATCAAATCCGATGGCACGTCTTCAACGTTTGCTACCAATGGATTCATCGCTGTTGCGTGCATCGCAATGTCTCGTGCTTGTTCTTCTGTTCCCCCTTCAAGCGCAACAACCGTCGCGATTTTTCGGTTTGTGTGAAGGTATCCACCAACAGTGTCCCCTCCTTCCACAACTTCAACGAGGTCGAGGATCATGTTCTCTCCAATCTCTTGAATCTTGTCTGTCTTAATATCTTCGAAGTATGCTTTTGCAGCATCCGCTCCATCTGTGTCCGCTTTTTTTACGATGTCTTCAATAAACGCGATGAATTTATCGTTCTTCGCTACAAAGTCTGTTTCACAAAGAATTTTTACCAAAGCTCGTCCGCTTACGGCAACTCCTCCTTGTCCTGTTGTTCGTTCACTTTTTTCAGCTGCTTTTGTTTCTCCTCGTTTTCGCAAGAGTTCAATTGCTTTTTCATTGTCTCCTCCCGCTTCTTCGAGAGCTTTTTTACACGCGAGCATTCCTACACCGGTTTGCTTTCGTAATTCATTTGCTTGTTGAGCTGTAATTTCCATTTTTACAAAGGGTTAAAAATCGCGCGGATTGTAACCACACGACAGAGAAAATCAAATCTTTGTTTTTTCTTTTTTACTCGTCCCAGTTGAGTTTGTCAGCTACTTGTGCCACGAATGGAATTCTCCAGAGCTTTCCTTGTGAAGCCTGAACCATTGCCACGATAATAATCGCGATGTGAACAAATGCGATAAGCATTCCAACAGCTGGAACAATCCATCCAATCCAAGAAAGGATGAAGAATAACAATACCAACACCAATGATTGTTTTCCGTGGAACTGGCAGTATTGAGATTTTGGTTTCAACGCCAATGGCAACACACAAAGAAATTCGATATATCCGAACATTGCGAGTGTCTTTTCTCCCTTTGTAACAATCCCTGTTGCAACTGGTTTTACTTCAGGAGTAGGAGTTGGTTCTGTCTGAACTGGGCTCGGGGAAGTAGGTACTTCTGGTGCTGGAGTAGGTTGAACAGGCTCGGAAACGGGTACTTGGTTTTGGTAGTCCATGTTTGTTTTAACGTAAAATTACGCCAAAGAGTCTAACAGGCACTGAACCAAAAAGCGAACAGATTTCACAGAATCATCATTTGCTGGAATCGGGAAATCGATGTTATCCGGATCAGCATTTGTATCTGTAATCGCTACCACTGCCAATTTTGAAACATTCGCTTCTCGAATTGACTGAATGTCCCCTACTGCGTCGAGCACAATAAGTACATCTGGTTTCTTTCGCATTTCCGCTACTCCGTGGTACGCCTTATCGAGTTTTTCCAAATCTTTTTTAAACTTCGCTACTTCTTTCTTTGTGTATTTCTTAATTTCTCCAGTTTCAAATTGTGATTTCAAGTTCAAGTAGTGATCGATTCGTTTTCGAAGCTCTTTGAAGTTTGTCAAAAGCCCTGGTGCCCATTTCTCGTCAACGTAGAAGTACTTTGTATCTGCTACTAATTCTTTGAGGGCCAAAGACGCTTGTGGTTTCGTTCCTACGAAAAGCACTTGTTTGCCTTGCTTCTTTGTTTCTGCCAAGAATTTTTGTGCTGTGTCCAAACACTCAGCTGTTTTATCAAGGTCAAAAATGTGCGCTCCGTTTCGTTTATCGTGAATAAACGGTTTCATCTTTGGATTCCAAAGAGACGTCCGGTGTCCGATGTGGACAAGATTTTTGAAAAGGTCTTTTACTGTTGCCATGGTGGGAAAAAGTTAGTAAGTATTTGTCGCTTCCCGCCGCTCTTAAATCAGATTGGCTTAACGACGCGCAGATAGTATCTATTGTCGAATTTGATGCAAGTTTTTTTCTGAAAATACCCGAGTCCGGACTTGTCTTACAAGGGACTTCGTAAAGTCCGGACTCAAGCGCCTTGCTTTTTTGTTCGTAATTCGTAATTCTCCATCCGTAATTTTTTCCATGGAAATCTTAATGCACGAACCACTCGGAAAACATGCCTTCTATGGCGTGGGCGGACCGGCAGATGAATTCTGGACTGTCGACACGAGTGAGAAGTTTGGAGAAATCTGGGCAGAGACGATCGCCTTGGGAATGCCAAAACTCATATTGGGAAAAGGATCGAACCTCCTCATGTCAGATCGTGGATTTCGAGGACGAGTGTTTTGTTTTGAATTTCAGAACGTCGAATGGAAAGATAACTTTGTCACGGTTGAAGTTGGGAAGAATTGGCAGGCCTTTGTCGAAGAAACCAATGAACACGGATTTGAAGACTTGTGTAACTTGAGCGGAATCCCTGGGAATGTCGGTGGATTTGTGCGGGGAAACGCAGGCGCGTTTGGGATTGAGACAGCGGACTTTGTGAAGTCTGTCGAATATATAGATGAAAGTGGAATGATTCAACGAGCATCAAAGAACGATTGCCAATTCTCCTACCGAGAATCTATTTTTAAATCACATCCTGACTGGTGCATCACAAAGGTAACATTTGAACTGACAAAAAAAACTGATCCCAATAAAGCACTCCAGCAGAGTAAAACACTCCTCGCCGATCGATGGCAGAAATATCCTCCTGGGAAATCTGGTGGAAGTTTTTTTAAGAACCCTGAAGGAAACTTTGCAGGGAAGTTATTGGAAGAAGCCGGTGCGAAGGGCGACCGCATTGGAAACGCACAGATTTCTGAAAAGCACGCCAACTTCATTCTCAATCTCGAAGGGAAAGCCACACAAGATGACATTCTCTCTTTAGCGAGGAAATGGAAAGACATTATTAAAAGAGACTCTGGCATTGAGCTTCAGCCCGAGATTTTCATCTGTGATGAGTTTGGAGAACGGATTGAGTTATAAACTAATTCTCAATTGGAAATATTTGTTTAAACTGCGCCACTACTTCTTCAGCTCGAGACAACTCGTCCTTATTTTTAACGCCTTCTGATGAAAGAATCACAAACCCTTCTTCTGGTTCTTCTTTTTCCTCCGTCAATTCTCCAACAAATTCTGTAACACTTCCTTTTTCTAGCACTATATGTATCCAGAGACCGTTAAAATCATCCATCTCAAAATGCTTTGTTTTGCTTTCTATTAAAAGTTTTTTGGCTATTTCAATATCCTCATCAGAAAACGTTTTACGTTTCTTATTTTTTTCTATAATTTCGCGAATAATTGCCTCTTCATTTGAATATTTAAGTATTCCCTTTTGTGCGGCAAAAAACAATCTTGATACGAGATCTTCTATATCCTGAAATAAAAGATTTTTTCGCTCTGCCAATTCCTCTATTGATAAGGTTTCTCCTGATTCTATCATTTTTTCATAAACAATAAGACCTCTTTAGATCCTTTCTACAAAGAAGTCAATAATCTTTCCTATAACACAACTCGCGGCTGCAACTTCCCATGTTGCATCTCCCCTATTCCCATTGATTTTCCTCCGACAAGGACCAATATTTTTTCTCCGTCCACGCCAGCAAAATCAAACGATCGTCCCGCGATGAAATCTTGAACACGACCAGTGGGAATTTCTCGATGATCAATCTGTGTGAGGATAAACTTCGGATCGATGGCCGCAGTGAGATGATCTATCTTCTCTGCGTTTTCAATTGATAATGTTCCAATGTGCGTCCGACGAAGTTCGGTACAGATTGCTTTTGTCCCCAATGCTTCTCCCAAGTCTCGTGCAAACGCCCGAACATAAAATCCAGCCCGAACCGTCATTTCAATTTCTATTTCTGGGAACTTGTACGAGAGAATCTTTGAAGAAACGATCTCTGTCTCACGTGACTTAAGATCGACTTTCTCCCCTTTCCGAGCGACATCACAGGATTTCTTCCCCGCAATTTTGATTGCAGAAAATTGTGGTGGAACTTGTTGAATGATTCCTTGGAAGTTTGAACACATTTTTTGTTCAATCTCTTTCAATGTCGGTTCTTTTTTCACAGGAACGTCCTGGAGTTCGGATTCCGTGTCGAGTGTCGGAGAATCTTTCCCGAGTTCAATTTTTGTCACGTATGTCTTTTGTTCTTTTTCAAAAAAAGGAATTAACCGCGTACACTTCCCTGTCGCAATCAACAAGAGTCCTGTCGCAAAAGGATCAAGTGTCCCCGTGTGTCCGACTTTCTTGGTGTTTAGAAGTTTGCGCATCCGTGCACAGACGTCGAAACTCGTCCAATCAACATCTTTGTCTACGAGATAAAATCCATCCATTCAATATTCGATTACGAGTTACAAATTACGAATTAAGAATGAAATATCAACCCCACCCTTGTCATTCCGAGCGAAGCCGAGGAATCCCTTTGTTCACATCCCAAGAAGGGATCTCTCCACTCTGGTCGAGATGACAAAGCGCTTTTTAACTTTTAGACTCTTAAATTTTCCAACTTTTCCAAAAAATTACTTGCAAAAAAATACCTCCTCACTACAGTACCCACGCTTTGCCTCTCACAGACAGTGAGACGCCGGAAGATTTCTTACTTCTTAACCGACCATAAAGCATGGCTACAAAATATGAAGTGATGGCAATCATCACAAACTCGCTTGACGAGAAGGCTGCTGAAAAGCAAGCTACCGATTCCGTTGTACAGAAGATCAAAGAGCTTGGAGGAACAATCACCTTCGAAGACTTTTGGGGAGCCCGAGGGTTCGCCTACATGATCAATAAAGAAAAATGGGGATACTACTTCGTTGCTCAATTTGAGATGGACGGAGAAAAAATTCTCGAACTCAAAAAAGATTGGAATATTGATGGAAATATGGTTCGATTCCTTTTAACAAAGGTTGATCCAAAATCAGCAGCTCCACGAAAATACGAAGAAATGAAGAAAGAATGGGATTCTCTTGAAAAAGAAGACACCATCGAAAGCAAACTTTCTGGAATGGACGCTCCAAAAAAGAAAGTGGCAAAACCGGAAGCAAAAAAAGAAGCTGTTGTTGAACTAAAGAAAGAAGTCGTAAAAGAAGAACCAAAGGTAGAAGCGGTAAAAAAAACACCAGCTCCTGCACCAAAGAAAGATCTCGTCGACAAGAAGCTCGATGAAATTCTTGAAGATTCATCCCTTGACCTTTAATCCCCTCTCCTTATGCCTCCAAAACCAAAAAAATTCGTTTGCACACTCTGCAAAAATGAAACAAAACATATTGATTACAAAAACTCTAAGTTTTTAGCTGGGTTTATCACCTACTACCGATCAATTCAAAGCCGATTTCACACTGGAGTTTGTCTCAAACACCAAAAACAATTGGCAAGCGCTATTAAAAAGGCTCGAACAATGGGACTCCTCCCAGCTGTTCGATACGAAAAATAAGAAAAGATTACGTATTACAATAAAAGGCTGTTTTGAAAACAGCTTTTTTTGTTGAAAACTTTGTCGTACAGCTTCTTTTTTGATAGGATGACCAACAGAATTAGTTACTCTGATTCTCGAAAATAAAAACACACACCAATGTTTGACGAACTTTATAACAAAGCGAAAAAGCACCTTGTTACCGATAAAGAAAAAACTCCTTCTCAAGACGGGGTTGTTTTACCCGCGGCTAACCCTCAGGGGGATCAAACATCGGTAGCACAAACAACGTTGAGTGCTGAAGAACAAAAAATGCTCCTTCAAAAAAGAAAGCATATTCCTGGATGGATTCTCTTTTTGAAATACTTTTCACTCGTTTTGATCGTCGTTGGTATTGTTGGTATCGTCTGGATATCAGCCGATCTCGATAAGAATAATAAATACTTTGAGATATTTAATGCTACTGAAAACACGGGGTCACGATATGAGAGACTCAAAAAAATGCAGAAAAAAATGGAGCAAGAAAGTCTGAGCTACGCGAGTAAAACCTCACGAATTGAGCAACAACTCAAAACAAAAAATTATTCCATTCATACTGAAAACATTCAGACGATTCGAAACCAACAACTGACATGGTTTGATTCTGTTGATGAAACGGGAAATATTGTCTACGGAATATTAAAGGGACCACAAAGGGCGGCCGATTACTTCAATTCAAAATCATTCGACAACCCAATCCTTTCAAACACTGGAAATGATATAAAAGTAGATTCTGTTTCAGCGAATCGCAGTACCATCAATTTTGGAGTCCACGGAGCGCATCTTTTCGGAAAAGCGTTCTTCCTGAATACCGAGTTCGTGTCTCTCATGAACGCCTTCCCTATTTATAAAAATGGAGGACTCAATAGTTTCTCAAAGAAACGAGATAGCGACGGAAACCAGGGTATGGATTTCGCTTTAGAATTGGAACTTCAATCCGCAACGGAGGTAGATCCGACCGATGAGCTTTTTATAAAATATGAGAAATGGCTCCAAAATATTACTACTAAAAAACACTAAAGCATGGCACATTCCAAAGATGCTCCCATTTTAAACTCTCGAAAAGCTCGACTTCGAAGAAATCCTATTCCGTGGATTATTCTCATGATGCTTGCCGTTGCTCTTTGGGGATCAATGCTTATCCCGAAATATTCTGAATGGCAACAAAAGAAATCTGATAATAAATCTCTCGAGTTGCAGGTAAAAAGCCTCCAACTCACGACCGAGGTGAAGTCATTAAAGCTAGAACAAACTGAAGCTGAGTTTGATATCGTAGCAGGACCTTACTTGGTGAGAGAGAAACAATCGTTTCCGAAAAAAGTTGATACCGGAAAAATTGTAAAAATATTGGAACTCTACGCACTCCAACTTGAGAACTTAGATTCTGTTTACAAAGATTCCAAATTCCAACTAACAAAGGCTCTCTTTGGAAAAACACAACCCGTCGAAAAAACACCGTATTCTATCACTAGTTTTTCTCTTAACTTCACAACAGATGAGGTGAACTTCCAAGATTTCATTCACTTTCTCCAAACAGGAGAAATATCTGAGCAATTAAAAACGGGGAAAGAAAAGGGACAAATCGAGATCGTAGATTACAAATTCCTCGAGAACAATATTCTTCCACTCGTACACATTGACTCTATTCAGACGACATTAGATGACAAAACAAACACACTTAATGTGCGATTGAAAGCTAATTTTTTCTCTCAATAAGATTCTCCTCATTCTATGACAAAGTCCACTATTGATTCACTGAAAGATGCCATTGTTGCGGGTGATGTTCCGTTGACAATAGAATCAGCAATGAAAATGTCTCTGGAAAAAGGGGCCTCGGATATTCATATTGAGCCACACAAAGACATCGTTCAGATTCGTTTACGTATTGATGGTATTTTGCAAATTCTCGTGGAGTATCCACCAAACTTGCATCCGGGAATCATTTCTCGAATCAAGATTATGTCGAACTTAAAAATTGATGAATCGAGAATTCCTCAAGATGGACGAATTACAACCTACGTCGGAAATACAGAAGTGGATATGCGTACTTCAACACTCCCAACTATAAATGGGGAGAAAGTGGTAATGCGTGTGGTAGATAAATCAAAAACGATTCCAAAACTCCAAGAGCTTGGAATTGTGGGACGAAATTATGAACGATTCATGAAAGCCGTGAGCGATCCAAACGGAATCATCCTTACCACTGGACCAACGGGATCAGGGAAAACAACGAGTTTGTATTCCGCGCTCAACTACCTCAACTCTATTGAGAAAAACATCATGACGTTTGAGGATCCGATTGAAAATCAAACCGAAGGAATTAATCAGAGTCAGATGCGACCGGATATCGGATACTCCTTTGCCTCGGGTTTGAGAACCGCTCTCCGACAAGATCCAGACATCATCATGGTGGGAGAGATTCGAGACAAGGAAACGATTGATATTGCGATTGAAGCGTCTCTGACAGGACACTTAGTGCTCTCGACTATCCATACCAATTCTGCCGTTGAAACGATTACTCGTATTTTGAACATGAAGGTGCCCGACTTCCTTTTGACGGCATCGATCAACCTTATTATTGCGCAACGATTGGCACGAAAACTTTGTGACAGCTGTAAGCAACCACAAACGCCGAGTATCGATGCAAAGAAGAAAATCCAAGCAGCCTTTTCTGTTTTCGCTCCCTATGAAGGATTTGATGACGGAATGCTGAACGATCCAATTTTCTACACACCACACAAAGAAGGATGTGAGAAATGTGCTGGACAAGGATACCTCGGTCGACTCGGGATTTACGAAGTGCTCTACATGAGTGAGGAAATAAAGAAATCTATTTTGGCAGGAACGCCATCCTTTGAAATTCAAAAACTCGCACAGGAAGAAGGGATGATTACCCTTGAACAAGATGGTCTTATTAAAGCTGTCAAAGGGGAAACATCTCTTGAAGAAGTTTATAAACTCGTTAAAGACTAATCATGACAGATATAAATACTCCCCCACCGCAACAAGAACCAGCCGTCGAAGAAAACTTCGATGAGATTATCTTGGACATCAAAGAAGATGCAATTGCTACAAAAAAAGATGATGCGAGAAAAGGTATTCTTTATGGAATAACACATGCCTTTAATCTTGCTAATGATTGGGTTATCGAACAGTCACCCGTAAAACTGCAAGAGAAACTTCTTTTCTTTCAGCTTCTTGGAGCAATTGTGCAATCTGGAATTTCTATTCCAGAAGCGCTCCGAATGCTAGAAGCACAAACAGCAAATCAAAAAATGAAACGGGTTATTAGTGATATTCACAACGCCATTGAGGGAGGAGCAAGTTTAGCAGGAGCCATGCGACAAAATGATGATATTTTTGATCGAGCAACGTGTTCAATTGTCGAGGCGGGTGAAAAATCAGGAAAATTAAATGAAGTATTAAAAGAGCTCGTGTCACAATACGAACGACTGAGCTCTATTCAGAAGAAGGTGAAATCCGTCATGACATATCCAATTATCGTGATAGTTGTTATGGCACTTTTGGCAGTTGTTGTCGTGGTCTTTGTGGTTCCAAAACTTATTGAACTCTTTGGAGATATTGAAAGTCTCCCTCTTCCGACGCGAATTTTAGTAGCGCTGAGTGACCTCGTGTTGAAACAATGGCCGATCCTTATCGGAGGAATTATAGCCTTCATTACCGCTTTTACTCTCTGGAAAAAATCACGTGTTGGAAAACTCCAGTGGGCTCAGTTAATGCTCATGTTTCCTATTGTCGGAGGAATTTTAAAAGGAATGATTCTTTCCCGAGTGACACGTATCTTTGGATTTTTGATTGCTTCCGGAGTACCAATTGTCGATGGATTAAAAATTACGGCTAGCATTTCTGGGAATCCTATTTATGAAGAAAAATTATTGCTCACCGCAGAAGATCTTTCAAAAGGAATCCCAATCGCTGAGAACTTGGCTGATAGTGAACATCTCTTTCCTCAGATGCTTATCAGTATGATTTCTATTGGAGAAAAAACCGCTTCACTGGAAGGGATTATGACAAAGATTGCTGACTTTTATGAAGACGAACTCGAACGAAAAATTGGAACCATTGCAAAACTAATGGAGCCCGTTATTTTGGCTTTTATTGCTATAGGAGCCGTGTTCATGATCTTGGCGATTTACTTGCCGATCCTCCAGATGAACGATCAGATGATAAAATAATTCTCCCCTCTTAGACTTTTTAGTAGGTTCCTCGTATACTTCGGGCGATTTATTTTTACGTTTTTTATGACAAAGACAGTTTTGGTTATCGGAAATGGTGGACGAGAAAATGCAATCTGTGATGCTCTCGCAAGATCACCACAATCTCCTCGCATTATTAATTTTGCAACTTTTCGCAATCCTGGGATGGTTCTCTTGGGAGTGGAGATTGTTCTTACCGATTCACTAGACAACTTTGATTTACTGAAGAATCTCGTTGAAGATTTCAAACCAGACCTTTCAATTATTGGCCCTGAAGCTCAAATTGAAGCTGGTGCAAGTGATCTACTCGAAAGTCTATCAGTCCCCTGTTTCGCGCCATCACAAAAAGGAGTACAGTTGGAAACTTCAAAAAGCTTTACTCGAAATCTTTTAAAAAAATACGACATTGATGCGTCTCCTGATTTTCTTGTTTCGACGGAGCCGAATGACGAGGCACGGGCAGAATTCTTTGAGAAATTCGATGGACAGATTGTCGTCAAAGCCGACGGATTGCTCGGAGGAAAAGGAGTCATTGTTGCAGGCGACCACTTCGAGACGTTGGAAGAGGCGGAAGATTTCGCGAAGCAATCTATTGAGAAGTTTGGACGTGTGGTGCTTGAAGAAAAACTTATCGGACAAGAGTTCTCTCTCATCTCTCTCGTGGACGGTGAGACGGTTCTCGACACGCCTGCGATACAAGATCACAAACGAGTAGAAGTT
>CAZOER010000004.1:0-56740 GCA_964578905.1 uncultured Candidatus Peribacteria bacterium | reverse complement strand
AGAGAAGGAACGAGGGATTACGATCTACGCCAAGAACGCAGCGATTAACTACAACGATACGAAGATTAATATCGTGGATACACCAGGGCATGCCGATTTCGGGAGTGAAGTTGAGCGTGTGCTCAAGACCGTGGAAGCTACTATTCTGGTGGTGGACGCATACGAGGGACCAATGCCCCAAACGAAGTTTGTGCTGAAGAAATCTTTAGAACAAGGAAAGAAAGTGCTCGTGGTCGTGAATAAAATTGATAAAGAGTCGGCTCGTCCAACATGGGTGATCGATCAAATCTTTGATCTGTTCGTGAAATTGGGAGCGACGGACGAGCAATTGGACTTCCCGTACATGTACTCTGTGGCACGAGACGGAGTAGCAATGAAGGAAGTGGACGATGAACGAAAGGATATCACACCACTACTTGATTTCATCTTAGAACACGTGCCAGCAGCAGAGCAAAACAGCGAAGCGGACTTCCGTATGCAACCAGCGACACTGTCGTACGATAATTTCCTCGGACGAATTGCCGTGGGACGAGTGCACGAGGGAACGGTGAAAGTAAACCAAACGATTACTATTTTGACGCCAACGGGAGCACGACGAACGGGGAAGATTTCCAAACTCTTTACGTTTAAAGGCATGCAACGCGTGCCAGTGGAAGAAGTGAGTGCTGGAGATATCGTGGCGATTGCGGGACTCGGAGATGTATTCGTAGGAGAAACCATTACCAATAACCCAGACGCAACGCCTCTTCCAGCGATTGATGTCGATCCGCCATCTTTGGCGATGTACTTCATGGTGAACGATTCTCCATTTGCGGGGAAAGAAGGAAAATATGTAACGAGTCGTCAGATCCGAGACCGTTTGGAGAAGGAACTGGAAACAAATGTAGGACTTCATGTGGAATTCGACAGTGGTTCTGGAGATTCTATGAAAGTCTTGGGACGAGGGGAAATGCACCTTGCGGTACTGATTGAAACAATGCGACGGGAAGGATTTGAACTGCAAGTGTCTCAGCCAGAAGTCGTCTTGCGAGATATTGATGGCGTACAGCACGAGCCGATTGAGAACGTGGTGATTAATGTGCCTGAGGAAATTAGCGGAAAAATTATTGAAATGATGTCTCTGCGAAAAGGGCAGATGATAAATATGAAAACAGAAAACAGTATCACGAATCTTGAGTTTGAGATTCCGATGCGAGGTTTATTGGGGATTCGTTCCAACTTTATTATTTTGACCAAAGGAGAAGGGACGATGTTCAGCTCGTTTGCGCACATGGCTCCCCACATGGGAGAGATTGAGAAAAGGCAGGTCGGATCACTCATCTCTGGAGAAACAGGAACGACAACTGGATATGCGCTTTGGAAATTGCAAGATCGTGGACCGATGTTTATCGGTGCGGCGTTGCCGATTTACGAGGGGATGATTATCGGAGAACACAACCAAGGAACCGATCTGACCGTCAATCCTATCAAACCAAAACAACTGACAAACGTGCGTTCATCAGGAGCGGATGATGCGATTAACCTCGTGCCACCAGTCGTGGTGACTCTTGAGAAATCTCTCGAATACATTAAAGAAGACGAGTACGTGGAAGTAACGCCGTCGAGTATTCGTCTGCGAAAAAAATGTCTCACTGAATTGTTGCGGAAGAGACAATAGCTACTCTTGAACACATTAATTGTTCAATACCCCCTTCTTTCTTTTTCTTCAACTACTAAGGGGGACTTCCTACATCATTCCTCCCAAACCCCTGAGTCTTTCGATATTATTGCGACTTTTATTGGGAAACGATATCTCATCAGGGTCTTTTACAAATTCGCTTTCATCAACGAAAGAAGCTCTCACTATCGCGGCAACTATTTGGGAAGTGTGAATTTTCACAATATTGGGGGTGTCATTCAAAGGTCCGTCAATCGTCATCATTACCGATGTGCCGACCGACAGATCTTTCAGTTTTTCCTCAATAAGTTCTCTTTTCACCTTTATGACTTTCGTCACTTGCTTCTCTGTGTCGAGCATGCAATCAAGCCAGACGTTTTCGTCATCCAGCTTTCGAATTGTTGTGGGAACGTCAAAAATCGCCATATTTAAAATATATTAAAAATGCACCCCTTTGTGTAAAGCTTTGGATGGGAAATGTCAATTTTCTTTCCTCGCCCCCGTCATTCTGGATTGGCCAAAATCCCCCTTCTTGTCATCCCGGAATCTCGGAGCGAGATATCCGGGATCTAACTGCTACAAATACTCTTTTTAGAAAATTCAAAACAACCTAAAAGATATATTTTTTATGGCTAGATCCCGGACATTCTTTCAGAATTCCGGGATGACAGTTGTATTTTTGCTCCACTTCCAAAAAAACACTACACTTTGCTCCCACATGAAAGAACTCATCTTTTCCACCCAAGCGTGTCGCGCGCTCAACCTTGTCCAAGACACGGGAAAGAATGTTTTTATTACGGGAAAAGCGGGCACGGGAAAATCTACCCTGCTCGAACATCTGCGGTTAAATTCAAAACGAAAAATGGTCGTCCTCGCGCCCACCGGAGTCGCGGCGGTCAATGTGAACGGCGATACGATTCATTCGTTCTTTGGACTGAAACCCGGGTTTGAACTCGACGAGGCGAGGGAGAAACGGATTGATGAGAAAAAAGCCAAGCGCTTCAAAAGTCTGAAAACAATTCTCGTTGATGAGATTTCGATGGTGCGGGCAGACCTGCTCGATGCGATGGATGTCTTTTTGAGAAAAGCGAGGGAGGACAACAATCCCTTTGGTGGAGTGCAGATGGTCTTCTTTGGAGACCTGTATCAATTGCCACCGGTGATGACATGGAGAGACAAAGAGAAGTTTTTGTCCGAGTACGACTCACCGTATTTTTTTGATGCCAAAGTTTTCCAAGGGGCAAACGACCTGTTGTCAGAAGCGTTTCATTTGGAACATATCCAACTGGATACAATTTATCGGCAGACCGATATGGATTTTATCGAAGTGCTGAATGGCGTGCGAAATAACTGCCTGAGCGATGAACATTTGGAGAAGCTCAATGATCGGCACGATGCGGATTTCATTCCTGACAAAGACGATAAGTTCATCCATCTGATGACCACCAACGCCGATGCGGCCACGATTAATGCTGTGGAGTTAGCGAAACTCAAAGGCAATATGACGACATTCGTCGCCGCGAACAGCGGGAAGATTGCCAAAAATCTCCGACCCAATGATGAAGAAGTCACGGTGAAAGTTGGGGCGCAGGTGATGTTTATTTACAACGATCCGGAACGAAAATGGGTGAACGGAACCATTGGGCGAGTGGTGAATATTTGTGAAGATTACAATGAAGAAAAAGACAAGATGGAGACCTTCCTGATTGTGGAAAAGACTGATGGTGAGCGGGTTGAAGTCCGTCCTCACAAATGGGAAATATCACGATATGTCTTTGATAGTGGGAATTTTAAACGAGAACAAATCGGATCATTTACTCAGATTCCGTTGAAGTTAGCGTGGGCGATTACCATTCACAAAAGCCAGGGAAAGACCTTCGAAAAAGTCATCATTGATCTCGGGAGTGGAAGCTTCGCGCATGGGCAAACGTATGTGGCGCTGAGTCGATGCACTTCCTTGGATGGAATAGTTCTTCGTCGCCCATTTCGAAAAAGTGATATCATTATGGATGAACGGATTGAGATGTTTAGCCGAGTTTAACTTCCCCTCCCCACCGCGGGAGGGGATTGAGGGGAGGGGGTATTTTTCACCCCCACCTTAATCCTCCCCCATCAAGGGGGAGGAAACATGTCACTTTCTTCCAAAAAGCAGTATTATCAAAGTGATGAGTAGTAAAGACGGTCGCCTTCTGAAAAACGTTTCCATTGGAGCCATGGTGCAAATCATATTAAAAGAAGATCAAAAAAGTGGTCATCTCACCAAAGGCGTCGTGGAATCAATTTTAACGAACACCGCGGATCATCCGCATGGAATTAAAGTACGACTGAAGTCCGGGAAGGTCGGACGCATCCGAAAAATGCTGTCTTCCAAGAAGGTGAAAAATCCCGTAAACAGTTCAGGCTCAAAAGCGTTTGTTCCCGATAGATTACGTTAGTCCAACTCCACAAACGCATCGTAGTCCCCTCCACACGCTCGATCGATTTCTATTTTGGTACCATTTTTTAACGCGCTCGTGAGCAATCGCTCATATTCTGAAACATAATTTTCGTACTCTGGACCATCAGTTTGAAAGTGAAACTCCGTGCACCCTTCGATAAATTCTCCGAACGGTGTGAGCGCTGTTTTGTCTTCCGTCCACATGTACCGTTCCAACTGAGGATTGTGCAATGCCTGAATCAAATGCATCTCTTCGTGCTTGATGTAGTCAATCGTTTCCCCTTTATGAAACCACTTTCGATAAAACTTAATCTCCCGAACAAACACCGGATACTTAGTAAAAAATTTCTGCGAAATCGCGAGGGGGATGTCCTCAAGAGAGGCCATGTTGAACTGGTTTTTCCATAAATGTGTCGCAATGTAATGGCACGGATAGGATTCGTTTTTCCGCGATACGAGAATGATTTCTGTTTCTGCTCGCTTGTGCGTTTGTACAAAATCCCACGATTCGGAATATTTATTTATCTGCGAACACGTTTGAATTGATCCATTTGGAATCGCGTTGAGCGCCTCCCAATCAACGATATCAACAACCTTCGGCGGAAGTGACTGCACGGTGTAGGGCTGAATCACGTCCAAGTGTTGATAGGATAAAAATCCCGTTTCGATATTTTTTGAACGGAGGGTATTTGTGTCCGACATACCAAACGCCACCGAACTCAAAATGAAAAGTCCTAAGCACGCTCCAGCAATAAGTTTTCTAAATAACCCCATCTCCTAATTATACCATTTTTAAGGGGCTGAGTAAAGGATTAAACCCATATCAAAAGAGCAAGACAGCGTCTTGCCCCTCTGATGAATTCTCTTTTTACTTTATTGGTGTTCCGATGCGAGTGAAAGAACTTTGGTTAGAGCTGCACGGCTGAGGTTCTCTCCAACTCCAAACTCAGTCGTTCCTCCCTTTCCGATCATAAACCTCGCTGCTTTTACATTCGCAATAGCTTGTTTCATTTGTTGATCTTTCACTTTTCCCATGTCGGTAAATTGTGCTGTGGAAATAGCCACATCCGGGAGATTGAGCACTTCATTCAGAAGAAGTGCAATTTCTTCCCGTTTAATCGGATCACCTGCTTGAACGCTTTCCATAAACGTTAAATCAACACCACTGCTTTCCAGCAATGCGACTGATCCTCGTGCCCATGGGGCGACATTCTTCGCCACCGCTGAGGTTGAACGAACTCCTTTTGTCTCTCCTTTAATTCGAGCGATAGCCACCACCGCTTCCGAATAGTTGAGAGTCCCTCCCGGATTCAATGTTCCGTCGGCATTTCCTTTTATCCATCCGACGTTCTTGGCTTTTAGAGCGTGCGGAGCAAACCAGTTCTCTGGTGTGTCATCGGCGTCTGGGAAAGCAATCATTCCCGAAGACACCTTCTCCTCTCGGGCTTCTGATTTAATCTTTTCCAGTTCTTTCTCCGCCTCTTTATCATTCATGCCCACAAGTTTTCGAGCAAGATTCTTTGCTTTATCTTTGGCCGGCCCAGACCCAAAATTGTAATCATTTAGATTTTGAGTGATCTCTTCTTTGAGCCTACTCACCTCTATTCTGAGTGTCTTAATCTCATCTTTGAGCTTGCTCACTTCTTCCATAAGTTCGTTCCGAGACCGAATCAGGGATTGTGTTTGAGTGGTACTCATTCCAACGTCACTCGCAAACTGAAGCGTTTGTCCGGATCCTCCTTCTGTTTTTCGAAGGAAATCTGCCAGAACCTCTCGATCCATTTTTTTCATCAAATCGAGCTCTTTTATTCCGGCTCTTTGGTTTTTCATAGACCGTTTGAAATCATCTCTATCGAAATCAATCCCATCTTCTCGAAAGTCTTCGTAGAAATCGTCGTAATCATCTTCGTGATCCATCATGTCTAAATCATCCTTGCTCAGTCCGGCTGATTCCAGAATATCCCGAAATTCAAATCCCATCTCTTCTCCCTGTTGCATGATCGATCCAGCCCGTTCACAGTCACCGTTTTTCATGGCGTTCTTAGTATCTGCCAAAATAGATTTCCCCCGTTCCATAAGAGCCTTCAGTTGGGGACGAATTGATTCAGGCATCTGTGGGAGCATTCGAGGCGCTTCTTCATGAACGCCACGTTGCATATCTTTTATTCCTCGTTCGACATCCTTACAGAACCGTTTTTCATTTCCCTTATGCATAAGTTTCTCAAATTTTTCCCAGACCTTTTCACGAATCTCTTCCCCAAGTTCCCATCCATCAATATGTTCTCCTTGTTCTGCTTTTTTCTTTGCACGAGCGACGATGCTTTTACATTCTTTGATGAGATTATCCAATTGAGCGAAGACAGCATTGTCGACTTCCCCTCCTCGCTTCATATCTTTTTTTCGTCGATCAATTTCCCTCGCTAGATTCTCGCCACATTCTTTTTCCATGTGAACGAATTGCCCCATTGATTGAATCCGATTCATAGATTCCCAGAATTCTTCCTGAGCATCGTTCATCTCCCATTGGAGATCTTCACGTTCTTCCCAATCTGTAGCGTTTATTCTTCTCTGGAGAAGGGACTTCATTTCTTTGAGTTTCTTTCGAAGTTCGCTCGTATCCAGACCTTCTCGTTCCATACGGGCGAAATCTTTCTCTTCAATTCGATCAAGGTTCTCCATTTCCCTCCTTGATTGTTGAGCTTGTTGGGCGTTGTGCGCCTTTTCAAAACCCTGATCTATACGCTCACGATACTGCTGTTCACAGTTTTCGAGATCGGATTGTGTACTCGCCGGACTCACACAGGAGATGGCCTCTTTCAGAAGCGACCGAAGTGGCCCGATGTGTGATGCTAAATCCGGACTTTCTCGGGAATTTCGTTCCATCTGATCGAGTTCTCGCATTTTAAATTTTTCCCATCCACGAAGGATGTCTCGTTTCCACTGCTCGTTAAAAGGTTGTTCGTAGTTCTCTTGTTGCCAATCTCCTTGTGGCGGCGGTTGATAGTCTGATGTTGGGTGGTTTTGCCAGTCTCCTGATGAAGGATCTTTGTATTCTTCATGGTTGTAATTATCTTCGTGGTTAAAATTGTCATCAGGTTTGTAAAAGTTCTCCTCTCGTGGTTCTGGTTTCCAGTTCTCGGAATTTGAATCTTCCCAGTATTTTTCTTCCCAGCCGTCCCAAGGCTCCGAAGGATGATGTTGTTCGTATTCTTCTTTGTATTCATGTCCTGGATCCTGAAAACCACTCGTTGGAGGCGGAAAAGAAACCTGCGCCGGATCATAATATTCTCCCGTTGGTGGCGGCATTTGCCCTGGATCGTGATAATCTTCTGTTGGAGGGGGCGGAGGCGGGACATAATTCTGCTCTGAAGTATTCGTTCCAGCCGTTGATGTAGAAGCGTCCTGTGCGAAAGCTTGTACTGAGAAAAAGACGAGGACCCCCATAGCAAAGATCCCCATGATGCCAATATTTTTTGTTTTCATGTTTGTGTTTAAAAGCATGCCTTAGTGTATATTTTAATATTTTTAAGTCTAATTTTACGGGGGGGGTCTCTTCCTTTGTCATTCCTGCCACCCATTCTACCCCTCCCCTTGTCATTCCGACCGAAGTGGAGGAATCCCTTTCCACGAAACTGTAGGAATACTTCGGGATCCATTATCAAACTTAAGGCGCAGTAGGAAAAAAGTGACTATACCCTCCGCAAACATGGGGTAGCTGAGTACGAGTAAGATGAGCGAGTGTAACGAGTGAATCTGTTAAGCGAGTACGAAGGCCTCCATGTGAGCGAGACGAAGAGAAAACGGAATATACGAAATCCCGCAGAAGCGGGATGAAGTCATGAAGTTTTCTCTGAGGAATCTCGTCCCTTCACCTCACTTCGTGAGGCTCGGTAGAGGGATTTGCATCCTCTCCCGCTTTGCGGGATTGGTGCAAATTAACGAACCCGGGTTCAATTCCTACCATTTGCAAAAAGCAAAAAACCGTCCAAACCCCAAGGGGTCAGGACGATTTTCGCCTTGGCAGGCGCGGTAGGAATCGAACCCACGATAGTGGTTTTGGAGACCACGGTTATACCATTTAACTACGCGCCTGCTTCGGAGTGAATTGTAGGAAGCAAAGGGAAAAAATCAAGTCTGGGATGACAAAGGGAAAGGGATACTCTTTTTTGAAAAAATTGTCATAATGAAAACAGCTTAAACAATGAATTTATGTCTAAAAAAGATTTTTTTGAAATCGGAGCGACTCAAAGTTCTGCACGAACAGATGATCACAAAGTGTTTATCGAAAAATTAGAGCGCGCTGGATATACGATTAAATCCCAAGACAAAAATGAAGAAAAAGGAATCGATCATGAGCTTGTTTCTCGTACGTTGGAAACGGTAATGAGTCCACCAAGTATATCGTTGCCATTTATAAAATTGGAAGCAAAAGAAATTTTTGGATACTACAATTATGAAGAACAACTTTTTGAAGCACTCGATATTCCGAAATTTGAATTTAGTGCCTATAAAAAAGGGGCTACCCTTAATGATGTTAACGATCCATGGGACAAGTTTGATTTGGATTAAAAAGCAATTGTGAAATAAATGTGAAATCCCTTCGTTGCGCATTTCACAAATCTATCGCAGGGTGCAAAGTGATGAAGGTTTTTGATTGGTTCCGGCGTTTTTTTAAGCAACGAAAACGAGAAAAGAGTCTCCCTGTACCAACCTACGCACCGCCCTATAACCAGTGTGTGAAACGACAGCGGGAGCGGTTTTTCTTATCGTTTCTCATCGTACTGCTCATCAGTACGTTTTACACTCTCTACAGTGCGAAGCAACGCATTGTGAACGAGGAACTCGTGCATGTCTGGGTGGCACATCAGGACGTAATCGCTCCTATGGCAATCGAGCCAGCGCACCTGAAAACCAATTATTTTCCACGGAAAAATCTTCCTGAACTCTATTTTCACAGGAGTGAAGAAGTGGTTGGGAAAGTCTTAATCCAAGACGTCGTGAAGAATGAAATACTCCTTCCCCATCACTTTACACAGATCGTGGATACAAGTTCGATAAGTACCAAATTTCAAAAATCATTTGCGCTGACCATGGATGAGAACTGGTTCGAGGCGAAGTTCCCCGCCCTTTCTCCGCATGACACGGTGGATGTTTTAACAACCAATCCAAAGGAAGGACTCTGGCAAACCATTCCTGTCGCAGCGAATATTCCCATCATCGAAATGCAGTATGACGCGAAGGGCGATAAGAAAACGCTGGTCGTAAACCTCACGCAAGACGAAGCCCGAGCGATACTTTTTGCTCGCGGTGCACGCCTTCCGATGCACATTATCGTGCATTCTTCCCTGACCCCAGATACGAATGAAAGTCGTTAAAAAATACGTTTTCTGTAGTCCTTCTTCGGGTGGCAGCACACTGATTGCGCTGAATATGTGCCTGACTCATCAGCAATGGAAAGCGTCCAAGAAGATCGCATTCCTTCAGCTTTCTCACTTCCCCGATATTCACACGTTTTGCGATGCAAAGCAGAAGCAAACCATTCTTGATCTGAAGTATTTACTCGATGCAGGAGAACCACCGGCTCCGGAGCCGATTTTAAAATCTCCACTCTGGAAAGAGTGGGAGGAATTGTCGGTACAGGATGTAAAACATATTCTCACGTTTCTCGAACAGCATTACGACACGATCTATATCGATCTGAATGTTTCTGTCGGAGAAGAAATCATGCAGGAAGTGCTGAACCAAGCCACTAAGATTGTGATTCCGACAACCATTACTCCAGCGAGTTTGGCAGGAGTGGAATCTTTTTTCTCGAAATACGAATCCTTTCAACCGCGATGTTCATTAATCTTTGATCAGTGCCCGAGTGGTTCGGTATCAGCCGTAAAACAGAAACTCAAAAAACGAGATATTCCGCTCCTTGGGACACTTCCTGTGGTAAAAAAATATTTATGGGCACAGATATTTGAGGCCTATCCGCTCGCATTTCACAAGAAGTCGAAGTGGAAAAAATCCCTCTTTAAACTGCTCAAAAAACTCACCACATAATGCGCCAAGAAAAAGAAAATGCATTACAAAAGAAACTCTACCAACACGTGGTACGTTGGATCGGAGAGACACGCACCAAAGCTCCCACAAAAAGTGAAATCGCCGAACAATGTCATCTGTGTTTGAAGGCTGAAGATATTATTCTGCCGACTGAAACCACTGACCGACTGATCAAACACATTCAGTTTTCCGTGCTCGGACTCGGACCCTTAGAAGTCTATTTGCAGGATGACAGCGTGACTGAAATCATGGTCAACGGCCCTGACATGATTTTTGTGGAACGAAAGGGGCGACTCGAAAAAACCGATCTGACTTTTTTTGACGAAGAACATCTGCGAAAGATTATTCAGCAGATTGTTGGAAAAATTGGACGTCGCATTGATGAACGAACCCCACTCGTCGATGCCAGACTCCCCGATGGATCGCGTGTAAATGCGATTATTCCGCCGTTAAGTCTGAAGGGATCGACCCTGACGATTCGGAAGTTTCCCGCACAAACATGGGAAATTAAAGCCATGCTGAAACACAAAACGTTATCAAAAGAGATGGCTGATTTCTTGTCGGACGCCGTGAGAAGCAAAAAGAATATCATCATCTCTGGAGGTACTGGATCGGGGAAAACATCAACCCTGAACGCTCTGGCGAACCTCATTCCCAAGAGTGAACGAATTATCACGATTGAGGATTCAGCGGAAATGAAAATCAATCATCCACATTTGATTTCTCTGGAATCACGAAACGCGAATATCGAAGGGACTGGAGAAATTACAATCCGTGCGTTATTGAAGAATGCTCTGCGAATGAGACCAGATAGAATAGTCGTCGGAGAGATTCGTGGAGGCGAAGCCATCGACATGCTTCAGGCGATGAATACAGGGCATCAAGGCTCACTGACGACTATTCATGCCAATGCGCCATTAGAAAGCCTCTATCGGCTCGAAACGATGGTTCTGATGGGTGATCTCGACCTGCCTATCACCGCCATTCGCCCGCAGATTATTCAAGCGATTGATATCATCGTGCAACAAGAACGACGATCTTCCGGGGAACGACGCATTGTTTCCATTGCCGAGATTACAAAAGGGAAATCTCTTTCCGAATATAAACTCACTGAACGGTTCTCATCATGAAAGAAGTTATTTCCCTCGCCTTCGAGTGGTCGATGGGGAACGTATGGATGTCCGTTGGTTTTGGAATGGTGGGAATACTGGTTGCCTATTTCATTCTGACAGAATTGTTTGCTCACGTTATCTATTCTAGGCTCCGGAGCCCAAAACTCCCTCGGCTCCGGAGCTGGAACAGAGGCAATCGAAAACTCATGATTCGCCAAATCCCCCTCTTTCTCCAAACACTGAGCAATGCCGTCAAAGCTGGGTATTCCCTTGAGCAAGCTTTTATTTTCATCGCGAAGGAAATTGATCCCCCGCTCCAGTACCCCGTACAAGTGCTCAATGAAAAGCTCGAACTTCATGTTCCCACCGAGACCGCGTTGGAAGATTTTGCCAAAATGCTCCACCATCCAGACATCGATTTTTTTGTGGAAAGCACCATCATCCAACTCCGCACTGGAGGAAATCTGGTGGAACTCTTTCGCAAAGTCGCGGACCTCGTCGAAGAAAAACGCAAACTCGCACAGGATATTAAGTCCTTCACTTCGCAGGGAAAAATGAGCGGAATCCTCATCGCGATTCTCTATCCCGTATCATTGGCGATCTTCTCTTTGCTCGCTCCATCACACATTCATGCACTCTTCTACACCTCTGCAGGACAGTGTTTACTCGTCTTATCATTACTGTTAGAACTCCTGGGATTTGTCTGTATTTGGAAAATAATCCGCGTCAAAATATGATCTCTATTCTCTGGGTGATGACGGCGATTCTTTTTCTTCTCGTGATTCAAGAACGAGTCGGACATCCTCGATGGCTCTTTCGTCGGATGTTTGATTTTCTTCCGATGAAGAGTGAACAAACTTCAGTACTTCAAAAAATAGCAGGTTCCCTTTCCTTCAAAAAACACAGTTGGTTTGTCCAACAATTGTCCCCCGAATCAAACGTCCGCAAACGCCTCCAGCACGCGGGAGATCCCATTTCTTATATGGAATATATGAACGTCAAAGAAGGCGTAATGCGACTCTTTTCTCTGTTCCTGTTCCTGTTTCTCATCTTTGGAAATCCAACATGGGGCCGAAGTCTCCTCTTCGTTTTTTATTTTTCGTTCTGCTTTTTTCTCCTCGACCTGGTCCTTCAAATAATGAAAGAACGACGGGAAAAAATATTCACCCGCCAAGTGCCCTACTTCATTGATCTCTTTATTCTCACGCTGAGAACAGGACTTAACATTGAACAAACGCTCTGGTGTCTGATCGAAAAAGACTCACTTCTCACCCGTACTATTCGTCGTCGGCTGGAGGGATTAAACCTCGGACGATCCCTGCAGGAAATCTTTGTTGATTTGGAATCCGATGTGGGGAACGAAGAGTTTGAACACTTCCTTCGGAGTGTCAGGCAGTCTCAAACGCTGGGGGTTTCTCTCGCGTATACACTAGAGATTCAGTCCCAATTAATACGAACAAAACGCAAACAACGGGCCGAAGAAATCAGCCGTACTGCCGCCGTGAAGATTAGTCTGCCGTTGGTGTTGTTTATCTTTCCAGCACTCTTGATAATTTACATCGGTCCGGGGATTTTGAATGTGCTCTGATTCCCTCTCTCTTGTCATCCTGAATTTATTTCAGGATCTAACCCACAGGTACGACGCTAACGCTTCAATGTATGAGAAATATTTTCAATAAGATTCTGAAACGAGTTCAGAATGACAATAAATTTCAAAGGGGGCGGATGTAGAACCCCAACATTGCTTTCCAACCCTTCTTCTGGCATCATCGCGCACGATGAAATCCTTCTTTTGGGCATGTATGGCATTTCTCATTCCGGGACTCCTTTTGAGGATTCCTGTTGGCGGTGCTGGAATTTTAGCAACCGACATTATCCTCCCGATTTTTGCCTTTGTATGGCTGTTTCATAAGTTCATCATCAGTCGATTTTTTCCAAAGAATTCATTTATTCTTCCGGGATTTATCTTTCTCGCGATTGCATTCGTGAGTTTGTTGATCGGTATGGTGGAGTTGTCACTGATGGAGAAACTGCTGTCGGGCGCCCACGTGGTGCGATTCTTTTCATTGTTAATATTTGGATGGAGTGCGACGGATTTATTTAAAGATGACCAAGAAACGTTTTTCAAACGATTGTTTTGGATTGGTGCCATTGTGATTGGACTGGGGGTCGTGCAGTTTTATGCCATCCCTGATATTTCTCAATGGTCGACAGAAGGTGGCTGGGATCCGCACATCGGACGGCTACTCGGAACATGGCTCGATCCGAATTTCATGGCAGGATTCCTTGGATTCTTCCTTCCTCTCGTGATTGCGAAATGGTACGACAACGATAATAAAAAAGAGAAATTTCTCCTCGCGCTTCTGGCGATAGTCACGTGCGGAGCGCTCTTCCTCACTTTCTCTCGAAGTGGATATTTAGCGTCAGCGATAGGGCTGTTTGTGTTCTTTATTTTCAAAGATCCCAAAGTTATCTTGCTGGGAATTTTACTCGTTGCGATTGGAATCGGAACAAACCAGCGAGCTCAAAAACGAATTGAAGAACTCTCGGGAACGGTTGCAGCCATTGTGCTGAACGAAACTGATGAGGTTGATCCAACCGCCAGTTTACGAATCGTGAGCTGGAGCAAGAGTCTCGAACTCTGGAAAAAATATCCCGTTCAAGGAATCGGATACAACACATATCGATATCGGGCGGCGAAAGAAGGAATTGTGGACGAAAGTTATTTCTCTGCAGGTGGGTCTGATTCGAGCTTCCTCACTGTACTCGTGACAACGGGTGTTCTCGGACTTTTCGTCTTTCTCTGGATGTTTGTAAAAATTGGAGTGGTAAATTTCCTTCGATTTATCAGAACCAAAGACCCACTGTTTCTCGGCTTTGTTGCCGGATGGTGTGCATTATTTGTCCACGGATTTTTCGTAAACTCACTTCTCTTTCCCTTTATTCTCATGCCGTTGTTGGCAGTAGCGGGAGTACTGGAAACTATTAAAAAATGAAGCAACGACTGCTTTTGTTATTGGGTGGAATCCTTCTCATCGTCTTGATGGGATTGTCGATGGGTGAAAGTAATTTCGCTCCATTGCAGGCGAATTTGTTTGAGGTTTCAGAGAGTGTACAAGACGCTGGTCTCGATTTAGATAAATGGGCAGAAGTATCTATTCAAACCGACGAACTGCCATCGTTTCCTTTTTCTCCCGTCAAAAAAATTCTCCGGAGAATGGAGAGTATTGTTGGGGAAGTCTACTTTTTGCAAGAAGCATTGGTGACGACATTTCATCAAAGCCCACTTCTGACAGACAATGTATTGGCGCTCTTTGAGCACGTGGAAACGATCGATATGCACATTGGAAAAATAGAAGGCACTCTCCGATGGGTTCCTGCGTTTCTCTTGAGTGAAGAACAGAATCAAAAAATTGCAGCCGTAAAAATACAGATTGGGATGATTCGAGAAATCCTCGAAGATGTACACAAATTTGAGCGCATTATTAAATCTTCCGCGAGGAAGGAAGACCGATTACTCGTGTTACTCCAGAACCAAAATGAGCCTCGTTCCACGGGAGGATTTGTGGGAAGTCTCCTTGTCATTGATTTCGATGAAGAACTTATCACTTGGGATTTTGAGGATATCTACGCGCTCGACAGACGTATCCCAGGAGAAGATCAACCACCCGCGCCTGAGTTTTTTCATGACCTGTCGAAAACGATCTCACTCCGTGATGCGAATTTCTGGCCTGACTTCATAACATCGAGTCACGCGTATCGTGATTTTTTCAAATCTATTGATGAGCACAAACCGACGACCGTCGTTGCGATAAACATGAACGTGATTGAAGAATTTCTGAAGTTCACCGGACCCGTAAAACTTCCAAAGTGGGGTGTCAGCGTGAACGAACACAATGTGGATTTGGTACTCCAATTCTTGGTGGAATCCAAAATCACCGGGCGATTCAACGCCAAAGCACCCGTGCTGGAATTCGCCGAACAGTTGTTTCAACCCAGCAGTTTAGAAAAAATAGATTTCGAGGATGTACTCGCATTTGATCTCGATGCGTTCCTGGCGGGAAAGAATATCCTCGCGCATTCCACAAATATCTCCCTGCAAAAACTCTTTGAAAAATGGAGTATTGATGGTCAGGTACGAAAGAAACGAGAAGCCGACAACTTCCTCTATTTTGATTTCATTTCTGTGGGAGCCAACAAGTCTGAGAAGTTTGTCTGGACGAAACTCTGGCACGACAGTGAAATTATGAAAGATGGAACGGTGATTAATTCTCTTGAGATTGTGAGAAATCATGCGCTCAAACCGGGAGAGATTTCTGAGCTCATGGAAGAAAACACATGGAGTGAGAATATCCGTGGACTCATGAATGATGAGCTTTTGTGGAAGTTGGGAGCGGGTCAAAATCGCACCGTTCTGCGGTTATTCGTTCCTCGTGAAGCGAAGTTAATTGTGAGCAAAAATCCTTCTGGGGAAATAAATGAAACTCTGTCGGACGACAAAGATTTTAAGATCTGGGAGATTCCGATGTTCGTGAATGCGGGCGAGCGATTGAAGATTGAAGTTCAATACAAAACAGAACTCAACCGAGGAAGTGCCAATTGGCGACCGTATTTCCTTCAGCTCGTGGGAACACCAGGACGTGAGAAAACCACATTCCTCGAAACAATTTCAACACAAAAAGGCGGGAAGTTTACCGCCGAGACGAAGAACTTGGGACATCCAGAACCGTTGATTAATCAGGACTACCGAGCGGTGGTGGAGTTTGAATAAAAAGTTTTTATACAATCTAATTTTCTAAAAAAATGAAATTAATACCCCTTGTAAAAAAAACAGGAAAGATTCTCGGACTTCTTATTGGTGCTTTTGTAATTCTTACGCTCGTTATGATAATTATCCAAATCTCCTCAACTGGAGAGTATTATCATGGAAGTGAAAATCCTATTACAGAAGAATGGTGTGATTATGGATATCACATAAAAGATGAGCAATGTTGTCAGGATGATGATTATTCCTGTGAAATGTGTACATGGAAAGATTATGATTGTTCCGATTTTAAAACACAGTCGGAGGCTCTAATATACTATGATACATGCAAAAATTTCTTGAAAAACGAGAAAGATTTTCATAACTTAGATAGAGATGGTGATGGCATGGTCTGTGAAACACTGCCTAAAAAATAAACCTTATTATTGTCATTCCGAGCGTAGCCGAGGAATCCCTTCCTCATATCAAACAAAAAGGGATCTCTCCACTTCGGTCGAGATGACAAAGGAGCTCTTTTTAGTTCTCCACAACCTTCCCGTACAAAATATACCCCTGCCGAGAGAGTATCTCGACCTCAACTTCCTGCCCTGTGAAGTCTTTCCCTGCGGGAAAATACACTTCAAAGAATTCTCGACTCCGTCCTGTGTTTTGATACTTCCCTGTGGGCAATTCCTCGGCTTTTTCGACGAGCACTTGAAGGGTGTTGCCAATGGATTTCTCTCGTTTTTCCCAAGAGGCCTTTTTAACAATTTTATCAAAATCATGAAACCGTCGTTTCTTTTCCTCACCGTCTACAAAGTCTTTCTCCATTCTCGCTGCCGGCGTATTTCGACGTGGTGAGAAAATGGCGGTGTATGAAAAATCAAACTTCATCCGCTTCGCGAAATCGAGCAAGACTTGAAACTCTTCCTCGGTCTCCCCTGGAAATCCTACAATGATATCTGTTGAGAGTGTACACGTCGGTATTGCTTTCCGAATACGGGCAATAATGGCTTCATACTGTTCAACGGTGTAGTTCCGATTCATGGCCCGAAGCACTCTGTTGGATCCGTGTTGCACAGGCAGGTGAATGTAGGGACATGAGGTTTTCATTGAGGCAAGCGCATCGATGACATCATCGGTGAAATCCTGCGGATGAGCGGAGGTAAATCGCAATCGCGACAATCCTTTGCTATGAAGTTCATCGATTTTGAGAAGGAGTTTCGCGAAACATTTCTCACCGTTGTCGGTGTAAGAATTCACATTTTGCCCGAGCAGTGTGATTTCTTTCGCTCCCGAAAGAACGTGTTTCTCGCATTCAGCGAAGATTTCATCCATCGGTCTGGAACTCTCCCGTCCCCGTGTATAAGGCACAATGCAGTACGTGCAAAACTTATCGCATCCCTGCATAATCGGCACCGATACCTGCACATTGTTTTCTACTTTTGGATTTACATGGAAATAATTCTCGATACTTCCGCTTCCAAATTCCTGCTCAAAGGAAGAAAAATCGTGATCAAGAAAATGCGATTCGAGTAGCTTCGGGAGTCGTGCCACATCTTCGATTCGGAATACGAGATCAATGGGATCGGTCCGCAGAAGCGCGTCTTTTGAATTTGAGCTATCCCCTGTCTGACGCACCATGCATCCGGTTACCGCGATCAGTGTTTTCGGGCAATCTCTTTTCTTTTGCACCATAAATCCATACGCCTTGTCCTCCGACTTCTGCCGCACGGAACACGTGTTCACCACTTGTAAATCAGGACACGTTCCCTCCTCTACAAGTACAAAACTACACTGTTCCAAAACAGCGGAAACTCGCTCCGAATCAGAATAATTCATCTGGCACCCGTGGGTTTGAATCGCGTATGTTTTCATTTCTCTTAGTAGAGCTTCGATACGGATTTGTTCCCCACCACATTTTTCATCACTTCTGCGAAGAGTGGCGCCATTGGAATAATCTTAATATTTTTCGCTGGTTTCTCGATGGGCAACGTGTCTGTGAAGACCGCTTCTTTGAGTCCTGCTTTCATCAAGTTCTTCTGCGCATCGCCAGAAAGTATCGCGTGTGTCGCACAAAGGTACACATCTTTATTCGCTCCGTTATCGACCAATGCTTTCACCGCTCCGATCACAGAACCGCCTGTGTCCACCATGTCGTCCACAATGATTGGCGTCTTTCCTTTCACGTCTCCGACGATGTGTGTTACTTCTGATTTGTTATGTTCTGGTCGTTGTTTGTGCAAGATCGCGATGGAAACTCCAAGCGCATCGGCAAATTTTTTCGCATCTTTCGCGCCTCCCGCATCAGGTGACACAATCACCACATCTTTGAGTTTCTTTTTCTTAAAGTATTCCACCAAGTATTTTCGTGGGTTGAGATTATCCACGGGGCAGTCGAAGAACCCTTGGATTTGGTCCGCGTGCAAGTGCATTGTAATGACGTGGTCAGCACCAGCAGACTCTATCATTTTCGCAAGGAGTCGCGCTGAAATCCCTTCTCGTGGATTGTGAATTTTATCTTGTCGAGAATACGGCATGTAGGGCAAAACCACGTGCACACTTTTGGCGAAACTTTGTTTCGCGGCATCGATCATGAGCAAAAGTTCTATAAGATCGTTGTCCATGTGCCCTGTTCGTCCTGTCTGTACAATGAATACCTCCTGTCCTCGAAATGTCTCGTCGTATTTCACATATTTTTCTCCGCAAGAGAATGTTTTGATTGTTGTCTTTCCCAATTTCTCCTTAATGTGCTTGGAAATCGCTTGAGCAAACTCTGGATGACTCGAGCCGGAAAAGATCTTAAAATTATTCATCGACGGTATTTTGCGAAATTTTGAGGAATTTGTAAACTCTCTTCGTACATGACCCCTGAAATTTCAATTATCACCGTGAATTTTGGAAGTGCTGAAAAAGTAAAAGCACTTTGGAAATCTCTCCAACAATTCCCTCCACATAAAGAATGGGAATTCATTGTCGTAGACAATCATTCCGCGAGAAATGAGGGATCTGAATTAGCGACTTTTTTAAAGGATTTCGAGAACGCACACGTGATCACATTGTCTCGAAACACTGGATTCGGAGTCGGAAATGAAGAAGGAATAAAATTCGCAAAAAGTGAAATAATTGCGATTGTGAATCCAGATATTGAAGTTCAATCGGGAACCTTTGATGAATTATTGAAAGAATTGAAAACGGAAAAAGTAGGAATTGTGACACCGATTATGCAAACTCGTGACGGAGCGTCTCTTCCTAACACCTGGAATTTCCCCTCTCCGTTCGGTCTCCTCTCCAGACGTTTATTTGGAAAGAAAGAAGTGGTGACCGCACAAAAAACAACTCCCGTTGCATGGGCACAAGGAAGCTTTCTTATGATGCGGAAGTCTTTTTTCACAGAAACGTTGAAAGGATTTGATCACCGATATTTTCTCTTTCTAGAAGACACGGATCTCTGCCGACGAACATGGGAAGCCGGACACCGAGTACTTCAAGTGCCAAATGCAAAAGCCTTTCACGGAGACAAACGACTATCAGGGAAAGGGATTTGGCAATCACTCAAAAAGAAAACCTTTTGGATTCATATTCTCTCGGCCTTGAAATACTTTTGGAAATACCGAGGAAAATCACACCCTGAAATTTTTTAACATGCGTATTGCGGACACCCATACTCATCTCTATTTCTCTGCGTTTGATAAAGACCAGAAAGAAGTTATTGAAAACTGTCGAAAGGTGGGCGTGGAGTTGCAAATTCAAATTGGATGCGATGAGATTTCGACCCTTGCAGCTCTGAAACTCGCGCAAGAAAATGATGATTTTTATTCTACCGTTGGCATTCATCCGTGTGATGTGAAGGTTTGTTTTGATGAGAATAAACTGCACCGATCTTCAGGATTTGAGGATTATAAATTAAAAGCCAAGTCGTTTGATGAACTATTTGCGATGTTTGAGGAATTGATCCAAGCCAATCCCGAGAAGATTGTGGGATTCGGAGAAACCGGATTTGATCTGTATCACGAGAACTCTGAGGAGATTTTTGAAATTCAAACAGAAGTGTTTAAGAAACACGTGGAGTTGGCAAAGAAGTACGACAAACCACTGGTCGTGCACGGACGAAATTCCGAAGCACAAATGATGGAGTTTTTTAAAAAACATATAACGCCTGGAGACGTTACGGGCGTCATCCACTGTTTTCCAGAAGGACCAGAATATGCAGAATTTTTTACAAAGAATTACGGATTTTTCATTGGAATAGGGGGAACCGCCACGTACCCCAAGGCTGAGAATATCCGCGAAGCTATTGCCGCGACCCCGATAGAATTTATTGTTACGGAAACCGATGCTCCCTTTCTTGTGCCCCAGAGTTTACGAAAAACGGTGAAGCGAAACGATGCAAGTTTGCTTCCTGAGGTCATTGAACTTATTGCCGACATTAAAAAACTCCCCGTTAGCGAGGTAGCTGATATTTTATTTGAAAATGCGAAGAGACTATACCAGTTGAAATAGATCCGGACCCGAAGATCCGGACCTAAATATCAATTACATTTTACAACTCCCAATTTTGCATCCTTTCAAAGGGCACATTGGTTTTGTCATCATAAGAGACAAAATAACGGCGAGACCGAGCACGTGGAAGAGTATTCCCATCATGTCTCCCGAAGGAATCGTAACAGAAAGAAACGCTACGAGCGTGATGATAAAGAGTCCCAAGAGAGACACTTTATACAGTACTTTTGGGATAAAGGGACCGACGATAACGAAGAGTCCTCCCAAGATTTCAAAGACCACAACGACCCAAAATCCGATAGTGAGCATGAGCCCTGTCCACCCAAAGAGTGTTCCGAGCATACCCTGAAACATTGCTGGATCCATAAACTTTCCAATTCCAGGAATCAAAAAGAGCGCTCCAACTGCAAGCCGCGTAAGACATTGTGCGAACGCTGGTTTGTCGCAACAACACATTGAACATTTGCCCATAATATTTTGGATTAAAAAAATAAAAAAGCGTCTTAAAGTGTATAAGACGCCTTCTGAAAAACAAAGTTCTTTTTACGAAAATTTCGGAACCAAATTCGTAAGTGAATATTCTTCCATACCTTCTTCGTGTCCTTCGTAAAACTTGAGAATAAGAGCGAGTGCTTCTTCTTGTGTATTTACACAGAAGATATTATCAAGATCGTGGGCACTAATAAGTCCGTCTTTGAGTGGGTATTTTCGTACCCATTTGATCAATTCGTGCCACATTTCCCCCATCAAGATAATCGGAGTATTGGCTGTATGTTTCACTTGCGCAAGTTGCCATGTGTAGAATAATTCCAAACATGTTCCGATTCCTCCTGGAACCACAACCGCTATATCAGACAATTCCATAAATGTATCGAGTCGGCTCGAAAATTTGTGAAAGTGTTTCTTCAAGTCAAGATGTTTGTTCGCATGAGCTTCCATCGGAAGGTCAATCGTAAGACCAATCGAATGAGAATTTCCATTCTGCGCGATGCTGTGTCCGAAGTTTGCCGCGTCCATAAGACCCGGACCTCCGCCTGTAACCAAATCAATATCCCGCTTTCCAATTTCATGCGCAAGATCTCTCACTTGTTTATAAAGAGCGTCGTCTTTTTCGATTCGTGCTGAACCAAAGATTGCGACTCTAAAGTGGTCTTCGTGACTCATTCCCTCCCAGAAACTTTTTTGTGTTTGTGCTTTTTGCATATGAAAAATAATTAATTCTCCACATTGTACCATGATTTAGCGCGAAAATCAAGCGTGTCAGACACAACTTCTAAGATGTTCTTTTATTCCGTGAGCCCTTTTGCAATCGCCTTTCCTCGATCAACCCCTGGTTGATCAAACGCATTTATTTCCAAAAATTCTGCCATAAAAACAACGGTCCCCATCCAAAGTGCGATCAGTTCTCCGAGAGATCCCTCTGTTAGCGTCTTCATTTCAATCGTACAGTTCGGACGCCCGAGCTCTGTCAAACTCTGTGCTGTCGCATCAAGCTCAGTATTGGCAATCTTCCCCAAATCTGTGTTTCTGTGACTATTATCTTTTACAAAGATCGTAAAAAATTCATCCGGTCCTTCCGCAAGGAGTTGTAATAGTGAATGCTGATCGGTCGGTCCAATCGCTGAAAGAGGGGTGAAGCCTTTCCCCTGTTTCCCTGTTGACTCGGCAATGAGCTGTGTCCACCAATCTCCCGTCTTTCGTAAGAGAGCAACATACGGAAAGTGAACCAGTCGTGTTTTTCCTGATTGCACAATCGCTGATGCCAATGTGAAAGGAAGATTTCCTTTGGCAGAAGGTGAATAAAATTGCATTCGCATTTTTTTTGCTCCTTCTATAACGGCTTTCATATTAATCCCTGCAAAGAGTGCTGGCAGTATCCCCACCGTTGTGAGCACTGAAAATCGCCCACCTATATTAACCGGCATCGGCACGGTCGGAACAGCGTTCTTCTCTGCCCATGTCCACAAGGCACTTTCTCTTTCTGAAATCACAATAAAGTTTTCATGAGGCACCTTGTCCCAGAAGTGATCCAATAATTTTTTTGTTTCGAGTGTCGTTCCTGATTTTGAGATCACGATGAATCGTGTTTTTTCAAGGTCCTTAATACTTCCCACAGCCACTGGATCAATCGTGTCGAGAACGGCTAAGTTATGTCCTCCGAGTCCATCTCGAAGCATCTTTGCGCCCAGTGCTGACCCTCCAATTCCCAAGACCACTGTCCGTTCTAATGGTTTTTGTTCGGCTACAAATTTCTCAAGCTCTGAAATATCTTCATCCAGTACTTCAAAAAATCCTTGATCCGTTTGTTTAAACGCTTCCAAAAACGGTGCAATTTTTTCTTCTTCAATTGGGAATTCCGCACCTGAGAAATCAATGGAAATCATTGTTGTGAGTATAACGGGTTTTAACGGAGAAAGAAAGACCTGATCAAAGTCACTAATCCCCAGATAATTCCAAGGAAAAGAAAGAAGTACCCAATCGGAATAAGTCCAAATGGTTCGTGAAGCCAACCTTCTTCATCAACATATGACCCTATGTAATTATAAACAGTCCAACATCCCGCTCCGATAGCGAGGAAAATAACCGCAACGAGATAGCCTTTTCTTTTTGTTTTCATAACAAAGCGAGTGTAAAAAGTTTCAAAAAAATGTAAACTCACCTCGATGATTGGACTCCTTCACGGAACGGTTTCGGAAATAAACGAAAAAGAAATTCTATTGCTTACTTCAGGTGGGGTTGGGTATCGAGTAATGCCTGCGGGGAGTTTATTGGCGAAGTGTCAGAAGGGTGCGGAAACGACGATTGAAGTTTTAACCATCGTCCGAGAAACAGAAATTTCACTCTACGGATTTGGAGACAGAACTGAACGAGACCTCTTTGAAAAACTCATCAGCGTGTCGGGTATCGGTCCTAAGACGGCGATCGGCATGGTATCGATTCCAACAGGCCAATTTATGAACGCGTGTGAAATGGGCGATGTGGCGTTTCTTACGAGAATCCCAGGACTTGGAAAAAAGACTGCCGAACGACTCATCATTGAACTGCGTGGAAAACTCGATCTTTCAAAAGTAGAAGATGCACTGCCAACGTCGAAAGCCTTCACCGAAGCATCCGATGCATTGGAAAATTTGGGCTACGACAAAAACACTATCAACAAACTTCTCAAAGATGCCCCAGTGAAATCTTCTGCCGAAGAATTGGTAAAACTCTTCTTGTCCTCAAACTCATAATCCCTTTTGTCATCCTGAACTTGTTTCAGGATCAATCGTCTCGAAGTTATTACGTGTTTGAGCAAAGCGAGTGCAGAAACCTAAGGTTTGATTCCGAAATAAATTCGGAATGACAAAAAAAGAAAATGAAAATCATAAAAATCCTTACCTTTCCTGACAAAATACTCGCCAAAGGCGGTATCCTACTTATTAAACTGTACCAAAAAACACTCTCACCATTACAACAAGGCCCTGGCGACACACATGGATTTCGTGGGTGTCGATTTTATCCGTCGTGTTCTGCGTATGGAATTTTGGCATTGGAAAAATACGGATTCATCTGTGGTGTCCCTCGTATCGCGTGGCGACTTCTCCGTTGTAATCCATGGAATCACGGTGGAGTTGATTTTCCTGGAAAGAAAAACTAAAGTCCTCGCGACATGATTATTCTCTCACTTATCGCTTTCCTCGTTATCTTCTCAGCGCTTATTTTGGTGCACGAATATGGACACTTTACCGCTGCCAAGAAATCAGGAGTGAAAGTTGAAGAGTTTTCACTCGGAATGGGGAAACTTTTGTGGAAAAAACAAAAGGGAGAAACACAATACAGTCTCCGTGCAGTTCCTTTTGGGGGATACGTGAAGATGCTCGGAGAAGAAGATAAATCTGACGATCCGAGAAGTTTTAGCAAAGCCAAACTCTGGCGGAGAATGATGATTACCTTGGCAGGAGTGTTTATGAATTTTGTCATGGCGATTCTCGCGCTCACGGTGCTTTTTACAGCAGGAACAAATCCCATTTTAATAACTGATGCTGATGTAGAACGAGCGGAAGCCGCGGGACTCCTTGTCTTGAGCGAAGAAGTAAATGAAGACGGCAAACGAGAATTGTTGGAAATTGTCCCGATTCAGAAACCGTTCCCTCAGTCTCTCCTTTTTGCCACAACAGAAACCTACCGAATTTCTGTGGCAGTCGTACAAAAACTTGGAGAAATTCCTGTTGAAATTATTAAAGAACGACGCATCCCCGAAGGCTTAGCTGGCCCCGTTGGAATCGCTGAAATCACACACAAGATCGTGCCACTTGGACTCCTTGCCTTGCTTAAGCTCTTCGCTCTGCTCTCTATCTCACTCGGAGTGATTAACCTCCTCCCGATTCCAGCACTGGATGGTGGACGATTCCTCTTCCAGATTGTGGAATTGGTGACGTTCCGTAAACCACCTGAGTCATGGGAAAACGCGATTCACATGGCAGGATTTATTCTCTTGATGGGACTCTTGGTTGTGATTACGTGGAACGACATTATGAGAGTGTTTTTCTAGAATAACTTTGATTTGACAATTTTGGCTTTGGAAATACAATCGCCCAGCTTTGAATGGACGTACTATGAACCAAGAAACATACCCACTATCGGCTCAAAAGAGAGATTGCTCTGGCAAACACTCAGCTCGTGACACACGAGATGCAGGTCGAGTACCAGCGGTTATGTACGGACATGGAACCGATCCCGTGACTATTTCTATGGACGGGTCAGATATTTTGCGAACCTACCGAAAGGCAGGAACTTCTGCATTGATCGATTTGGATATAGACGGAAAGAAAGTGAAAGTATTGGTACAAGAATTGCTCTTGCACCCAGTAACGAATGAAATCTACCACGTGGACTTCTTCGCAGTGAACTTGAAAGAAAAAACAACAGTAAGTGTGCCTCTTAATTACATCAACGAGTCTCCAGCGGTTAAAGACCACGGTGGAATCTTCATGAAAGATACCGATACTGTAGAGGTTCGATGTTTACCATCAGACATTCCACACTCATTGGATGTAGATATTGCTACTATTACAGAAGTCGGAGGAAGTCTTTCTCTTGCTGACTTGGTTATCGACCGAGAACAATTTGAACTTCCACAAGACGAAACAACATTGCTCTGCTCTGTAATCGCACCAAAGACTGCTGAACAAGAAGAAGCTGAAAACGCTGCTGCTGATGCCGCTCTTGCTGAAGGTGAAGAAGGCGAGGAAGGTGCAGAAGGCGCTGAGGGCGAAGAAAGCGCTGAAGGTGAAGCTGGTGAAGAAGGCGAAAAGAAAGAAGAAGGAGGTAGCGAAGAAGGCGAAAAAAAGGAATAATAGTTGTGTGAACACGCTGATTCCAAACGCTGTCTTTGAAACAATGCGCACCTACGGGGGCAAGGTTTTTGCGTTGGACGAACATCTGGAGCGACTGTTTCGTTCTGCGGAATTACTGGGAATTGAACCTCGCCATTCGCAGGCAGATATTTTGCGAGAGATCGGATATTTGCCGACCGAATCAAAAGTGCGAGTCCATCTCACCGCGGAGAAATTCACCGTGCAGATTCTTCCACTCCCATCAGTTGATCCTCTCATTTATAGTGAAGGCGTGGAGGTTTGTGATCGTGTATTCGAACGTCCGTTCCCACGAGCAAAGTACGAAACGCAAATGTACGAGGAGGTTCTGAACGCACAAGGGGAAAACTTTGAGACACTATTTTTTAGTGAAGAAGGGTTCTTGCGAGAGGGAAATATCTCCAATGTGTTTGCGGTGATTGCAGGAACTATTGTGACCCCAAAGAACAATATTCTTCTCGGGGTGACGCGAGAGAAAGTGATTCAGTTAATCGGAGAAAATAATATTCCATTCGAAGAACGAGATATCTCGCGAGAAGAATTAATGAAAGCCGATGCGATATTCCTCACGAATACCACAAAAGAAATCATCCCCGTGCGGAAGTGGGGGGCGTGGGAAGGAGGGAATTTTGAAATAGTGCAGAAATTACGAGAAGCGTTCTAGCTCTCCATGAACTTTTCGATTTCCGCTTTGCTCACTCGTCGTGGCATGGCTCGTTTTCGTGCAGAAATTTCTGAACGCATTCGGAATACCTTCCACCATTCTGATAATAATTCCGTTTCGAAGATAAGAAGGTAGAAAAACACCTTCATGTTGTAGAGGAATGTCGCTCCACGAATGGTTCGAGAGAAATCTTCTGAAAAGTTTTTTTGAAGCAAAATCTGGTGATTGAGATAAGACAATCGGTTCACGGCTCGTGGTTTCTTTGATCTGTTTCGAATTAAATTCCACGCCTTTCGTCCAATCGCGTGTACTGTTCGATCATGATACGCCGTCGCGTGCGGAGAGAAGTGTGCCTTCCATCCCGCCCATTGCAATCGGTATGCTAAATCGATGTCTTCTTTGTACATAAACATAGACTCATCGAAGTATTCTTTGTTGCCTTCTTCATTGATAAACGCTGTATCTTCCAATGCTTTTTTTCGATACAAAACCGCCGCTCCAGAGACTCCAAAGAGTTCCTTTGCTTCATCGAATTGTCCGTAATCCACCTCTCCTTGTCCGACATCCTCGAACCGGTGAGATTTGAGAATCCGAATTCCCGCAGAATCTACAAAGTTTGTTTTTCCCATTTCACGAGTTCCTTTTAGGCTCTTTGCAAAAGCATCATAGTCCCATCGCTTAATCTTTCCTCCGGCCGATCCATAAACTGGCTTTTGGTCAATTGACTTAATAAGTTCAGAAAGGAAGTTGGGTTCAAAAATCATATCGATGTTCACACACGCGTAAAAATCAGAGTCTGTATTTTTCAAGATGTCATTATGACTTCGTGCAAATCCAAGATTTTCTGCTGATTCAATAAGTCGAATCTCGGGGAATTTCTCCGCCATGATATCAACTGTATGATCCGTGGAAGCATTGTCAAAGACAACAATTTCGATGTTTTCATAATCTTGTCCGATGAGTGATGTGAGACAAGGTTCGAGATATTTCTCTGAATTATGCGTCAACACTCCGACCGTCACTTTCGCCATATGGTCTGAAAGTTTTCGATCAACAAGGTCTGGTCTTCGTTTCGCAACTCGCTCTGGATCAAAGGCTTCTTGTGCCAAGATACTTGCCTCAAGCAATGACTCGTGCGTTCCTGCATCCACCCACATTCCAGAAATTTCTGAAGCGCGAAGGGTTCCCTTTTTAATGTACAAATTATTCACATCTGTAATTTCAAGTTCTCCTCTTTTTGAAGGTTCGAGGTTTCGAATCAAATTAAAAACCTCTGCGTCGTAGAGATAAAATCCAGTTTGTGCAAAGTTTGATTTTGGAATAGCAGGCTTCTCATCAATAAATTTCACAATTCCTTCTTCATCCATTTCTACAACTCCAAATCGAGACGCATTCTCAACTCTCTTCACAAAAATCTTCGCTCCTTCTTCAAAGCATTCTACATCTTTTGCGAAATCTTCTTCGAAAATATTATCGGATAACACCACCGCAATCGATTCTCCATTGGCAAAGTTCTCCGCCAAACTCAAGGCTTGTGCGATTCCTCCTGATCCATCTTGAACTTTGTAGGTGAACTGCACCCCGAAATCCATTCCTGATCCAAGTAATGCCATGAAGTCTCCCGCATGTTCTGCTCCTGTCACAATAAGTATCTCTCGAATCCCTGACCGCTTGAGCGTATCAATTGGATACTGCACCATCGGTTTATTAAAGATCGGCAACAAATGTTTATTCGTTACTTTTGTGCTGGGAAAAAGTCTTGATCCGGTACCGCCTGCTAATATAACACCCTTCATCGGCGGGTATTGTGCCATTTTTTTTAAAAAAGCAAAATGTTTTTTCGATATTGGCAAAAAAGCAAACAGTCAACCGTTAATAGCTAACAGTAAAGGGCTTATTCAAGCCTTTTTCTAAAGATTTCAAACCACGAAACCGGAAACTGTAAACTGTAAACTATAAACTGCATCTTATGCTTGCAATAAAGCGGGATAAGTGATATAATTAGGAGATGGTGACACTAAAAAGATTTACACAATATCTCATTGCCGCAGGAATGGCTTTCTTGGTCTTCGGGGCAATATTGGTGTCTGAGAACACAAAATTCTTTTTGTTTTCTCAAGGAACAAATCCATTTGATCAAGCTATAGAGCTCTCAGAGGGGATCGAGATTGGGCGAAATGAGAAAGGAAAAGAGATTCTCTCAACAATGGGAGAGTTCTTGATTGTCTTCCCTCAAACACAACTTGATTTCACAGAAGGGAAACGAGACATGACATCGGGAGATGTTTTTTATAGCTCTCTCTTCCTTCATCCCGATAGGAGAAAAGCTGCCACACTCTCAACAGAACAAGAAACTCTCTCTGAGGGGCAACTGAAGATTGGCGATCTTATTATTCATGCACCCGAATCAACTGTATTTATTCACACTGCAGAAAGTCCGCATCAAACAGAAATCTATGTATGGGGGCACCAAGTTGTACTCTCTTGGGGAAAAGACTATCGGTTCATTGTCCCTGCTCAAACAAAGGTAAGTGTTTCCGATTCATTCTTGTCTGAAATTGTAGGACTCTCGTATGAAGCGCTTCAAGAAGAATTTAAATGGACTCCCTTTACTCGAGATTCTCTGGATACAGAGCTCTCTTCTGTGGAAGAAAAGCTTCTTTTTTCTCTTGAACGATTGGATGCTCAGCAGGAGCAGATGAAAAACTTTTCTTTGTACACTCCAAAAATATGGGATCACACCGTACAAAAGACTCATTTCGTTGGGCGGTTTATAACGGGAGTTGGAATTTTTCAAGATCGAGTAGCTATCGGATTATCAAAGACCCGAGACGATCAACGTGAATTCGATAACCTTATTCGTCCTTTTACAAAAACAGACTCGTTTATTCGGAATAGGAAAACAGCGCTCGGAACACGCTCACTCACTGAGTTCAAAACCATCATGAGAAGTGTGAACTGGCGAAGACTTATTCAAAAGAACCCGACGCTTTCCTATCAATGGAATACTTTCTTCATGGCACACAATGCGTGGATGAAAGGTGATTTAGGAGAAGATGCTCAAAATTTCTCAAAAGCATGGTCCTCTTTGGAGAAAAAAACTGATATGGAAAAAATTAATGAACTTTTCTTTTCTTTTGAGAACCTGATGACACGAGGGTTTATCAAGAAATCACGAAAAGCACTCGATGAAATCAAAACTATTCTCGAGCAAGAATCCTTCTTAACGGAGAACATTCAAGATGTGACCAACCTTCGAAGACTTGTTGGGGACTGTCTCAAACAACACCCGACCTTGCATAACGAGAATTCCTTTCGACTTTTCTCTCTTCTCGTGAAGACGGAACTCGAAATGTATGAAGCCGGAAACGATCTCAATGGAATCAAAATTGAAGTTGTTCATTTGGTTCTGCCTTTCCTAGAGTCCTTCTTGGAGGATCAAACAAAAATTGAGGCTTCTCAAATATTGATTCAGTTGTACCAAAAATTGGAGATTGAAGAACTCCTCAAAAACAAAGAATCTCAAATACTCACGGAACAAGAACAGGAACTCGTTTCCTTTTTGGTGCTCTTGGGAAATACGGGGCTTACTCCTCGAGAAATTCAGCTCATTAAAGAAGAGCAAGCATTGCAGTATTTAATTGGAAGAAAAATCGACAAAGTACAAAAACAACAAGAAGCGGTAAACGAAGAAGAGGAAGATTCTTCTCAACTCCGAAACGCAAAATACCTGTACCATCTCCTTGAGGAAATCGGAGTTCCGAACGACTCAATCTATTTCTCAACTGATCGTGAAAAGGGAATTACCACTTTCCGAGACGGAGAATGGAAGGGGCTTCCACTGTCGGGAACATTTGATTACAAAACACAATTCTTCTCAATTCTTACCGTAGGTGATCGGACGAAAGAAAATTTCCACTCTCGGTTCTTGTCGGCATTCCTCCTTCAAATTGAAGAGGAAGTTACGAAGGAACCGGAAAACAAAAGAGAAGAACTTGTCTTCATTCCTCAAACAACACCCCAAGCCGTTCTCGAAAGAAAATTCTTACAGGAACTCTTAGTACTCAATGGAATTGAGGTTCGTCGAGAGAATATCCTTATTTTGGATTCAGCGATGTCTCATTTCCGCGTATCAGCGGCTCGACTCGTTGACCGATTCTTTATAAGTTTTATTTATAATCGAGATGAACAAACCATTGAATCTCTTGAATTCAAGGGACGAGAAGAAGAACCTATCGTTCTTCAAAATGAAACTTTCCCCATTGCTACCGTTGAAACAGAGGCTGTTACGAGAATTGAAGAATTATTGGAAGTCTCCAGATAACGTTGTCGTATTGACGGAGCACTAATTCTGTCTAGAATCGGACGGAATTGATTCACTTATGGGAAAAATTCTTTGGACTACCGTGCTCGATGCTTCTCGTCGGGCTTTACACTCCCCCTTTGCTTTTCAAGCAGTGGCCTTTGGGATTTTGGTAATGTTCCTTATGAGCTTTCGTCCTCCTTATTTTTCACAAGAACAAGAGCTTTTTGGGGATGAATTTTTAGGGGAAAAATCAATTTCTTTTCCCATTTCTGAAGTTGGGTTTCTCGATAACTTTGCAGGAGTGAAGACTGCCGGACTGCGGGAAGTACTGGTTGAGGATGAAAACGGGAACTTGGTGTTCCGTGTACAACCACGAAAGCGGGATGTAACGATTAATTACACCGTAAAGTCCGGGGACAACCCTTCCAAAATTGCGCATAAATTTGGAATTAAAGTAACGACCTTGCTCTGGGGAAATGATTTGAACGTAAAACAGACATTACATGTTGGCCAATCGATAAAAATCCCACCGTCTGATGGAATCTATTACACCGTCCAACAGTCCGATACTCTGGGGGAAATCGCAAAAACACACAACATTGAGCTTTCTAAAATATATGCCTACAACCCAAGTGTGAAAGACAATATTATCGCTGTGGGAAAGGATCTATTTCTTCCCGATGCCAAGAAGGTCTTTGTTCAGCGAACGTCTTTCTCTGGAAAAGATGTGGATAACACCGGCGCTCCAATGGAATCTATCGGGATTCGGATCCGTCGACCAACCAAAGGAGTGCTGACACAGAAGTTCCATCGTGGACACTACGCGATTGATATTGCGAATAAACTCAACACTCCGATCTATGCTGCGGCAGGGGGAGAGGTTATTAAGTCTCAGGATGGATGGAATTATGGATATGGACGACACGTGATTATCGATCATGGGAACGGAATTGAGACGCTCTATGCCCACATGAACGTGCGGAAGCTCGACGTTGGCGATGAAGTAAAAACAGGACAACTTGTGGGACTCATGGGGAATAGTGGACGGGTTTGGGGACCGACAGGAATCCACCTGCACCTTGAACTGCGTATCCGTGGACGAAAGGTAAATCCGTTCAATTACTTCTAGAGAGAATCCCTCCCTCTTTTGCAAAGAGGGAGTTGGAGGGAGATTTCAAAATCCCCCTTTTATTCCCCCTTTTTTAAAGGGGGAGGTTTTCTTAATTTTTCATAAATTCCTCTTCGTGCTTTTTTTGCATGAACTCTTCACAATGCCTCAATGTTCCCCCTGTCACAATCTGAAAAACTACGCGGAATCTTTGTCGTTCTCTTTATTGGGATATTCCTCGGACAATATGAAGGTGGCAGGGAGTACTGCCTCCTTGTTGGAGGGCTCTCAGGCGTCCTTGCCGTACTCTGGAAGAAGTATTGGCTGTGGGTGCTCTGTGCGCTCTGTGTGAGCCTGTTCTACGGACAATGGCGCAATGATTTTGATTTTCGACACGATGAATTGATTACTCAGGTGAATGAGACCGTTGAATTAACGGGAATCGTCGCCAGTTTTCCTGATATGCGCGAAGATGACACACGGTATGTGGTGCAATCCGATAGCGGTCGGTTCCTTCTCATTACCCCTGATGAACGCATATTTCACTATGGCGATAAAGTTGAAGTCGTGGGCGTTGTAACCAAACCGAGAACCTTTTCAGGATTTGATTATCAAAAGTATCTCCGTCGATTCGGCGTGCAGACAATTCTGAAAAAGCCAATATCGATTGAATTATTCCCAGAACAAGGAGGATCGTTTGTGCTCAGAAGTGCCGAACGAATGCGGTTATTCCTCGGTCGCAATCTCCAGCGATCGCTCCCTTCGCCCCATTCAACCATTGCGATGGGCGTTCTATTGGGGGTGAAGAATCAGCTCCCAGAATATCTCCAACATGATTTCAAGCGTTCAGGACTTCAGCACCTGCTCGTTGTGTCGGGATTCAATGTGAGTGTGGTGCTCCTCTTTATAACCTTTGCCTTGGGACGATTTGGACGACGGATTGCGTTTGGGGGAAGTCTGTTGGCGCTCCTCTTTTTTGTGGCCATGACGGGCGCAGATGCTCCTGTATTGCGTGCTGCGGTGATGGGAGGGATTGTCGCGTGGGCCGTCTATATCGGACGATTCTCGGATGCGAGAAATTTAATATTCCTCTCAATGGTGCTCATCGGAATTGCGCAACCAAGGATTATACAAACCGACATTGGATTTTTTCTGAGTAGCGCCGCGACCTTGGGAATTATCTTTGGCACCCCCGTAATGGACCAGTGGTTGAAATGGATTCCGAACAAATTCGAACTGCGAACCATGCTTTCGGTAACCTTGTCAGCACAAATCGCAGTGTTCCCTCTTTTGGGGATCTATTTCGGAAACTTCCCTGTCATTGGTGTGTTGTCCAATTTGTTTGCCGAACCTATCGTTCCCTTCAGCATGGTGTTCTCGTTTACTTCCTCAATCGCGGGTGTGTTGCCAGAGTTTATCGCCCGTCTTGTCGGCATTCCGAGCTTCATACTAATTGAGTTTTTATTGCAGGTGGCTCATTTCTTTGGACAAGTCGAACCCATGCGGATCCCGAGAATTGTGGCGAACGGATCTCTCGTTTGCGTGCTCCTCTTTTTCCTCTGGGCAAGTTTTTCACGGTGGTTCGCTCGAACCTTTTTCGAGAAAAGCACGCTCCAAATTCTTGATTTTTCCGCCACAAAGCCTAAAACTCCATCTTGATGCGACGAAAAACTTTTTTCCTTGAGCAAGCCGAGACTGTAGGAGGGGCCGAACGATTCACGATTGATTTCCTTCACAGCCTTAGTCCTACGGAACTCCGACAACTCTCTCCTTTGATGGTGGGCGCAAAAGCGAAAGAATACCGAGACCTTTTGCCAGAACGTGTGGACGTGCAAGACTTCATCTTCCCATCTGTGCGTGGTGGATTTGTAGAGAAAGTGAAAGCGGTGTTTCTTCTTTTGAAATCTGCATGGCAGTTGCGGAAATTAGCGAAGACCCACAACGCTCGACAGTTTTTTTCCAACACTCCGCGAACACATTTCGTGATGTTTTTGGCAAAAACATTCTTCTTCCTCCCAGGAAAATGGGTAGTCATGATTCATGATTTCACGATTCCAAAGTTTCTTTTGTGGAATATCACGAGCCGATGCAATATCATTATTGCCAATTCCACACCGTGTCGAGAGTATTTACGGAAACATATTCGCAAGCAGGACTATCGAAAAATGCGCCTCATCGAGAACGGGGTTGATTTCCGAAAAGTTCCCGATGGACAGCCACCACAAGAAATCAAAAACATTTTAATGATGGGAAGAATTGATCCGCGAAAGGGACAGATGTTTGCGCTCCAAGTGGCTGATCTCCTTCAAGAACGAAACCCTGATCTTCAGTTTTTCATTGTGGGAAGTTCTTTCCCCGAAGATCCAAGAACTGAGGAATATGAGAGCGAGATTAAAAAATTCGCACAGGATCGAAATCTCCAGAACGTGCATTTCGTGGGAGAAGTTGATGATCCGTTTGAAGAACTCAAAAAATACGATTGTGCGCTCGTGTTGCCAACAGAAGCCGAGACTTTTGGACGAACGGTAATCGAGGGACTGGTGATGAACAAACTTACACTGGTGTTTAATGAAACGGGCCCCCGAGACATTATGAGAAGTTATGAACAGTTCTTGGAAGCCAAAACACAGAAGAAACTAAATCACTCACTTATTGTTGAGTCGCAGAATGCCATGAGCTTGGCAGAAACTATTGGGTTCTTTGCCGATCACCCAGCCGATGTGGCCATTTTCACCGAACACGCACGCGAGTTTGTTGAAAAGCGCTTCTCTATTCAAGAGACGCGAAAGCAATTATTCACCGTATTTTTAGAAAAGTGACTGAGTCCCGATGAGCTTTGCGAATCGTTGGACGAAGTCATCCCTGCGAAAGCAGGGATCTCATAAATAATCTATAGCATTGGATTTAGGCCAAACCTTCAAATCTCAATTTCCCCAATGTTTCTTTAGTTTGTTCTGAGAGGTTTGCCAAGAAATCATTCACATTTTTCACATCTTCAACTTCATGGACGGCTTCGTTTGAAGCGAGTACATCTGCGTTAATCATTGATAATTCGTTTGAAGACGTCTGAACGACATGCTCTTTCGCCTTGTTCTTTGAATCCAGCGCTCGTTCCACTGTTTGTTCAACATTTTCAGCATCGCTCAGAAAAGCGTTTAGCTGTTCTTTCTTTGTGTATTTCCATGAACCCGAATTTTCTATACCCATCCAGATATTATACCAAAACTTTTGACAAAAATCAATCCAATTACTATGCTTCGCGGGTCGCGGACGCCTGTCTGCGGTTTTTCGTTACTTAAGAAAAATTATGACTAAAAATATCGTTGTTCGTGGCGCTCGTATGCACAACTTGAAGAATATCGACATAGAAATTCCTCGAGAGAAGCTCACGGTGATTACTGGAGTTTCTGGGTCGGGAAAATCTTCCCTCGCATTCGATACAATCTACTCGGAAGGACAACGACGATATGTTGAAAGTCTTTCTACCTACGCTCGGCAGTTCTTACAACTACAAGAGAAGGCTGAGGTGGATTCTATTGATGGGCTCTCTCCCGCTATCTCTATTGATCAAAAAACAGCGCCCCGAAACCCACGATCGACTGTCGGGACGGTGACTGAAATGTATGATTACCTGCGATTGCTCTACGCAAAAGTGGGAATCCCGATCAATCCTGAGAATGGAAGGGTTTTGGAAAAACAAACTCCAGGACAAATTCTTGATGCCATTGATAAATGGAAAAATGGAACCAAATTCATGGTGCTCGCACCATTGGTTCGCGGGAAAAAAGGAGAGCATAAAAACGTGTTGGATAAAATCCAAAAAGCGGGTTTTGTGCGTCTACGAGTAGATGGACACGAAACAACGATTAATGAAGATATTGAACTCGATCCAAAGAAAAAACACAATATTGAAGTGATTGTGGATCGTTTAGTAAAAGCCGATTATGCCAAGAAATATGTGAAACTCGATTCTGGTGAAGAGGTGGAAGAAAAGAACGACGATCGTCTTCGAGTTCTCGACTCAGTGGAAACGTCTTTGAAATTCGGAGAAGGAATTTTGATTGTTTACAACATGGACACGAAGTCTGACTTTTTGTTCTCAGAACATTTGTCAGATCCAGAAACTGGATTTTCTTTCCCGCCAATTGAGCCTCGACTCTTCTCTTTCAACTCTCCTCATGGAGCGTGTGAGTCTTGTCATGGATTGGGATACCGACTTGAGGTAGATCGAGAAAACGCCCTCAATCCGAATCTTTCTATCAGAGAAGGGGGGATCCTCCCATGGGCAAGTTTGGGAACAAACGCACAAAATTGGTACTTCTCTTTGCTCGAAGCCATTGGAGATAAGTATAAATTTTCAATCGATAAGCCAATCAAAGATATTAAACCTGACGTCCTTGAGAAATTATTTCTTGGGTTTGGAGAGGAGAAATTTAATGTAAAACTCAAAGGAGCGTTCCACAACCGAACAACCGAAGCGAGCTTCCCTGGGCTTATTGAGCAAACAGAGAAACGATACAACGAATCTGATTCTGACTTTGTTCGAAAGAAATTGAACGAATTCATGAGTGAGAAAACCTGTGCAACCTGCGAGGGGACACGACTCAATGTGTACGGACGAAATGTATTTATTGGGGAAACAACGATCGCGAACATCACACAAATGCCTGTACCAGAGGTAAAGAAGTGGGCAGAGGAACTCAAGATGACAAAGGAAACTGAGAACATCGTACGCCCAATTCAGAAAGAATTGATGGATCGACTCGGATTTTTGGAAAATGTAGGACTCGGATATTTAAATCTTTCACGAGCAGCAAATACATTATCAGGAGGTGAGGCACAACGAATTCGACTCGCAACACAGATCGGATCACAACTTCAAGGGGTGCTCTATGTTCTGGACGAACCATCAATCGGACTCCACCAGCGAGATAACGATCGTTTGATCGAAACATTGAAACACTTACGAGATCTCGGAAATACCGTGATTGTCGTGGAGCACGATGAAGACACGATGAAATCGGCTGATTATATTGTGGAAATCGGACCAAAATCAGGAATGCATGGAGGAAAATTGGTCTACGCGGGAACGTTAAAAAACATGAAAGACGTGAAGTCTGAAACCGCTGACTTTCTCTTTGGACGACAAAAAATTCGTGTACCAAAAGTACGTCGACGAGCAATTGGGAAGCTGTCTATTACCAATGCCCGAGAGAACAATCTCCAAAACGTAGATGCTGATATTCCGTTGGGAGTATTAGTGGGAGTGACGGGAGTTTCTGGAAGTGGAAAGAGTTCCTTGATTAACCGAATCTTGGTACCGACCTTGGCGAGAGAACTCAATCGTGCCAAGAAACCATCTGGAGCGCACGACAAAGTAACGGGGATGGATCAATTGGATAAACTTATTTCTATCGATCAAAGCCCGATTGGACGAACGCCTCGATCAAATCCTGCCACCTACACAGGTGTCTTCACCGACATCCGAGAAGTATTCTCACAGGTGCCAGAAGCACGAGTTCGAGGATACAACGCAGGACGATTTAGTTTTAATGTGAAAGGAGGACGATGTGAGGTGTGTTCTGGAGATGGAATAAAGAAGATCGAGATGCACTTCTTGCCAGACGTATACGTGCCATGTGAAGTCTGTGCTGGGCACCGGTATAATGAAGAGACCCTAGAGATTACCTACCGTGGGAAATCAATCTCAGACGTCCTTGAGATGACCGTGGAAGAAGCGGAGAAATTCTTTGCCAACTTTCCGCACATCGAACAAAAACTCAAAGCGATTGTAGAAGTGGGACTGGGCTATATTCATCTCGGACAAAGTGCAACAACACTCTCTGGGGGTGAGGCACAACGAGTGAAGCTCGCAACGGAGTTGATGAAGAAAGCAACGGGAAAAACCATTTACATTCTCGATGAACCAACGACTGGACTCCACTTCTCTGACGTGAAAAAGCTGTTAACCGTACTGCAAAAACTCGTGGACAAAGGAAACTCTGTGATCGTTATTGAACACAACTTCGACGTGATTAAATCCTGTGATCATTTACTCGACCTAGGACCAGAGGGAGGAACTCTTGGTGGTGAACTTATTGCCACAGGAACCCCTGAAGAGGTGGCGAAGAATAAAAAAAGTTACACCGGAATGTTCTTGAAGGAGTACTTTGCGCGGAAGTAGTTTCTACGTCAAAACCATCAACACACCTCCTGCGATAAGCGGAACAAATATATTGTCATCAATATAAAATTTTCCAAATCGAATCGGAACTGTTTCTCCTACAATCGCAAAAACTGAAGCCAGAAAGGCTGGAATAATCGGCACAAAAAATTGAGCGACAAGTGTTCCCGCAACAATTCCAATACTCACCCCAAGACAGTTCTTGCGCCGATTCCATGGGAATTTCAAATGCCCTGGGACCTTGCTCGCAAAGAGTCTGTTTAAGGAATCCCCTACTGAGAGAATAAGGATGGCAGCATACGCAATCTTGATCGGAAAGAGCAGGAAGGTAATAAAAATTCCAAGGAGAAGATAGAACGCCCCTCGTCCAGGGAAGTTTTTATCTCGAGGGCGATCAAAGAATTTCAACAATTTCTGCACGAAGGAGAGTTTTCCTTTTTGCGTGAGTAAAGAAATCATCAGCCCCACGACAAGGAGAACTGCAATATGTCGCAGTCGCAAGAACCCTGCCCAGTGCGCAAACACGGCCATAAATCCGGCCACAAAGTGCAGACTCTGCCGACGAAATTCGAGTTCTTCCCACAGCACTTCGAGTATTTTTTTGATATCAGGATGTGAGAAAAACGACCCCACGATTCCTCCTAAAAATATTCCCCCTGCAATATCAGAAGGATAATGGAGGTTCTCGTACACTCTCGCCAATCCAATAAACAAAGCAAAGAGAAGCCATGTCGTTCCAATAACTCGGGAAATCCTCATAAACGGAATCAACAGGGCAAACGCTACTGCCGTGTGAAACGACGGAAAGCTCATTGACGGAGCATGTGTGAGGGGAATGAGTCCCATTTCGATAAATGGTCGCGGAATCCCAAATAATGACTTAAACACAAATGCCAATATTCCCGTCGCCACGAGCGCAAATAATGCTGGCAATAACTTTGTTTGATTATCGGGATTCGTCCACACACGGTATCCTGTCACCAACGCAAAAAGGACAAGCACCCACCACAGCAATTCTTCTGTAAGAAAGAGAATATAGTGATCAATCGTAGGACATCTCAAATACGTTTCGATAAATGCAAACACCTGTTCATCCATCACTTTCCCAATCGCAAACAAGAAAACTCCGAACCCAACCCAGAACCAAAGCTCCGCTTTGAGCGCTTTAAAATTGATTTTCGAGAACTTGTGTGGCAGTATTTTCACCGTCCTATCTTAGTTAAAATGAGCAAAAAAGAAATCCAACATGTGTTAAGCAGAGGGGTCGCTGAAGTTCTTCCAAAGCAGGAGAAGTTAGCGGAACTTATGGAAAAGAAAAAGATTCGATTGTATTTGGGGATTGATCCAACCGGCTCATTGCTCACGTTGGGACATGGGGTGGTGTTGAAGAAACTGCAACAATTCGCAGACCTCGGGCATCACGTTATTTTGCTTGTTGGAAATGGAACGGTGCGTATCGGAGACCCGACAGGACGAGATACAACGCGTCCGGTTTTGACGGACAAAGAGATCAAAGCGAACTTTGAAGACTGGAAAAAACAAGCGGGAAAGATTTTGAATTTCAAAAAAATAGAAGTGAAATACAACGGTGATTGGTTGGACAAACTCAGTTACGCCGACATCGTGAAGCTCATGGGAAAGGTTACTGTGCAACAACTCATGGAACGGGACATGTTCCAAAAACGACTCAAAGACGGGAAGCCTATCTTCGGACACGAGATCATGTACCCACTTTTGCAGGGGTATGATTCAGTGGTGATGGATGTAGATTTGGAACTTGGGGGAACAGACCAGACCTTCAACATGCTCATGGGAAGAACGCTTCAACGAGTCTACAACAACCGTGAGAAGTTTGTGCTCGCAACACCGATTATCAATGGAACGGACGGACGAAAGATGAGTAAGTCCTACAACAACTTCGTTTCTCTCGATGAAGAACCGAAAGAAATGTTTGGAAAACTCATGGCGATTCCTGACGACGTGATGGAACAGTACTACGAAATCTTCACCGAAGAAGATATGAAAGATGTGAAGAAAAAAATCAAAGACGCTCCTCGAGATGCCAAGGTCTCTCTTGCGAAACACATCGTGACATGGCTTCATGACGAGAAATCAGCCGAAGCAGGATATCAGGATTTCATCACAAAGTTTGTGAAGAAAGAGATTCCAGACGAGATGCCTGAGTTTAAAACCCGGAAATCTGAAATCAGCATTCTCGATCTCATCACCGATGTGACAAACTTTTCTCCTTCCAAATCAGAAGCTCGCCGATTGGTTCAGCAAGGTGGGGTCACTTTCAATGATAAAAAAATAGACGATCCAAATGCCACTGTGAAAATTAGTGGTGGTGAAGTCTTGAAGGTTGGAAAACGAAAGTTTGGGAAAATTAAACCGTAACAGGAGTATCTTCATTCCCTGCTAACCACGCATAAATTTCTTTTGTTGTAGGAATATTTCCGTTTTCAAAAATCGGAAGGTCAATTGCTCTATCACGAACTTTTCCCGTAAAGACAAGTGAATCAAGTTTTCCTAAAATCGTATTTTTTAAAGCATCCGCAATACAATACGGTGTTTTTCCTTTTCGAAACTGACAATTCGCACCAATACAATCAATACATTCTCGAATACATTTTTTGAAATATTCAGTGTATTCCGTTGTTTCAAATTCTTCTGCATTCTTAACGACTGCATCTCTCATCTTTTCTAGACGAGCAAGAAATCCATTATCAACACTTGTCGAAAGCATATTGGCTGGACTGCTTTTTGTGACAATTGTTGGCATTTTTTTATTGAGAATGACTTCTTTTTTTACATTTTCTGGAAATCCTGATTCTTCTGCCAAAGAAAACATTGTTCCACTCGCTACTCCACTAAATCCTATATCGTAGGCTTCTTTGACGTCGTTATTATCAGCGATTCCACTCCCTCCAAGAATAAGAGGTGTATCAGGTACTGTTTCCCGAGTTTCGTTATAGAGTTTTTGAGGATTATATTGTGCTTTCATGGCTTCGTGATCTGTATAATCATCGTTTTTTTCATACCCATCATGCCCCCCTGCAAACGGGTGTTCAATATAAATTGCATAGAGTTTTTCTGTTGATTTTTTCGTAACCCTGTTCCGAAAGAAACTCGCTACTTTTTCAGAAGAAACAATCGGCACAAATTTCATATGTGGATATTTTTCCATTGCTTCGGAACATTTTGTGTAGAGTCCAGCTCCCACAAAAAGCATATCAACTTTCTCAGACTTTCCAGCAATTTCAACAAGTTCCTCAAAATCCGTAACCGCTTTCATAATGTTTACCGCTCGAATCTGATGACCTGTATTTTCTGCGAAAGCATCGATATCTGCTTTAAACCGTTTCGCATTATTAGCGTGTGAAATTTTTCGATTCTCTGGCATTCCTAAATTCTTCCCATCAATTTCTTCATATGTCTCAACAACGGCAGGAATCGCTCCTGATAGCGTTCCAATTCCTCCTTCGTTTGAAACCGCTGTCGCTGATTCCACATTTGAAACCTGCAGTCCCATTCCTCCTTGGATGAGTGGGAATAATTTTTCTCTATTTCCAATGTCTTCCATATAAGCCCATTTTTCTTCTTCTGATTTGAAAATAGGAAGACGTACATATTCTTTGTAGTCTAGTTGTTCCTTTGAATCGATCTGTTCGTTGTTTTCTACCATGATTTCAATTTAACTTGGGCAAAAGTAACTGTTTTTAAAAGCTTGTCAAACTATAGTCTTGGGAAACACTGTGGCGGTCCCGCCAGGAATCGAACCTGGATCTCCAGTTCCGCAAACTAATGTTCTATCCGTTGAACTACGGGACCTTACGCGTCACCGATTTTATTGCTCAACGTCCTAGTGTCAATTTTGTCTCAATTGTTCCAATCGCGCAATTCTTTCTTCCATCGGGGGATGCGTGCTGAATATCTTCCCAAAGCGTCCGCGTTTGTCTGATATCTTCATTGTCGCAAGTGCGGCTTGCTTCGTATCAACTCGATTTGTGAGCGTGCTCAATTTTTTGAGGGCCGCAATCATCTTCGCTTTCCCCACAAATTCTGCCCCACCTCTATCCGCTCTGAACTCTCGTCGTCGAGAGAATGCAAAGACAATGGTCGAAGCAATCATTCCAAAAATAATCTGGAAAACGATCGATACAATGTAGTACATGAAATATCCCATGTCGCGACCACCCTTTCCGAGAGCATTCATGACCGCATAGGCGACCACTCGTGAAAGGAAGATAACAAATGTGTTAATCACTCCTTGAAGAAGGGTCATCGTCACCATGTCGCCATTCGCGATGTGTGCCATCTCGTGCGCGAGTACGCCTTCGAGCTCGTCTTCGTTTAGTTCTTGAAGGAGTCCTGATGACACTGCCACGAGTGAGTGATTTCGAGATCGTCCGGTCGCAAAAGCATTTACCTCGGGGGAAGAATAAATCCCAACCTCTGGCATTTTAATTTCCAGTTGCGCCGCAATACGCGAAACAACGTCGATTAATTTTCGTTCATGCGCATCGTGCGCTTCGGTAAAAACTTTCACCTTCATCATCCACTTCGCCATTTGTTTGGAGAGAAGGAGGGAAATAAAACTTCCCGCGAATCCAATAATCGCAGAGAAAATCATCAACGCCGTCAGATCCAGTCCGTATGGTTTGAGGTAGTAGAGGTCAATCTTAAAGACGCTCGCCACCGTCGTAAGAAGTAAAATTACGGCGATATTTACGAGCAAGAAAAGCGCTATTCGTTTGAGAAATTTCATGAGCTCATTTTAGGATACGTATCTTATTTGTCTAATCGGGACGACTCCAAAATGTCTGCAAAGATTTCTTCCATGTCTGCCAAAGTTTCTACGCGAATCAATCGATCACGAAACTTCGATGCATGAGGAATCCCTCGAACAAAGTGTGCGAAGTGTTTGCGCAGTTCTGTCATCGCCCATTTCTCATTTTTGTATTTCACAGCCAACTGCGCGTGTTTTCGGAAGAAGTCGAGTTGTTGCTCGAGTGTTGGCTTGGGGGGGACTTCTTTCCCATCAAAAATCGCCCGACACTGCGCAAAAATCCAAGGATTTCGCAATGCCGCTTGTCCAATCATGATGCCATCGAGATTCTTTAATCGATCCTTCGCAATAGTTGCGGAAGTAATGTCACCGTTTCCGATAACGGGAATCTTGAGATGCTTTTTTACTTCGTAAATCTTTTCCCAGTTCGCTTTTCCGCTAAATTTCTGTGCGGTAGTTCTTCCGTGAATCGCAAGGGATGAAATCCCAGCTGTTTCGAAACTCTTAGCGGTTTCAATTAAATCTTTGTCATCATAAAACCCCAATCGCATCTTCACGGAAACAGGTAATTTTGTGGATTTCACGAGTGCCCCAATCATTTTTGCCGTGGCCTTGGGGTCTTTCAAAAGTGCTGAACCATGCCCCGATCCGATGACTTTGGGCGAGGGACAACCCAGATTGAGATCGATTCCATCCGCTCCAATTTCTTCCACCACCTTCGCTGACTCAATGAACGCCTGCTCATCATTTCCAAAGAGCTGCACACAATAATATCCTTTTTCTTCTGGTGTAAACTCTGTCATCCGGAGTGTTTTCTCTTTGTTTCGTCGTAATGCTTCCGCGGAAATGAGTTCTGAAATTAAAACTGTCGAAGGCTCGATCTCTTTGACCAGTCTACGAAAGGGACTTTCCGTATATCCTGCCATTGGAGCCAGTACAAGAATCGGTCGCTTGAGTTCTTTCCAAAAATCAGTATTCATGTCGCACCCTTTGTATGGATTTTTAGGGAAAAAGCAAAGGATGAGGTTGACATTTTAGTAAAAATGTGTAAAAAAGAGAGGAAATATTACAAATGAAACAAACAATCGAAAAGCATCCTCAAAAGACAAGTGAGTTGGTAAACATCCAACGGGAACAATTGTATTTAGAACTGCTTGAATTTGCAGAAATTGCTCCCGGCTCTTTAGAAAATGTTCATCTCCTTTTTGATGATATGGAAGCTTCTGAAATCTGGGATGTAATTGGATTTTCTAAGCTTTTTCAAGAAATTTTAGATTGCAAAAATGAAGACGAAAAAGCATTGAAAACACTAGAAATTCTTGCAGACAAAGATGTGCTCCGTAGTTTAAAATTTATTCTTTACGCTGCAAAAAGCAAAGATGTTCCTGAAATAAAACACTTCGAGAGCGTTCTTAAGACAATGCAAAAATTTGTTACTACGATAGAAATTACAAAAACTGATTTGGAGTTTCCTGCTTTATCAAAAATAAATTTCCCGCCCCCTCTTTCTGGAAAAAGCCAAGACATTCCCCAAGTAGATGAATCTGCGCTCCAACGTCATTTTGTAGAAACACATAAAACAGAAATCCTTGAGCTGGCTACAAATCTTTATGCAGAAAGAGCTATTGTTTGTTTGCCACTTTTTATTGAGAAATTAAATAAAGTTCCTTCCCGATTTGATCTTCGTTACGAAGGAGTTCTTAAATATTCTATTGCTACTCCTCCGGGAGTCTTGAACAAAAAAGATACAGAACAAGAGAGTGATGATGTATCTGCTTCAACAGCAAAAGATCTACACCCTTTCCAAAGAGTTTCTGAAGACGGATATCAGTTTCAATGGGATGAATTTTTCTTGGCTCTAAAAACATTTTCTCATCTCGATGAAGGTCAAAAGCGAGAAACTTTTCAAGGAATAATCCTTCTCCTTTTTAGAGAAATAGAATGCGCCTATTCTTTCGAAGAATATTCAAAAGAAAAAGAGTTTTCTCGTGTTTGGAGTGAGTTTGCTAAATGGATTGAAAAAGATGGCACTATTGGACATGACTCTGAATTCCGAAAACTACTTGAATGGTTTTGGAAAAAAGAGATGAATGCGAAAACAAAAAAAAGAAGGAATTCGAATTCCGCATCGAAGCTTCCACATAGTCTACGAGTTCTTTTTGAAAAATGGAAAAAAGAAGAACATGAGCAGGCTCAAGAGGAATCCCGAAAAGAAGTTGTTAGCGAAAGACTTGTGACCGATACAAAAGATACTACCGAAAAAATTATATCTCCCGAAAAACCATCTGTTCCGAACTTTTCAAATCGAGGAAGAAATAAAATTTACCTTAATAATACACCCGAAAATAATACCCTCTGGATCTCAATAAATGGAGATATTTTTCCTTTGGATATTACGTCTTTTTCAAAGTCAGCAGACGGAGGTGTCGACATAAACTTCTCTGACTTTATCCAAACGATTGAATCTCACTTTCATGGGACAAATTTAAATGTAAAACTCTCTTTTGGGGAAGACAAAAGTTCTCGAACGAAGGGAGTTCCTTTGCGACTCTCTCGGGAGATCAAAGAAGAATTAGATACCGATGAAAAAGATCCTCAAGACACCTCTGAAGAAGAATCTGTTCCAATTCCTTCACTACAAAACGACCTACTTCCACAAAAGATTCTTGAAGCGAGTCAAAAGAATATCGAAGCTGGGCTCTGGTATTTGCTTTCAGAAGATCCTAAACTCGCCACTATTACTCGAGTCGGAGAAAGCTTAAATATTACGTTTTCACAAAACAGTATTGATGAATTAGAAATTGATGGAGTTCCGTTCATTCTTGTCTCTGGCGAGAATTTTAAAATCACATTTTTACACGAAGAAGAAACTGTTTCATTAGAAATACTAAACAAAGACTTAAAAGAAGAAATTCAAAAAATTGTAAACGATTTTAAAAAGAAGGAAGAAGAATCTGCGCAAGAAGAAGTAAGGAAGAGCGAGGAAAAGGAGAAACAGCAACAAAAAGAAGAACTAATTAAAAACAATCGAGAGCGATTAAAAGTCTTCAAAGAATGGTTTTTGAATTTCCAAGAATCCCCCATCTATGACCAAATCCGAAATGACGATATTGCCTTTCGGGGTAAGTTTGATTACTGCAATTCAAAACAACGAAACCCTTACGATAAAGTCTTGCGATTAAAAGCTCCAAATTTTGGAAATAGTATTCTTCCAGAGGTAAATGAGCAATTAAAAGACGCGTCTATAAATGTTACACAGGTGAAAAATAGTGAAAGTATTGGAAAAATGGCTTTTCGTTTTGAATTCCAGAACGATGCTGAAAATCCGTGTATTATTTTGGTGAAATTTTTACGAGAAGCGCCATTTGTTGAAATCGAATTCCAATCAGAAAAAGTTCCTTCTGAAATTCAAGAAAAAGTAGAAGGGATTTCAAAAAATATAACTCACTTCATTGCAAAAAAGTGTACTGAAGGATTGCCTTCAGCAAAAAATGAAAAGAAAGAAGTGAAAGAATTTAATCGATTACGAACTTCAAAATCATGCAATCTTGAAAAAGGAGCGTACAAAAGACTGCTTAATAATGAGGGGAGAATTGTATCCCTTCGAAATAAAAATGGATATGTAGCCGTTGTGAGCAATGGACAGAGTCTTCAATCCGCAAAAGAAAAAGAAATCCTTGTTCGAAATTCACTGTTTAAATTTGCAGGAGAAGGCGATGATGGAAAGGGGGAATCTCGATGGAATTTTAATCCAGAGAAATATACGAAACTGCGAGAAGTGCTTGAGGTTGTTCGAAACCGAAAACATTTGATTCGTCGAATTATGCGTACGGCTTGTGAAGAACTAAATGTCTCCCCTGGTGAAAACACTGCTGAGGCAATTCACCACCCAAAGCAAAAAAAAATTACCGAACAGGTTCTTGGACAAATCGGAGAGTCATGGGAGTCTCTTTCTGATACAAAGCTCTCTCCTTCTGATATATTGGATCGAGAAGATGACCTTTTGAAAAAAAATTGGATTGATAATCTTGTAGATGCCTGGGAACGAGCAGAGATTCCATTGATTGAGGTGGAACACGCAATCACCATCACTATGGACGATCTTGAGGTAAAAGCCTGTAATGGAAAATGGGATAAAGAACTCTCCAAAGATCAAACCTCTTAAAAACTTTGCGTCCTCACTCGTTGTGTCATACACTAACGGAAAGTTTTATTCTTTGTTATGACTCCTCCAAAAAAAACAGAACCAAACAACGACGCTCCAAAAACAGAAGGACCAAGTGTTATGAAGAAGGCCTCTGCTGAGATAACTTCCGAATACCACAAGGTAGAAGGCACCATTAAAAAGTTACCCGTAAATCGTCGAACGATTTTCTTTGTTGGACTTGCAATGGTAGTTCTTTCATTCCTCAGTGTCTTCGGGCAGTGGGTCACAGCCCTTCTTGGACTTCTCGTAATGTACTTTTCTTTCACCGGAAAAAACCCTCTCGACGAAGGGAAAAAATAAGGAATGATTGATTTCCTCGTATCACTTGCGCCAATTGCGCTTCTGGTTTGGATGATGACCAAACGAAAGAGCGTTCCTTCTTTTGTGGCACTCCCTCTTTCGGCGCTTCTTTTGTATGGGATCCGTTTTTGTTATTTTGGGAGCGGATTAACGTTGGTGAACGCGGATGTCATCGCCGGAATTTTGACGGCCTTTGTTCCGATACTTGTAGTGTGGGGAGCAGTGCTTTTGTTTCAACTCATGAAAGATTCTGGAGCACTGAAGACCATTCAGAAATGGCTCGAAACGATTACCACAAATAAAGTCGCACAGATAATGATCGTGGGATGGGCTTTTGCTTTTTTCATCGAAGGCACGAGTGGATTTGGAACTCCTGTCGCTTTGGCAGCACCGATTCTGGTGGGATTGGGATTCAATCCCGTGCGGGTTGTGATGCTCTGTCTCGTGATGAATACTGTCCCCGTTTCCTTTGGTGCGGTGGGAATGCCGACATGGTTTGGACTGGGAAATCTGGAACTGACAACCGCAATGCTGAATGAAATTGGAAATAAAAGTGCGCTGATTCATTCGTTTATTGGACTCATAATTCCAATCGTAGCACTGCGATTTCTTATTTCGTGGAACGATATTCGCAAGAATCTCATCTTCGTACTGCTCTCGATTCTCTCCTGCATTATTCCCTACGCCCTTCTTTCTTTTGTGAGCATTGAGTTCCCAGCTCTCATCGGAGGTGTTGTAGGACTCGGATTAACCGTGTTTTTTGCAAAGAAAAACATTGGGCTCGTGCAGACAAAGAAGATGGCAAAGAAGAAAATCAAAAATCTAGGACGGGCATTTTTTCCTCTTCTGGGAACCGTTGCAATTTTGCTGATAACGAGAATTGATGCTTTGGGGATAAAGCATTTTTTCACGACAACTGATTTCTCTATCCGGGGAATGACTCCCATTGGAGAATTCTTGATCAATCCATCGCTCGTATTGCAATGGCGACACATACTGGGAACCGATCTCTCGTGGTCGCATGCACTTCTCTACGTGCCCTCTTTTATTCCGTTTCTCCTCATTGTTCTGCTCTCCTTCTTTGTCTTGAAGGTGAATAAAGAAAAACAACACACAATTTTTTACACCACATTGCATCGAATGGAAAAGCCTGCACTGGCGCTTTTTGGAGCCCTTGTGTTTGTGAAGCTCTTGATGGTGGGTGACAACGCTCCTGCTTTTATCATTGGGGAAATGCTCGCTGATATCACGGGCAGTACATGGAACTTTTTTGCGCCCTTTCTCGGAGCCCTCGGAGCTTTTTTCTCGGGGTCTAATACTGTTGCCAATCTTACCTTTGGAGGGATACAACTGGCCACGGCTCAGTCTCTCGATTTGAATGTTGCCAATGTCTTGGCCCTGCAAAATGTCGGTGGCGCGATGGGAAACATGGTGAGTATCCAGAATATTGTCGCAGGATGCGCTGTTCTTGGACTCGTGGGACAAGAGGGTGTTATTTTAAAGAAGACCATTTGGCCATTGTTGCTGTATGGGATTATTGCGGGAACGATTGGGGTTTTGATTTGACCAGAGGCTCGGAAAAACTACAATCGACCCAGTTCATGAAGTGGCTCGGTAGCTCAGTTGGTGAGAGCGTTGGATTCATAACCCAGAGGTCGACAGTTCAAATCTGTCTCGAGCCACCACTTCCCTTTTCCGTGAAAATTCGTACCATTTGGAGGAATTTATTATTTGAATTATGAGCTTTTGGAAAAAAATATTCGGCGCTAAGAAATCATCATGTTGCGGGTCTTGTTCAATCAACTCGGTTGTTCTCAATATCCCTGAAACAGAGAAGGAAGTTCTCAAAAAGTGTGATGGAAAGATTGTGATTGGAAAAATTTTGGAAATCGAAACGCATCCAGATCCAAAAATGACAAAGGTGCGGGTAACAAAAACAGACATTGGAAATGGAGTTGTCGAACAGATTCTCTGTGGTGGAGTAAATATTGTCGTTGGCGCGATTGTGCCAGTGGCAACGGTTGGAACAGTGCTCGGAGAAAACTTTATGATCGGAGAACGAGAAATTCGTGGCGTTGTTTCACGAGGAATGATTTGTTCTCGCGACGAACTCGGACTTCCAAAAGGTGATGAACCTGATCACGGTATTTGGATTTTACCAGCCGAATGTGAAGCGGTTCTCGGTACCCCACTCAACACACTATGAAACTCTCCTTCAACTGGCTTCAGGAACTTGTAGACCTCAAGGGACTCTCTGCTGAAGAAGTGGGGAAAAGTATCACTCTGCACACAGCGGAACTTGAAGAAGTAATCGAGGGAAATAAAGATATGCTTTTCGATATTGATAATAAGTCCCTCACACACCGGCCTGATCTCTGGGGACACAATGGATTTGCACAAGAATTGAGTGCTATCTTTGGAAGGAAACTTAAACCTCAAAAAACGAAAGTAAAATTCCCGTCAAAAGGAGATTCACAAAAAGTAAAAATCGAAACTGATAAATGTCGACGATTTTGTGCGGTAAAGATAAACGGAATTAAAATTGCCCCATCTGATCTGGATACACAACGATTATTGGGAAATCTGGAAACGAAATCTATTTCCAATCTTGTAGATATCACCAACGTAATCCTGTTCCAATACGGACAGCCGATGCACGTCTTTGATGCGAGTAAGGTTGAGGGTACAATTGTGGTTCGACAAGCTCGACAAGGAGAAAAACTCCTTACCCTTGATGAGTTGGAATATGAACTCACGCCTGAAGACATGGTGATTGCTGACGAGAAAAAAGTGCTCTCGGTTGCAGGAGTTATGGGAGGAATGGCATCAGGAGTAACCGCAAAAACAACCGATATCATTTTTGAATGTGCGAACTTCGATCCGGTGTCTATCCGAAAAACATCCCATCGACTGGGGCTCAGATCAGAAAGTTCTATCCGATACGAGAAATCTCTCGATCCCGAGATGTGCGATGATGTGATAACAGCCGCAACAGAAATGGTATTGAAGAGCTGCCCAAATGCAAAAATCGAAGGAGCTATGACCGATATCTATCCGACAAAGGCAAAACCACTCACGCTCACTCTTGATCCAGAACATGTCAGGTCTCTCTCTGGACTCGCGATTCCGAATCCTGAAATCAAAGCGAAACTCCAAGCGACTGGCTTTGGAGTAAAAGAAAAGAAAGGCGTGTTCCTTGTCGATGTGCCGAGTAACCGAGCGACAAAAGATATCGCGATTGCTGAAGACTTGATTGAAGAAATCGTTCGACTCTACGGATTTGAAAATATTGAAGCCAGTCTTCCCCGACTCCATATCCACCCACCTCGAGTGAATCACCTGAGAAATCTGGAATGGAAAATTCGAGATTTTTGCGAAACACGGAATCTGATGGAGGTCTACAACTATTCTTTCGCGAATGATTTTGATCAAAAGTTCACAGGCGAAGACAACTTTATTTCTGTGGCGAACCCACTCACAGAGCAACACACACACTTGCGAACAACGCTCATTTCACCGATGGTGAAAAACATTGAGTCAGAGCTCCGAACGCACAACAAGTTGAAACTCTTTGAAATCGGAAAAACATACATCAAGACGAAGGAGGTGTTGCCAATCGAAGAATCGCACCTCTCAATCATGTTGGCGGAAGTAGGAGGGAAAGAAAACGATCTCTTCTTCGCGCTGAAAAAAGAACTTGTACTGCTCTTTGGAGAATGCAAAGTAAATGCGGAATTCCGTACGGCGACCAGTTCAAGTGCCTACTCGCATCCCTCTAAATCAGCGGAAGTCTGGGTCAATGATCAACACATTGGAGAACTTTCTGTTCTTCATCCCGGAGTTCATCCGGTGAGAAAATCTGCCTTTGCATTTGCGGAAATCAACCTCCCGAAACTGCTTGAATGTTCAATGAGTGCGGATCTGAAATACAAAAAAATCTCCGCCTTCCCTTCTATCTTCCTCGACGTATCACTTGTCATGGACAAGAAAACCGCTATGGCTGATCTCGTGAAAGTAATGCATGAATCCTCATCACTCTTGCGGAACGTGGAACTCTTCGATGAATTCGTTGATGAGGTAAAACTCGGAAAAGGATTGAAGAATTTAGCCTTCCACTTGGAATTCCAATCTGCAAAAGGAACTATCAATGAGAAAGAACTCAAAGAACATTTCGACAATGTGACGCAAAATGTGACCTCAAAATGCGGGGCAAAACTGCGTGCAACGTTTGACAAAGGGGCCTAACTCGTGGTATAATCAGGAGAAGTAGTTACTTATTTTTACAAAATGTCAGAAAACAAGAAAAAGAACGATTTGCTCACTGGTATTGTTGTCGGAGGAGCCGTAGGATCAGTGCTTTCACTGCTTCTGTCATCAAAGGAAAATAGAGAAAAATCAAAGAAAGTAGGTCTCAATATCTTTAAGAAAGGGAAATCTGTTGCCGAAGATTTTTTGGAAAAATACAACAAGGAAAAATAAAAGACTCGTTTGTGAATGAATTCTGAAGAGTGCTTCCTTTTTTGACTTTTTTTATGTGTTCGTGCAAAGTGAGGGATGCTTCCTAACCTATTTCCCATGAAGCACTACAACAAACTCGGGAAAGTCGCGTTCGTACTCCTCATTATCGGGGGGTTGAATTGGGGGTTGATGGGGTTATTCCAAATGGACATTGTCCAGATTATTTTTGGAAGTCTCACGACCATCATTACGATCGTGTACGTTCTCATTGGGCTCTCTGCCCTCTACCTTCTCATTAACGAAGGGAAAAACTAATCATTTTTGTATTACAAAAAAATTTCTAATCTGAGTTTTATTCAGAGTGGGTTTGTGTGTTTATAATTTCATTTTTAAGAAACTGGAGCTTGCCCCTGACTTGATCAGGGGGAGGGGTTTTTCTATACCCATTCAGCCTCTTTCTGCTTGCCAAAAACGCATTTTTGAGGCAGAATTGATAGCCCTTAAATTATGGCTAAAAAATTATTCAACCTCGTTTCAGACTTCAAACCTACCGGTGATCAACCGACCGCGATTGCAAAGCTCGAAAAAGGGCTTAAAAACGGTCTTCGTCATCAGACATTGCTCGGAGCAACGGGGACAGGGAAGACGTTTACGATGGCGAATCTTATACAAAAGACGCAACGTCCGACACTTATTTTGGCGCACAATAAAACCTTGGCCGCACAACTCTGTGCGGAGTTCCAACAGTTTTTTCCGGACAATGCGATTTCATATTTCGTGAGTTATTACGATTACTATCAACCCGAGGCGTATATGCCGAGAACCGATACGTTTATTGAGAAAGAAGCGACGATCAATGAAGAGATTGAGAAGTTCCGGCACGCGGCCACAGTGAATTTGCTCACGCGAAAAGATGTGATCATTATTTCTTCTGTGTCGTGTATTTACGGACTGGGAGATGTGGAAACCTATGAAAAATTAGCATTCAAAATCGAAAAAGGAAAAGATTATCCCCGTGCCGAATTTTTGAGAAAGCTTGTGGACATCCAATACGAACGAACGAAGACCGATCTCCAACGAGGAACGTTTGAGGTGCTTGGGGACGTGATTACGATCTTCATGCCGAACTCCGATTCCGCGTATCAGTTAGAATTCTGGGGAGACAATTTGGATAAAATTTCTGAAGTGGACGCGTTCACCGGAGAAATTTTTAAAGAAGAAGACGAGGTGATGATCTTCCCTGCAAAACACCAAGTAACGACGCCTGAAAAAGTCGAACAGTGTGTGAAAGAAATTGAAAAAGATTTGGAAGTACGATTAAAAGAACTGGAAAAAGCCGGCAAGAAACTCGAAGCGCATCGGCTCAAACAACGAACAACCTATGATTTGGAAATGCTCCGAGAGATGGGGTATGTGAATGGTATCGAGAACTACACACGGTATCTGTCTGGAAAAAATGAAGGCGAACCACCAGCAACATTGTTGGACTACTTTCCCGATGATCTTCTCTGTTTTGTAGATGAGTCACATATTTCGATTCCCCAAGTTGGAGGAATGTTTAACGGAAACCTCAGTCGAAAAGAAACATTGATTGAACACGGGTTCCGACTTCCTTCCGCTATGGACAACCGTCCACTGAAATTCACAGAATTCGAAGATCGAGTGAAACAAGCGATTTATGTTTCTGCGACGCCCGGGAAATACGAACACGAACACTGCGAAAAGAAAGATTTTGCAGAACAGATAATTCGTCCGACGGGACTCGTTGACCCAACTCTTGAAGTACGACCAACGAAAAACCAGATTGATGATCTCTTGGGCGAGGTACGAACGACTATCGGAAAAGGGGATCGTGTTTTGATTACCACGGTAACAAAAAAATCTGCTGAAGATTTATCCGAATATCTCATTGAAGCAGGAATAAAAGCGAAATACCTGCACTCTGAAATTGAAACATTGGAACGAATTGAGATTTTGACAGAACTGCGAAGTGGGAAAATCGATGTGGTCGTCGGGATTAATCTCCTCCGAGAAGGACTCGACCTGCCAGAAGTCTCACTCATCTGCATCCTCGATGCGGACAAGCAAGGATTCTTGCGTTCTCGCGATGCGTTGTTGCAAGTGATTGGACGGGCTTCACGAAACGATAAAGGACACGTTATCATGTATGCCGACAAACACACTCCTGCGATGGAAGCTGCGATTGGGGAAACTGAACGACGTCGTACGATTCAAGAGGCGTACAACAAAAAACACAACATCACACCGACAACGATTAAAAAAGCGATTATAGACATCTCCAAGGACCTTTCAGGAGGGAAGACGAGGAACTTTGATAAGCTCAAGAAGCATGATCAGATTGAGCGGATGATTAAAGAGCTCAATGCCGAGATGGATATTGCTGTGAAGAATTTGGACTTCGAAAGAGCGGCATTACTGCGAGACGAGATACATGATTTGGAGAAGAAGTTGAAGAAATAGAATTTCATTCTCAATAAAAGTCCTGTCATCCCGACCAACGCGGAGGGATCCCTTCTTTTATCGTGTGCTGACTAAAGGGATTCCTCGACTACGCTCGGAATGACAATAGTTGTGTTGAGCTTCTCCGATATTTCCTGAAGAAGTTCTATTTGATCTGTTTGCCAGCCATAAGATAAAACTGAAGCTACAATAATTCCTACGATAGAGATAACTGCCATTCCAATAGCTGTCCAAAATGCGAGTTCAAAATTCTCTTTCGCAACTCCCAATGCTTTTTGAGCACTTCTTTCTTGGCTATTTGAATGTTCTATTTCAAGTAATTTTAAATTCCCAGTAGCCAAAATTTTCCATCCTTTGTGGCCATGTATAATCAATTGTGAATGAGCCAGACTATCCAATATTTCGTCAAGTACAATTGAGTCCTTCTCTCGTTCTCTGAAATAATCATGAATCTCATTAGGAAACATCGCTTTATTCTCCTTACTAAGGAATTTAAGAATGTCTAAATATAACTGGTTTTTATTCTTCATTTACAACCTTAATATTCTGCTCCATCACTTCCTTCTCAGGCATGATTGATGGTGCACCAAGCATGAGATCCTGAGCGGATTGATTCTTTGGGAACGCCATAACCTCCCTGATATTGGGTTCGTCAGCGAACATCATCACCACTCGATCAAGTCCCATCGCACATCCACCGTGTGGCGGACATCCATATTCAAAGGCTTTCAAGATGTGTCCAAATTTCATCTGCGTTTCTTCTTCGCTGAGTCCAAGAACCTCAAACATCTTGTGCTGCAGTTTCGGATCGTGAATTCTGATTGATCCTCCTCCGAGTTCCACACCGTTGAGAACGATGTCGTACGCGTATGATCGCACCTTCATCGGTTCTGATTCAAGATATTGAAGGTCATCGTGGTGCGGACTGGTGAACGGATGATGCGCCGATTGCATTGAGCCGTCGTCCTTCTTTTCAAACAAAGGAAAGTCGTACACCCAGAGATACGCAAACTCGTTCGGATCTTTGAGATTAAATTTGTCCCCTAGTGCAGAACGCACCGCACCCAGCGGTTCACCCGCTGCAACAAGGTCTGCCCCTGCTCCGAAGAAAATCAAATCTCCGTCTTCCGCTTCTGTTTTCTTTTTGAGTTCAGCAAGAAATGCTGGCTTTCCATTCTTTGCCACCGGTCCTGATTCTTCACCCACTCGGTACCAAGCGAGCCCTAACGCTCCGTTTTGTTTCGCCAAGTCAGTAAGATCATCAATATCTTTTCGTGATAATTCCCCAACTGATTTTGGCAATTTCAATGTCGTCACGTAGTCAGATTTTTCAAAGACTCCGAATCCGCAGTCCTTACATTCGTCAGTGATAGCGTCGAATTCCATTCCAAATCGAAGATCTGGTTTATCACTTCCCCATCGCTCCATACATTCTTTCCATGTGTATCTTGGGAACTTTCCGTTTTCCATATTTTTCTTCCAATCTTTTCCTGGTGCACATTTTTTGTTGAGTTCCACGAAGCAGTTCTCAACCACCTCCATCACATCATCTTGGCCTGCAAAACTCATTTCCAACTCGAATTGTGTGAACTCTGGTTGCCGATCTCCTCTCAAGTCTTCATCTCGGAAACATCGCGCAATTTGAAAGTATCGATCGATTCCCCCAAGCATCAACAGTTGCTTCAACTGCTGTGGAGACTGTGGGAGAACGTAGAACTTCCCCGGGTGGAGTCGAGAAGGCACGAGATATTCTCGTGATCCCTCTGGCGTTCCTTTAACCATGATCGGTGTTTCCACATCCCAGAACTTACGTGAATCGAAATAATTCCGAATCACCAAACACATCTCGTGTCTCAGTTTTAAGTTCTTTTGCATCTGCTCTCGACGGATATCCAAATATCGGTATTCCAGACGGAGGTCTTCGTTTTTAATTTCTTTATCGATTTCAAAGGGTGGCGTTTTCGCTTTATTGAGCACGGTCAATTCATCCACCGCGATCTCAATCGCACCCGTCTCAAGGTTATCGTTGTGTAATCCCTCTCCTCGATCCCGTACTTTTCCTTTACACGACAGCACCCATTCGCTGCGGATAGATTCTGCAAGTTTGTGTGCCTCTGGAGAAATCCGTGGATCAAAGACCACTTGTGTCAGTCCGTATCGGTCTCGAAGATCAATAAAAATAATCCCTCCATGATCGCGTCGATTATTCACCCAACCGCAGATATTCACATCCTCTCCAATATGAGAAGATCGAAGTTCGCCGTTGGTGTGTGTTCGCAACATGATAAAAGGGGTTAGTTTGCTCCGTAAATTCTCGTGAAAATGCGGGGAAAGTCAATTTTTTTTTTTAATGATACGGCGACCACCGAGATCTACACAACCGAACAC
>CAZOER010000003.1:0-72474 GCA_964578905.1 uncultured Candidatus Peribacteria bacterium | reverse complement strand
GTCAAGATGGCGATAAGAAGACCGTACACACCTTGTGATCCTGGCAAAGCCGTGATAACAAGTAATTTACCGAAAAGGTCTGGCTTTTCGGCGAGAACACCGGCTGCTTTAGATCCTGCCATGTAAACACCAAGTCCAGATCCAATACCGGCTAACGCAGCTGCGATAACAGCTCCAATGATTGAGAGGACGATTCCTGATTCAAGCATAGTAATAAGGGGTTAAAAATAAAAAATAAAAAAATAAAAAACTTAATTTCGGAAGAAAAGATATTTCTTTTCTCGCACGAACGGTTTGAACTTCCTCCCGCCTCCTTCGTAAAATTTTCCGAAGAATTCGATGAATTGAAGACGTCCAGAGTGAACGAAAGCTCCAAGTAGAGAAAGGGCAAAGTTGAGTGAGTGTCCGAAAACGATAACAATTATCGCCACGACAACTCCAATTGCTGGGTGCGGCATCATGCTGCTCAAAATTCCAGCGGTCAAGTTCATAGCAAATCCAATCACTCCCGTCGCAAGACCCAAGGCCATAATACGAGAATAACTGAGAAGGTCGGATACGTATCCGGTAATATTGTACAGTCCCAAAATTCCTGACAGCGGTTTGAGCAACCAGATCTTTTGTTTCCGTCCTTGTGTAATAACAAGAATACCTGCGGCAATCAATGTGAGCATTTTGAAGACTTCTTGATCCAAGAAACCAACAAAACCTGACGCTACGTAGAATACAATCATAAGAAGAAGGAAGAACCATGACAATGGATCGCATACCGCGTCCATGTAATCACCGTTTTTCATTTGTCTGTAGAAGTCCAAGAAGACTCCTGACAACAACTGAAGCATTCCAAGTCCCATCGCCAGTCCAAGGAATAATATTGGTCCTTGTCCTACCATTGGGTCAATGAATTGTCCACGGAAAGGATTTACTCCTTCTATTCCTGCGACAAAGTCTGGATTGAGCAAGAAGCTCGGTGCTTGTTCTGGTGTCATCCCGAAGTATCCTCCAAGGAATATCCCTCCTAGTGTTGCTCCTACTCCACAAAGGAAAAGAAGGAAGAGTCCGTCTTTTGCTGTTCGTGAGAATTTTCCAAGCAACAAGAAGTAGGCTGAAACAAGTGTCAAAATCATTCCGTATCCCACGTCTGATAAACAGAGTCCGAAGAAGATAAAGAAGAATGGTGCCAAGTACGCTGTTGGATCAATATCCTTCGCGCCTGGCAATGCGAACATTTCTGTAATCGGTTCAAATGAAGCAATTCCCCGTCGGTTTTTCACAAACACGGGGGCTTCTTCTCCTTCACGTGGTGCAATTTCTTCGATTGAAACTTCACCCGCAAATGCGTTCTGAAGCCATACTGAGAAACTGTCGAACGATTTCTTTGGCATCCATGCTTCAAAAGCAAAGAGGTTCTTTGTCTTGAGCATTTTGTGTTGAATATCGTTTTTCGTTTTTCCCCATGCGTTGTAGTCGCAGAGAATTCGTAAATCGTCCAAATGTACTGCGAGTTCTTTTACACGTAATTCAAGATTCGCTCGTTTTTCTACGAGTTCTGTTTCCTCTTTTTCAAATGCGTACAACACTTCTCGTGGTTTCTTTCCGTAACAATCTGTGAACTCCATTGAGAAATCATATTCTTCAAATCGCATTTCATTTAATGTACCTGCCACAAATGATTCCATACTCTTGTCTGCTGTCACTCGGAAGTACACGTTTCCATTTCCTTCTGCAAAGATATCAATATCGATAAGATTTGATTCTCCCAAAAGATTTTCCATCAATGTTTTTTGTTGTGCTTTCACAACAGATCCAACCCATGATTTTGTAGTCTCGGTAGAGTAATCTTTTTCAATAGACATTTTGAAGAGTCGGAATGGTTCCAGCTCTGCTCGTCTCTTTTGAATTTTCGCTCCTTCGTTTTCGTATCGCACCAAGTTTTCTTCTGCTTCTTCTGCTTCTTGAAGAATGTCACCTGACTTTACTCCAAAATCTTTCACTCGTGCTTTTGCGTCTTCTTCACTCATGACCAATTTTCCTCCAGACAACATTGAGTCGGCTTGAGTTTTCACGGTTTCATAAGGTTTTAGGAATGTAATCACTCCATCAATACGGGCGAGGTCATACGCTCCAAAGTGCTCTTCTGTTTCCACTTCTCCAGTATTAAGATCTGATGTATCAACAATTTCCAAGAGTCCGCTCCGATGCAGTTCTTGCATCAAGATTTTGTAGTGTGTTCGGAATCCTGTCACCAATACCTTTTGAAGTGCTACCTTAGCCATGGTTTAAATAAGTTCGTTAGTAAAAAACAAAAATGCACTTGATTGCACTTTGTCCATTTTTTTGTCTGCTTCTCCTTCTAATGCTTGAGATTCTTTTTTTCCTTCTGTTACGAGTTGATCGTACACTCCTCGCATTTCTTTTTGTTTCTCCACAAGTTTCTCCTTTGCTTTCGCTCGGGATTTTTCTAAATTTTTCGTTCGTGTTTCTGCTAATCTTTGGTGTTCTTTCTGAAGTTCGTTCTTCTTTTTTTCAAGCGCTTTTTCAATCAATTGTTGCGCTTCTGCTTCAGACTTTTGAATGCGGGCTAGGAAATCGTCGCTCATAAGTAAGTGTAAAAATTTATCGCGCGTAGTTTCACAAAGTTTTGGATATTGTCAACTGAAAAAACATGTTTTTTTCTCACCTTTCCTTCCTTCTTTTTTGTGTGCCAAAACAACGAGCTTCGATATTATTGCACTTCTTTTGTTTAAAACCAGCAATTGAAATTATCTCCACTTTCTTTACAATCCTCCTCGAAATGAAAAAACGAACTTTTTGGTGGCTTTCGGCAGGACTCGCAGTGCTAATCGTTGCTTCTGTGCTTTGGGTTTTTGCAGAACCGATTCAACACTTCTTTACCTATGAAATATCTTCTGTGGGAACCAAGAAGCTCGAAGGGGTAAAACGACGGACCTCGTATCAAGGCCGATTGAGGGAAGCGCAAACTCTCATTGATCATGAGTATTTCTCACTGGCGACCATTGAGCTCTCAACCGCGATTCAAGAACAACCAGATGGTATCGACCCCTATTTATTACTCGGAGAAATTTACATCCGAACACGAGATACAAACAAGTTAGGAAATCTTATTGCGCAATTGAAAAAGGATTTTCCCGACAGCCCTGATGTTCCTGTGCTCGAAGGACGAAAACTTATCGCTGAAGAATCTTTCGCCGAAGCTCTCGAATTCTTTGAACAAGAAGGCGCTGCACTCGTCCCTGAATTAAAGTTTTATCACGGAATTCTTTTATCGCTCCAGAATGATCACAACGGAGCTATGGCAATCTTTGCTAGCTTGCAGGGACTTCCTACTTCTTCGGAGAAAGCCGAGGCCGTGTACCATGCGTACAATGAATTTGAAGGATTGAATGAAGGAAAGAATCCTCATCTCTTTGGACTTATTGGAAAAGTTCTCGCGGAGCACAATGAGAATATTTTGGCACATAAATTTGCAGAGATCGCCATCAAAGAAGACATCGATTATGTCGATGCTTGGATTGTTCGTGGGTTTGCCAATCTGCAACTCGGGGAGAACGAGGTGGCGTTGCAGGATCTGCGACACGCGTATGAACTCGACCCGATTCGTCCACAAACTCATTACTTCCTCGCGCTCGCATTACACAAGGTTGGAGAAGATGAAGAGGCCATTCTTTTCTTTGAGAAATCACTCGAGCACGATTTCGAATTTAGTGATGAAGTTCGTTGGAAGTTGGTGGAACTCTTCACCGCACAGAAGAACTATGATCGCGTGATTGGACTCTACACTGATCTCCTCGATACAGATTCTGAACCACAGAAATTTGTTTCTGCTATCCACACAGCGGTTAATATTCTGCAGAAGCCTGAATTGGCGTTAGATTTTGCAGAGCGACTTATTCAAGCTGATCCAGAGAGTTCTTTTGCGTTAAACATGTATGGCTGGGCATTGGTGGTAAATAAGAAATTCGTTCAAGCCGAGAAGGTGCTCAACAAAGCGGAACGTATCGATCCTGAGAATCCTCGAACATTTCTCAACCTCGGACTGCTTCATGAAGAACAAGCAAAATTCTCTGAAGCCAAAGAGTTATACAAAAAGAGTTACGATCTCGGAAAAGATTTAGAAGGAGAAGCGGCAACCGCTGTTACCAACCTTGCTGCTGGGAAGTACAATGAACTTCTCGCTCGCACAGAAAAACCTGAAGAACAAGAAGCACCCGTTAATCCGAAGAACTCACCCTAGGAAAATTATAATTCCCCGATTCATTCGGGGACCTTCAATATTCTTCTACGCTGTTCGTCGTCGAGAAAGAAGTAATATTCCTCCTCCCGCCAAAACGGCAATAATGATAGGCCAAAAAGGAGCTGTTCCTCCTGATTTTTCAAGTTCATCTGGTTCTGGAGCTGCGGTATGCATTGAGCCTGCTGTCATTGCAAATACTTGCTCACTCGCAGGACTTTCATTTCCCATCTCATCAATCGCAATCACTTGAAAACAATATTCTTGGTCATCTATAAGTCCGTCTATATACCATTGTGTTCGATTGTCTGGAACAGTATTGAAATCTCCCTCGCACGTTTCTGCATCTCCAAACTCTACACGATAATTGACAACGGCTGAATTGTCTTTTGATGGTGACCAATAGAGCGTAACTTTCCCCTCTCCACTTTCAGTAGAAAGATTGTCGACCGCTGTGGGTGCTATGGTGTCAGGCCCTTCTTCCTCTGGGACATCTCCACATCCTGCCACCGTCACAATAGCTGCATTGGGGAAGTCTGTTTGATTCCCAAGAAGATCTGATGCATTTACATCAAACGGGAATTCTCCACATTCCTGTGGCGCACTGAGTGTTGCCACAAAATTATCACCACTCATTTGGTGCGCTGTTAATATTCCCTGAAAAATAGAATTTGCTCCCGACAAAGGTTCATCTGCTGTTATCGTAACGACAAACTGTTGTCCCCTTTCCAAATTCCCTTCTGGGGAAACAGTAACCGAAATATTTTGCGGTGGCGACTGGTCTATACGAATCGTAATTTCATTTGAAACAAGTTCGTCACTTGAAGTACAAGTGGCTTTGAATACGTGCACTCCGTCTCCGAGTCTTGGTGTCTGGTAGAGGAAGTTTCCCCGCGCATCAACGACAAGTCCTTCCGTGAGAACTGTCGGTCCGTCGGTAATTGTAACGGCATCACATTTCTGAGATTCTCCGGTAATCGTCACTCGTGCGGAACGGTAGGTTCCTGGACGCGGAGTGATTAAGGAAATTGATTCTTCTCCTGGTGGGATGGTAATGCTATCACCTCCTAATGTTACCTTGAGCTCGACTTCTCCAGCTCGCCGGAAATCTTCCAATGCGTGAACAGCGAGTGTCTGCGTTCCTGGTGTCTGGAACGTAAAGGCAAGGAAAAATGTGTGTGATCCTTGGTCTTCTGATGTAAATCTGTAATCAGCAGGATGATCGAGTCTGTCATCACTTGATGAGAATCGAACGGTTCCTCTATAAGTCGGCACGACTTCTCCCTCTGCGTCTCGTGCGACAACTTTCGCCGTAATATTCTGCCCAATAACAACGTCTGTTTTTATATTTTCAAAAGAGAAATACGCCACATCCGCTCCCCCCTCATCATCGAAGAGTGTCGCCTTGAGATATTCTCCAAAGCTTTCATCCGATGATCCCACTCCGTTCAGTGGACTATCTGAAAGGAAGAATACGACCTCTGGTTTTTCAAAGAGAAGCATGTCCCCCACCAACACTGAGATTGTAGAAACCCCTGCTGTTTGGGAAGAAATTTTTCCATTTACATATCCATATTCATCTGATGTTCCTACGGCAATAACCGCATCTTCGTTTCGCGTAGAGAATACTTTTACACTTTCTCCAACAACTGGATTTCCAAAGGCATCTCGAAGCGTAACTGAGAATCGAGCCTCTGCTTCTCCATCGGCTTCGATAGATTTATCTCGAAAGGCAATCTCTGATCGATACGCGGACACCACACCGGCAAACACGTGAAAGTCTTGCGATACCGTCTCGATATCACGGAATACGTTGAGTGAGTAATCACCTGCCGTGTGAAAATGCAAGTTGTGCAGTGTTGATCTCAGTATCCCAAACTCATCGGCTTGAGCCGTCATCATCACAGAATTTTTCTGTGGACGAACGACTTGCAGGTCGACTTGTTCATTTGAGAAAAGCCCTGAAACCCGCACGTTTATGTCCTCTCCGGCAATGCCATCTGAAACCGTAACCTGCGGAAATACCGCAAAAGTTGTCCCTCCTAAAAGGAGCAACAGAGAAAGAAAGCCAAATATTTTTGTTTTGAGATGCATTTTTTCATTCCATATGGTACCACAAATGCAGATTTTCAAAAAATTTTCATAGGAAAAAAAGGTGGACAGTAATCATGCCGCCCACCTTTTTGATAATGTCGTCAGTTTAACTACTCTTCGTCGAACCGTTTTTTAAAAATTGCTAAAAGTAGTAGGTAAAAACCAATCCCTACAGCAATAATTCCAATCGTACCTTCTCCAAATCCTGCATTTCTTCCTCCGAAATTCTCAACAAGTGGGAGTTTGGATATCCAAACTTGTGCATCAACCCAAATCTTCCAGATGGTTCCTATTCCAAATAGGAAAAATGGTGAAGATATCACTCCTAAAAAAATTCTCCATCCAAGCGCTTTTTGTCTTGGAGCATCAAATGTATTACTCATAATGATGATTATTATTAAACGGATCAAATAAAAGAACAACTTGCTGACTGGTCAATTGGACCAGCAACAAAGGTGTTATTCTTTTTGCAATCCAAATTTGACTTAAGACATCTTTATACCTGAAATACTTTTTTGTCAATGGATTCCAAAACCTATGCTGCAAAATCTTTTTCAAGATCTGCTATCACTGCCATTGTGATTCCTGGTTTCTCCGCTTCACCATTTGGTTTTATATTTTCCACTCCTCTTACTTTATTATGCAATGCCCACATGTCTTCAGATTTTTCGCTCCCTGGATCATGCTTCACAAGGCTCAAGTCCCAAGCACTAATATTCAAAATACTTTTTATTTTTTCTTTCACTACAGAAGCGATAAACGGATGTCTGCTTGGGTGTCCTTGTAGTGTATCTTTTTCTCTCTGCAATTCTTCAGCACTTTTTATAAGAGGTTCTTCAGTGTGATTTTCGCCTCTCAAGAATGCGCACACAGAGGCAATTATCTCCTCTCTCTTTTCATCAATCTCATTTATTAATTCCCGTTCTGTTCTATTTGGTAATTCCATTACGACTACTCTACCCACTTTTTGTCATACGTCAACTCTTGCCAAAACCTCTTTTTCAGAAGAAGATATCTATGAACAAATCTTAACCCCCAACCCCAAAATGATCGTAAAAAATCCCCTCGATCTCATGATGAAGGCAAAAGATGGCGGATACGCTATCGGCGCATTCAACGTTAATAATATGGAAATCACGCAAGCCATCGTGGCAGCTCACGTGGCAAAGAATGCTCCTCTGATTTTACAACTCTCAAATGGAGCTCGAAAATATGCGAACACCAAAATGCTCATGGATATTATTAAATCTATGGAAGCACAGTATCCTGACCTGCCGATTATTGTTCATCAGGATCACGGTGATAGTTTGGAAACGTGCAAAAGTGCTATCGATGCAGGATTTAATTCTGTGATGATCGATGCATCCGCACTTCCTTTCGAAGAAAATATTGCGAAAACAAAAGAGGTTGTTGACTACGCCCACGCTCGAGGTGTGATCGTAGAAGGCGAACTCGGAACGCTCGGAGGAATCGAAGAACACGTGGTCGTTGATGAAAAAGATGCACGACTCACCGATCCCGAGGAAGCGATTGAATTTGTAAAACGAACGGGAATCGACACCCTCGCATGTGCAATTGGAACGAGTCACGGTGCGTACAAATTCGCTGGTGGATGCAATGTTGATGTGCCACGAGTCGTTAATCTTACCAAAGCTCTTCCCGACACTCCACTTGTTATGCACGGATCATCAAGTGTCCCTCAGGAATATGTAGAAATTGTGAATAAATACGGAGGTGATTTGGCAGGAGCAAAAGGAGTTGATGAAGCAACCATTGCCGAAGCCGTAAAACACGGGGTTGGAAAAGTAAACATTGATACGGATCTCCGACTCGTGATGACCGCTATGATCCGAAAAGTTTTCATCGAAAGCCCGAAGGAATTTGATCCACGAAAATACCTCGGTCCCGCACGAGATGAAATTCAAAAAATGGTTGAACACAAGATTGATATCTTGGGATCTGCAGGGAAAGCTTAAGATAAAAAACATAATCAAGAGCCTCACTTACAAGTAAGCGAGGCTCTGATCAATGAAAAATACTGGAGAATGATTACCTTCTTCTGCGTTGTCCTAGATTGTAGTACAAGGAGAAGCGCATTGTGTTTTCTAAAGGGTGCTGTTGCACCGTCGAAATAAGATACGAAAAATCAATCCCGAAAGATTGATATTTCAACCCTGCTCCTACCGTAAAAAAATTACGGTTCCCTTTTTCTTCACTTTCGTAGAAATAACCAATGCGTAATGCAAACTGGTCATCATACCAATATTCAGCGCCCAGGCTTATTTGGAACTCTTTAAGTTCCTCACTAAATCCACCTGGGGCATCCCCGAAGGATTGAAAGATCCCGCCTACTACTGACGTATTAGGATCTTTTCCCCTGAGAATATTTCCTTCCGAGTCATACTCGGGAGGTGTTGGAACGAGTAACTTATTGAAATCCATAGCAAATGCCAAGGAATTAAAATCATCAATAAGTATTTTTAATGCTGTTCCAAAACGAAGGTTTGTGGGAAGAAAATAATCACTATTTTCTGTGTATCCCATCTTTGATCCTACATTGGAGATAACAACTCCATAGGACCAAATAGCTTCTGTGTAACGAAAACGAACATCTTTTTTCCCATACAGGGAGACATCCGCTGCAACAGAAAAGCCTGGATTGGTTTCCACTCCTCCCACAAATTGCCCACCGGAAAGATTCGAATAAATACCACGGAACGTTATCGCTCCAGATAAATACTCTGAAAACTTTCTTGCATAGGCTGCATCGAAGGCCCATTCGTTTGGATTACTGCTCCATCCTTCGTTCCCCTGTTCGTCTAAGTATGTAAACGAGCCAAGGTTAAAATAACGAAGGGAGAACGCAAAAACTTGATTCTCATCAAGTCTTTTGTAAGCAGTTAAATAAGCAAGATACATGTCTCGCACGAGTTTTCGTAGCCAAGGACTATAAGAAGATCCTATTCCAAAATCACCATCTATGAAGGCATATTTTGCAGCATTCCAATGCATGGAAGACACTGTTGGATCGGTAGCAACACCTGTGTTGCCCATTCCGCCAGCATAGGCGTCAGGACCAATCATCAAAAACGGCACCGCCGTGGTAATTACATTGGCTGAAGATTCTTGTCCCGCTGTATTCTGCGAATACGCGGACAACATCACCAAGGTTAAAACAATAACAATGGTGGCTTTGAATAATTTAAATTTTCGTTTCATATCGTAAATTTTTAATTTTGATTTCGTAAATAATGCGTTTTTATTGTCAGTAGTGAGACTCCTCTAAGTACCTCAAACAAGAAATGCCCAAAGGCATCTCACCACTGTCATTCTCCGAAATTTCAAAGATCTCGTCTCAATTGCTCAGATGGCAAGAGAGAACTCTCTATTTGTATAACATATTTGATAAAAAGTCAAGCCTTAATCACCTTTGGTACTCCCGACTCAACCGCTATCATCTCCCCTTTCTTATCGGGATTTGGAAATTCGAGTTTTCCTGCATGAAGCAGAACTCTTTCAAATGGTTTTCCGTTGTACTTCGTGTCCCCCACAATCGGGAATCCGATCGAAGACAGGTGAACGCGTATCTGGTGTGTTCGTCCCGTAGGAATGTTTATTTTGAGCAAAGACTGACTATCTTTTGTTTCGAGTACTTCAAAAAATGTCACCGCTGATTTTGATTTCTCAGACGATGAAATGGCCATCTTCTTTCGATCCTTCGTATCGCGCAAAATCCCTCCTTCAATTTTTCCCCTCAATGGTGGTGTTCCCGTCACAACTGCGAAATAGGTCTTTATCACCTCTGTCCAATGCTCTTGGAGGTGTTTGTGGGTAGCGTTCGTTTTGGCAACAAGAAGTGCTCCTGAGGTCACCTTGTCCAATCGATGAACAATCCCTGGACGAGGTACGTCTTCGTCCACAGAGGACAACTTTTTTCCAAATTGATGCACAAGTGCATTTACAATTGTGTGCCCGGATTGATCGCTCGGTGAGGGATGAATAGATATTCCTTCTGGTTTCTCGACAACCATCCAACTCTTTGAGTCTGCAAGAATCTTGAGAGGAAAATCCCATGGTTCGATTTCACTCGTAGAAATCATTGTTTCCGCTTGGCATTCCACACTCCACTGTTGATCGATGTGAACTTTTACATTGTTTTTTTTCTTCTGCCCATTACAAAAAAACATTCCCTGCTTCTGCCATCGTGTTCGAGAAATATCGGGAAACTTCTGAGCGCAGAGCACGTCTATTCGTGTTCCTGATTCATCCTGAGTAACGGTAAACGTAGATTTTGTCATGCGGTTTTAAAATACCTTTTCCAGGTCGCTATCGCAAAGAGTACTGCCGACAAAGTATTCGTGACAAACGTTCCAAGCGCAAGTCCAAGAATGGCTTTTTCTGGAGGGAAAATTTGAAGGGCTAATATGGCCGCTGTTGCCGTTCCTATCGAAAGTGAAACAATCCAAATTTTCATCGGTGTGCGCACATCATCGTTGGCAAAGAAAACCCGTGCCAACACCGGAATCGTACACGCCAACGGCAATGATGCGATAATCCACGCAAACACCAAAGCGGTGTTATGAAGCATTGTTCCAGAGAGATTGAAGAGTATTTCAAGAATGTCAGAGGCAAAGAAAACTCCAATGAGCGCCGTTGGAATCGTGGCAAGAAATATCCACTTCAACGTATCAGTAAGAATTTTTTTTTGCGCCGGGAAATTGTTTTTTTGTTTTGAGAATTTCGGAAAGGCTGCATTCGCGAGTGGCATTCCGACGATAGACAAGAGGACGTGTCCCCAGTTTGCTCCGATAGAAAACGCTCCTACTGTCCCCATCATCAAGAAACTCGCAATCCACACATCCGCCGATTGGCTAATCTGAAATGCCGCACTGGTGGCAAGACGAGCAGAAAAATCTCCTCCGAATCGTTCCCAACTTTTGACTGGTTTTTTCCAATAGAATCCAATCTTATTTCCAATAAAAAAGAATGCGATAGCATTCGTAAGAAGGTGAAGAAGTGCCCCCGCAATGGCAGCAAATCCAACCGACACGAGTCCATAATTCCCTGCGAAAAAGTATATTCCCACTGCAATCGCTCCCGTGTAGAGAATCGGTGCCATGGCAACCGAAAGGAATCGCTCCTTCAATTGCATGGATGCCGAGAAGACTGATGAGATCGCAAGCAAGAAGACGGAACCGAAGAGAAGTTGAGCCAATTCTGCAATTTCCGATCGCGCTAAAACATCAAATCCTGAGACGAAGATACTTACAAAGAATTCTGGGAATATCGCTCCCAGTCCACAGAGCAGACCAAAGAGAAGTACCACTCCCCAGAGAAAACTCGAGAAAAATTGCATGCGTTCTTTGCCTTTCAAATCTGCAGCGCGCGGGAGGAATAACGTTGCCACTGTTCCCCCGACAAGCAAGAAGAAAAAGAAATCAGGAATACGAAATGCCGCAAACACGAAATCTATCTTTTCACTCCCTCCAAAAAAATCGACCAAAAATCGATCACGCAAAAACCCAAGGAACTTCGACGCTAACGCCGATCCCATAAGCAATGCTCCGCCTGAAGTAAGTATTCGTTTCACAGGAGTCAGTGTGCTAAAAATTCACCTTTTTGCAAGGGGATCACGTACTAATAGCACATCACATCATATCTCAAAAAGTCTGAGTTTTTACTTCGAGTAAGCTGATACTCTGGGAAGATGGTGTCGTCGTTATATATCAATTCGCTTGGAAGATGGAGTATCTTTGTTGGGTCTTCTTTCGTTACCGTAATCACTTTGTTGTACGTTTCATGACTTTGTTTTGGCGCGTATCCAAACACGTGAATATCTGCTGACATATTCAACCTCTCTATTACTGATCGAATCACCAATCGCATTCCATTTCGACAGGTGTTTTGTGGAAGGATGTAATTTTCTGATCCCTTCTGATCAGTTTTTAAAACAAACTCATCCATACCATCTACAAATACATCTTTTTGAGGGACAACAGTCTTTGCAACTCTCGCAACAGGAACCGCTCTCGGTAGTTCTGCTTCGGTACTAAAGAAGTTCGCCGCAAGGAAATTTTCCGCTTGTTCAAAGGGAATAACATATGTCGCTCCAACAAAAAGAACGAGAACCGCAGCCATTTTTAATACAGGTTTCATGGGGATTTTTTTTAATGGTACTCTGTGGGTTTGTTTTTTTCAAATTATTATCTCTCGTAAAAATTCATTTTCTTGATTTTTCAGAATTTCCTTGGAGAATACTTAAACAAATATGGACACACTTAAAGAAGAGTTTCGAAATATAAAGGACGCAAATGAATCATGGCGTGAACGCCGAGTGAAGCGATATATCATTGCTGTGAAGAACATAATTCATGAGAAATATGGAGACTGTTGGGAAAAGGCTCCATGGGTTGTTCAATTCTTACCGCTGATTGTGAAACACTTTTGGCACCTTCATCTCCTCAATGCTGTGAATCCTGGAATGGATGGTTTTTCTGGGCTGACTGGGGTTTCAAAGAAAAGCATCAATGACCGACTGAACGATAACTTTCGTCCTGATAATTTATTTTTTAAAAAAGTATCTACCACGACACAAGTTCTCAAAGCCTTCGAAGAAAAATACAAAAGAACACTTCCTTATCCTCTTATTTGTAAACCCGATATTGGGGAACGCGCGACTGGGGTAACGTTTATTTACTGTGACGAACAACTGCAAGTATATCTCAAAACAGCGCGACCAAATTTTATCTTGGAAGCCTTTTGCGATACGAAACGTGAGTTTGGCTTATCGTGGATACAAGATCCAGAATCCGAGGAATACACCATCGTTTCGCTTGTAGAGAAGCAGATTCCTTTTGTTGTTGGTAACGGAAAACAGGCACTCATATCTCTTGTTGAGAACAAATGTGCATCCATGAAAGTTGCTCCAGAAAAAACAGAAAAAATACTATCTGGCTTTTCTGAACAAGAACAAAAATCAATCCCCTACAAAGGAGCCGAAATCACAATTGTGCGAACCGCAAGTATTAGTTATGGAACGAAATTTAAGAAAATAAGTATTCCAAAGGCGAGTCGAAAAAAACTCTCTGATCTTATTGGTAAAATGATCGCCGAAAAAGACGGTGTTTTTGTGGGAAGATTTGATCTCCGATCAGACAGCGTGGAAGACCTTCTCCAAGGAAAAGTGAAAATCATCGAACTTAATGGTATTGGCGGAATGCCACTGGAAATTTACGAACCGCACCTTTCTATTTCAAAGAAATACGAAATCTTATTCGCTTATTTTGAAGATGTTCTCGCTTTTGCGAAGAAAAATATTGAGTATGGACGAGGTATGCCTGCGAACAGACTTTCACTGCATAAACACGTGTACAAGATTCTTTTTGGGAAAGAAAAAACACAAGAATTGCCTGCGGATTTGAAAGAAGATTTGAAGCATATTCTAAAACTCGTTTTGGGACGCGGAAGAATCTGATAGAAAGGAAAAAGGTGCTTGACAATATTCGATAAATCTATATAATAGACAAGATGGAAGATGATACTAAAAAGCCGAAGAACGACGAAAAAATAGATCAATTTTTTCTTTCTGAAACTGATGAAATAAAAGAATTCAGTTTGAAGAAAATTTTTAATGGAAAAATATTGAATGCATTAAGAGGTGGAAAACTTTCTAAGAAAGAATTGATACAAGAAAATAGTGATTTAAAAGCTCAATTAGAAAAAGCACTAAAAGAGAAAGATGAGTCTGGTGATTTTGTGAGTCTTGTGGCCCATGATCTTAAAGCACCTTTTAACGCTATTTTGGGCTTTTCTGATCTACTCGCAACTCAGCTTGAAGAGTTTTCCTTAGACGAAATTAAAGATATGGCAATTGGGATCAATACAGCTGGAAACAACACCTATCAGCTCCTTGAGAATTTGTTACTTCTAAGACCAAAAAATGGAGAAATACCATGCCTTCCAAAAAATAGCGATCTTTCTCAAATGGGTGAAAATGGAAGCGAAAACGAATCTCAGATTGTAAAAGAACAAGCAGACCGAAAAGAAATCTTCTTTACTTCTAATATTCCAAAACATACGAATGTATTTGCTGATCCCAAATTAGTAAATGTAATATTAAAAAACTTGATAAGTAATGCTATCAAGTTCACCCCGAAAGGAAAAAGAATAACACTCTCTGTAGTCGATACATCTGATACAGACGTCGTTGAAGTTTCTGTGAAAGATGAAGGCGTTGGAATGACAAAGGAACAAGTTTCTAATTTATTCCAAGGGAAAACAGTAGATTCTACAAAGGGAACTGAAAATGAAGGTGGAACAGGTCTTGGACTTTTGCTTTGTCAAAAATTTGTAGAAAGAATGGGCGGAAAAATATGGGTAGAATCAGAAGAAGGAAAAGGATCGACGTTTAAGTTCACTCTTCCGAAACCAAAATTACTTGAACAAAACAAGGATTCCTTTCGTATAGGAAATTTCATCTTTGATGAAAATTCAACAACGAATACTCTTGAATTTTCAGAGGGGTTCTTCCAAGATCTTAAGAAAAAAGATATTCCACTCAATCATGCTTCTAATGATGATTTTCAAAAATTGTGTCAACTTGGGGAAAAGCTATATGAAAAGGAAAACCTAGAAAAAGGCATTCAAGAAATCGACAGACCAAATGAAGAAGACGTCGAAAATACTGAATCAATTTTGAGTCTCCACGAAGACATTATCAATGTTGCTAAAGAAATTGGTGAAATCACTCAATCCTTTCTTGATAGTAAAACGAAAAAGCTCGTAGAAGTAGAGTAATTACAAAAACACAGCTCATCGAAGCACGCTTTTTTTTATATGAAAAAAGACCCTCCAATTGAAAGGTCCTGATTCGTTGTTAGGAGATATTATTGAAGCTCAAGTGCTTTTTCAGTAGCCACTACTTGTGGCAAGAGTGTTGCTCGTTTTTCGAGTACTTTCTTCGCAATCTCAATCATGTCTGTGTACTCCGGATTAGCGGCTTCTAGTTCTTCTTGAAATTCATCAAGAATATTTAATTCTTGCATGAGGGATTCAAGTGCCCCTTCTCCGTAATATTTCTGACTCACGATTGTGAGTTTCTTAATAAACCCTTCATAGTCTGCAAACATTTCTGTGAAGCTTTCTCTTGAAATAGATTTTCGTACTTTTATCATCTTAGAGTTACGCCAATCTTTCTTGAGGTTTGGATCAATTGTTTGAAAGGCCATAAATACTTTTTGGAAATCTTCTAACTTCTCTACTTTGAGGTAAAGATCCTTCGCTTTATTTATTTCTTCTTGTGTTAGGAATTCTTTTACCAAATCTTCATAGTTCATAACATTGTTATAGACCGTATTAATATCAGTAATAAAACCTCCATAGTTCAAATCTGTGAGTTCTTTTGCTGATGGTAAAGTAATCAGCATTTCTTTTGTTGTTTCTTCTAAAACTTCCCTCGCTCCAATAGTCATATCTAAATCTTTGAAATCTTTTCCGAGGTTTTGTTCAACAGTTTGCACTTCTCTCTCTGTGGCTCCAACATTAAATGCTGCATTTTTTGCACTTCGTACTTTTTCCAATTCTTCTGATTCATCTGTATCAACAAGGTCTGTTAACACTATCTTGTATTCTTCAAGCGCGTGAAGGACTTTTACTCGTTTCTCAATATCGAGGAATAGGGAAATGTTTTCAATGTCCCCCTCTCTATCAACCATTCGCACACTATTTACGTATTCCAGTGCTGCTCGGTATTTGTCTCCGAATGAGCCTTCTAAATCCTCAACGGTAAGAGATCCTCGATCGGCATTCACAAGAACTGGATCGTTAATCATTTCCATTGCCGTCATAATATTTCTCAAGATTTTTGTTTCTTCTTGGTACTTTTCAACAATGGGTCCATATTTTTTCTGAATATCATCCAATTCTCGTTCTAGTTTTTCTGGATTATCAGAAAGGTTTTTTCTCGCTTCTTCTGCAGCAATTTCCGCTGCATTTTGAGCATCGTTTCCCTCAAGTTCTCTTTGGTCTATATCTTCATTCATCGTTTCAATAGAACCATTCGCACTCTCTGCAATAGCTGTTCTTACCCATCTCTGTTGTCCTTCATTTGTTTGTATTGCTGTCTTCATATTCGAAAGATGCAATGTACAATATTGAAAGAGACCACTCTCTTCATCGAGTCCCTCTAAAGCGGTTTCTAGGAACCATTCAATGTCTGTAAAGTGACGTCCTTGTTCTGCAAGTAATGCATGGAGGTGAAACTTTCCATTCTGTTCCGTTTCTACGTTTTTAAACTCTTGTCCTATTTTCATTTTCAATTCAGCTGCTTTTGTATACATACCTCTTAATTGTTGACTCACCGCTAAGGAATCAGTGTCTAGAGCTGGTTCCATTCCCGAGTCAAAAGTGTCTGTTCCATAAACAGTCTCAGCGAGTGCTTTATCAAATCTAATAGTGCTTCCGACATTGTCAGAGGTTTCGTCTACGTTTTTATTCATATCTTTTGGAACAACGTTTTCCATTGGATCACGAGGAACGTCCACGTCTAAGTGTTGATTCTGGTCGATATCGAATACCATTTTTTGAGAATTAAGATTCTTCATGCCTGTTTTAAACTATTTACAAAACATTGTCAAGTCTTTTGAAGAAAAAATACATACAAAACAACCCCCGTTCTCACGAGGGTTGTTTAATCCATTAGGAGTAGCCTTTTATTTTTCTACTTTTTTCGCATTCTTCATAAATGTATACGTGTGATGATTTATCATCAAAGTTCCTAAATTCCCTCTTCGTACATTCTTTTTGAATCCTTCATACATTTTTATTTGATCTTTTAGACTATTGGCAAAAAACTTTTTCATGTCTTCTGCAGAGTCACGTTGAAATCTTTCCATATCCGGTTCTGCGCTAAATATCTCAAAACGGTCACCCGTCTTTTTTGCTTCTTCATAATCCGCTTCTGCTTTACGAAGTATTTCTTCAGTCTCAGCTAATTCCTCCTCTTTATCTTTTAATTCTCGTATGTCATTTTCAATCCATGCCTTAAATTCTGCATTAAATTGTTCGATTTCTTTTTTATCTTGTTCTGTGTAATTTTCGTGAATTTCTGGCAAATCAAATGCCTGATATTCTTTCCCGTCTGCTTTTTCCACAATTACTGACTGTTTTACTACTGTTGCTGCTTCTATTGCTGGGATTTCATCGTTACCGATGTTTAATTCTGAATCTTCTTCATCAGTGCTAACGGCTTCTGTAGTTGTTACTGGTATAACTGGGATTTGGTCATTACCAAGATCCTCTCCTGTTACATCTGGTCCAACAATATTTTCCGAAGTCTGCTCTGTCACCACTGTCTCTGAAGGAATTGATTCCATAATTGGTTTCTCTAGCGCTTCTTCCTCCATGCTTCCAACAAAATCCAACTCCTGTGCCTTAAGCTGAATATATTTCATACTTGGCACTGTGTTTAGGAATTTTGAAAATTCACCTACAGGTAAGTTTTCAAATCCTTGAGCTGTTAACCATTCGTTCAAAGGAATCTCTACATCAACTGCTTCTTCCTTTTTAAAGAAATCAACCAATTTCTTCCCTCCAGGGAAAAAATGACCTTTTTGACGACGAACTTTCAATTTTCCATTCTCTTTTAGAACAAACATTGGTTCTGCGTCACCTCTATCGTATAAAGCCCTTGAACGATCTGTGTTTAGCTTATTTTTTACTGTGAGATCATCCTTTAGCTGTTTCCAGAAAGAATCTAGAATTTTATTTTTCACATCTTCTGGAAGAGCTTCAAGATCCTCCGCTGTTTCTACATTTGAAATATCTACCACTTCTTCATCTTCTGTTTCTTCTTCCTCAACCAGTTCGTCTTCTACAACTGGCTCTTCATCTTCAGTGATAACCTCTTCATCTTCTTCATCCTCTGTAACAATAGGTTTTCCCTTTTCATCACACTCAATATTCTTGGTAACTTTATTTCGCAAAGCATCAAGTTGAGCTTCTGTAGTTTCGGTATCCATAATTACTTCAATTTTGGTAACCGTCTTTCCATCCACTTCTGCTTCTTTAAAAAGAACTTTCCATTCAGGTTTCAATGCATTCGCTTCTGCCAATGCCATTGGTTCTCCTTGTGGATTGAGTTCTGCATCAAAATACTGAACCTTTGTTCCCCATCCAATATCAGCTCCTTTCCCTGCTTTCTTCATTCCAAAGGCAATCTGTCCAAGTGTATTTCCCGCTTTCGCGATAATCGCTTCAACATTTCCTCCTTTTTGAATTTCTGTCGCTAAGGCATTCAATAGCTTGTTTTGACTTGGTGTGTCCCATGGAGTTGCAACTTCTCGTTTGTTGTCGCATTCCCCTTCTCCAATATTTCCAGTTCCTTCTGCAATAGTGATTTTATCGCTTTCTTGTTCACCATCTGCTGTCACCCTATTTCCTGGTGAATATTGCTGGTAGAGGAAACGTCCCCATGAATCGCCGGAACCGAACATATTTAGATTTTTCATGTTTTTTAATGAAAATTTCAAGATATCTTACCATATCTAGAGAATTAAATCAAGACCTACATACAAAAAAAGACCTGAGCAAATTCTCAGGCCTTCCTCTTTTTTAAATTATTTTCTGTTTAAATCTCGATTCTGTAATTTTCTGATCCTTGCAATGTCTTGAATGGTCGTACTTCCCATTTGTTTACTCTGTTTGCTTTCTGTATTTTGTAGGCTCTCCATCGTTCAAGATCACTCTTGTATCGTGGGGTTCCTGTATTCATTTCATTCAAGGTTTGCACTCTGTTTACTGAGCTGTCTGGTTTCACAAATGAACGATCTACTCCTATCGCATTTCGAAGCTCGTTTGTTCGATTGCTGAAACTTTGTTCCCATGCTTCTTGTGAAGATTGAATAACGGCTCTGTATGGAGGATTCACGGCCATCTCAATTCGGATTGTTCGTCCACCTGTTCCGTCTCCATTATTAATAGAGAGTGTTTCTCCTCGATTAAAGAATCGATCATTTGCCCATGGATTTTTATCATCCGTTACATACATTTCGTATGCTGGACTTGCCGCACTTTCAACTCGAACGGGTCTGATTCGTGATACTCCTTTCGCTACTGTATATTGAAGCGCAACTCTTCGAACACCAAGACTAACTGGTCGTGGTTGTGAAGCTTTTCGAATAGACAATCGTGGCAATTGAATTGGCAATGGTTGGTAATTCATTCCGTAGTTTCGGTTCACGCTTACGTGATCTCGAGCCCACACACCTCCTCGTCGCCAGTCTGGATAGAGCCAAGTTTGCCCACCAGGAATCTTCATAGCTTCTTCTTTTGGATCAAAGGCAACTGCCTTTTCGATTCCTCTCTGAGCGTTATGCGCCCATCGATTTCGGAAGTATGTTTGTGGATGTGTTTCCCATGGTTTTGATACTTCTCGTCGAACATTTCCTGATCGTTGACTTCGTTCTCCTCGATATACGAACTTGTGTGTTCGTTGAATTCGAGAGTTCAGGTAATCAAGAGAAAGTTGTCCCGGCAAGTATCCTGCAAACACTCGAAATCCGTTTCGATTGATGTAGGTTGTTACTCGTCCAAGGTATCCTTCATTGATTCGTTCAATGTCAGCAAGACTTCTACTTATGTCCCAGAACTTTCCAGAACGAGCGTAGTCATCTCGTCGTTGTCCAGAGAATCGCATTCCTGCTTTTCCTGAACCTCCTCCAGAACTCATGCTGTAAACCACCGGTGGAGTTGGTGGATTTGGATCTTCGTCGATGATAAATGATCCCAATGAAAGAATGTTACTTCCTTCGTTACTTGCATTTACGACTCGAACCGTACAGTCGTTGTATCCTTGTCCGTTTACGAGTGTGTAAATAATAGTGTTGTTTCCGATAATGGCATTTGCCACGTCTCCGTTTCCACATGATCCTCCGTACGTAATGGTTCCTGCTTGTGTTGAGCTGAAAACGTAACTTGGAGTCGTTGTCGTTGATGGCGTTGAGATTGGAGTTACTTCTGTAATCACCGGAGGATTTGCTCCTGTGTTGATGGTGAAGGTTCCCAATGAAAGAACATTACTTCCTTCGCTATTTGCATTTATAACTTGGATTTTACAGTCTGAATAATTTTGTCCATCGGTCAGTGTGTACACAACTGTGTTGTTTCCCACAATCGCATTGGCCACGTCTCCGTTTCCACATGATCCACCGTACGTAATCGTTCCTGCTTGTGTTGAGCTGAATGTGTAACTTGGCGTTGTTGTCGTTGATGGATTCGGGATTGGTGTTACTTCTGCAATCACCGGAGGATTAACTCCTGTGTTTACGGTGAAGGCTCCAAGAGAAAGAATGTTACTTCCTTCGTTGTTTGCATTTACCACTTGAATCGTACAGTCGTTGTATAATTGTCCGTTGGTAAGTGTGTAAACAACGGTGTTGTTTCCAACTACTGCATCTGTGATGTCTCCGCTTCCACACGCTCCTGTGTAAGTAATCGTTCCTACTTGTGTAGAACTAAATACGTAACTTGGTGTTGTTGTCGTTGATGGATTTGGGATTGGTGTTACTTCTGCAATCACGGGAGGATTTGCTCCTATGTTTATGAGAAATGTTCCCAATGAAAGAATGTTACTTCCTTCATTGTTTGTATTAAATACTTGGATTGTACAATCTGAATAACTTTGTCCGTCTGTAAGTGAGTACGTCACCGTGTTATTTCCCACAACTGCCCCGATTATATTTCCGTTTCCACAAGATCCTCCGTAAACAATTGTTCCTGCTTGTGTTGAACTGAATACGTAACTTGGAGTTGTTGTCGTTGATGGATTTGGGATTGGTGTTACTTCTATAATCACGGGAGGATTTGCTCCTGTATTTACTGTAAATGTTCCAAGAGAAAGAATGTTACTTCCTTCATTATTTGCGTTCACTACTCGAATCTGACAGTTACTGTATGTTTGTCCGTTGACCAAGTCGTAGGTCACCGTGTTATTCCCTGCAATCGCAGTATCCGGTGTTCCATTTCCACATGACCCTCCGTATTGGATTGTTCCTGCTTGTGTACTGTGGAATATATAACTTGGTGTTGTTGTCGTTGATGGATTTGGGATTGGTGTTACCTCTGTAATCACCGGAGGAGTGTCTCCTGTGTTTACGGTGAAGGTTCCCAGTGAAAGAACATTACTTCCTTCGTTATTTGCGTTTAATACTTGAATTGTACAATTGCTGTATGCTTGCCCATTGGTGAGTGTGTATGTCACGGTATTATTTCCAACAACTACATCTGTAATGTCTCCATTTCCACATGCTCCTTCATATACAATTGTTCCATCTTGTGTTGAACTGAACACATAGCTTGGAGATGTTGTTGTCGATGGATTTGGAATCGGTGTCACTTCTGTAATAACGGGTGCTGTTGATCCTGTGTTAATTGTGAATGTCCCAAGTGAAAGAATATTACTTCCTTCGCTATTGGTATTTACCACACGAATTTGGCAATTTGAATATGTTTGTCCATCCGTTAACGTATAAACTACTGTGTTGTTTCCCACTACAGCATCTGCAATATCTCCGTCCCCACAGGTTCCTCCGTATTGGATGGTTCCTGCTTGAGTGCTGTGAAATACGTAACTTGGTGTTGTTGTCGTTGATGGATCTGGAATCGGGGTTACTTCTGTAATCACAGGTGCTGTTGATCCTGTATTTACCGTAAAGGCTCCCAATGACAGAATATTACTTCCTTCGCTATTGGTATTTACCACGCGAATTTGGCAATTTGAATATGTTTGTCCATTGTTAAGTGAATACGTCACCGTATTATTTCCTATTACAGCCATTGCTGGCGTTCCACTTCCACAGGTTCCTCCGTATTGAATAGTTCCCGCTTGTGTTGAATGAAACACATAACTTGGCGTTATTGTCGTTGATGGATTTGGAATTGGTGTTACTTCTGTAATAACGGGTGCTGTTGATCCTGTATTTACCGTAAAGGCTCCCAATGACAGAATATTACTTCCTTCGTTGCTCCCGTTTACAACTCGGATCTCACAGTTACTGTATGTTTGTCCATCCGTTAATGTATAAACTACGGTGTTGTTTCCAGCTACAACATCTGCAATATCTCCATCCCCACAGGTTCCTTCATATTGAATTGTCCCCGCTTGTGTTGAATTGAATACATAGCTTGGAGTCGTTGTTGTCGATGGATTTGGAATTGGTGTTACTTCTGTCAGTACTGGTGGATTTGGTGTCGTCGTATTCACGGTAAAAGGGGCGATACTCAAGATATTACTTCCTTCTGTATCTGCATTAACTACTCGAATTTGGCAATTTGAATAGGTTTGCCCATCAATAAGTGGTCCATACTCAAAAGTATTATTTCCGACGACCGCATTTGTAATACTTCCACTTCCACAAGTTCCTCCATACTGAATAGTTCCTGCTTGATTGGAGTGAAACGTATAATTAGGTGTCAGTGTCGTTGATGGATTTGGAATTGGTGTTACTTCCGTTATCACTGGCGAAGCTGCCAATGACATAAAAACAAGCGACAATGCTACAAAGCAAAGACCGGTAACGATTGAAAAAAGTTTCTTCATGGGAAATGCGGGGTCAGCAATTTCAATTAGTTTTTAGGAGAAATGGATTTTTTGTCAAGTTTTTTTACAACACTTTTCTCATTTGAAAAGCCTCTACTATTGACAAAATCCTGTTTTTTTGTATAAGAGAACTGTTCTTTTGGTGCTTGGACGTCCCAAGTGTCGTTCGAGACCCCGAAAGACAGCTCTTTGACACAGTCGGACAAATACGCTTTATATTCATTTTCTTTATTCGCCGATTGATAGAGCGGCTGAGGGTTGAAACACTTCAGTCCTTTTCCGCTTTATCAATTAAAAAATTTACAAACGAAATTTTAAAAAAACAAAAATAGAGAAAATGAAAAAATCTATCGCAATTGTAATCCTTATGCTGATGAGCATAGGTATTACGTTGGGGCAAAACCCCAATCTGAGCTGGGTATCTACGGATACTCAAGGATATGTTGCCACCATTGTCTTTACATCTGACTCTGGAGGCGATCTAACACTCAATGACGGATATTCTACGCAAGTAGACACCGTTGTTATTGGAACAAACGTTATTCCTCTTAATCCTTTATCTGCTGGTATATACAGTGATCTTTTCTTCACTGTAACCACAAGTACTGGATCTGCTGGTTTAATTATCCCTAATTTTGAAATTACGGGAGTTCCTCCAAACATGCATTGGATATCTACGGATGTTCAGGGATATGTTGCTACCATCATCTTTACATCTGATACTGGTGGTGATTTAACACTCAACAGTGGATATTCTACGCAAGTAAATACCGTTGTTATTGGAACGAATGTTATCCCTCTTGATCCATTGTCTGCTGGTACCTACAGTGATCTTTTATTCACCGTAACCGCAAGCACAGGATCATCCGATTTAATTATCCCCAATTTTGAAATTGTGGGAGTTCCTCCAAACATGTATTGGGTATCTACAACAGTAAATGAAAACGTTGCTATCGTGACATTTCATACTGATGTGGGAGGTGACTTTTCTGTTTCCTCCGGATATTCTACACTTGTTGACACTGCTGTTTTGGGAACAAATATTGTGGGCTTAGATCCACTTGCTCCAGGAACTTATAGTGACCTTTTGTTTACCGTTGTTACGAATGAAGGAATTTCTGAAGATTTGATAATTCCTCCATTTGAAATTGTGGAAGTAATTGTAACAGATACAATTCCTCCTCAGTTAACATGGATAAACACAATTGTTGCTGGAAACATAACAACGATTTATTATCATTCTTCGGAGGCGGGTACGCTCGGTCTCTCTACTGGTTATTCTTCATCAACAAATACTACTGTAATTGATCAGAACATTCTTGTTCTTGATCCACTCCCAGTTGGTGTTTATGATGATTTGACCTTGTCGGTGACCGATACCGCTAATAATGTGGGAACATTGTCTATTCCTTCGTTTGAAATCACAGAGGTTATTGTAAATGACACGATTGCACCGTCTTTAACTTGGGTACAAACCATTGTAAATGGATACGTAGCCACGGTTATCTATGAATCTTCGGAAGCAGGCACACTAAGTCTTTCAACTGGATATTCGTCACAAACAAATACAACTGTATTGGGACAGAATATTCTTATACTTGATCCCTTATCAGTAGGGATTTATAACGATTTGACGTTAGCTGTAACTGACACCGCTAATAATGTGGGAACACTACTTGTTCCTTCGTTTGAGATTAAAGATGCAATTGTAAATGACACTATTCCACCATACTTAAAGTGGGTATCAACGACCGTTAACGGATATGTTGCCACTATTAAGTACTCTTCTTCGGAAGCTGGAACTTTAAGTTTGTCATCTGGTTATTCTTCACAGATGAGTACTACTGTTGTGGGGGAGAATATACTTATTCTCAACCCATTGCCAGTAGGGGTTTATAGTGACTTAACACTAGCAGTAACTGACACAGCCAATAATGTAGGATTATTACTTATTCCTTCATTTGAGATTGAAGAAGTTATTGTAAGTGACACTATTCCACCTCATTTAACGTGGATATCAACAACCATTAATGGATATGTTGCCTCGATTAAATACTCATCTTCTGAAGCAGGAGATCTTGTGCTCTTTTCTGGATATTCATCACCAATAGATACTACTATTGTGGGAATAAACACGCTTGTGTTAGATCCCCTTCCAGCTGGTACCTATAGTGATTGTATACTCGCAGTAAAAGATACTGCTGGTAATATTGGGAACTTACTTGTTCCCACATTTAAGATCACAGATCCTATCGTTATTGATAGTATCCCGCCTAGTCTTTATTGGATTAGAACAGATGTCGAAGGACATATTGCAACGATCTTCTATTCTTCATCTGAAAATGGAGATCTTGGTTTGTCATCTGGTTATTCTGCTCAAATAGATACCACATTTACAGGAGTTAACATTCTTATGCTTGATTCCTTACCTGCTGGTGTGTATTCGGATTTTATGATTACGGTGACTGATACCGCGCAAAATTCTGCGAACCTTTTGATTCCTGAATTTATAATTGAAGGAATTAGTGTTGATACCGTTTCTTTTGACTGGGTTCATATCAAATCCTCAAATAGAATTGATTCCACGAAAGCCGTCCAAGGCAATACCATTCACCTTCAACTGAAGGCGTCTGTTACTGCCGACAGTATCTTTGTAGATATTGCTGGACGTCATTCGGTAACTGCCAATCCGCACTCAGGTTATTATGAAAGTACTATTTTGGTACAGAATGATGACCCCATAGGATTAGTAGAGTTTCAAATTTATTTCTGGAAAGATGGAACTGAGTATGTAATTGATGAAACAACGGATAACTCCTTTGTTGAAATCGATCTTACTCCTGCTGATGTGAACGATCTAAAATTTGTTACTGTTTATTCAAATAACAATGAAGCTCGTCACAAAGCCACGGTTGGAAGTATCGTAACACTTGAAATTGCTGTTCCTGAAGGCATGAGCACTGATTCGATCACTATTATGGATGATAATTTCTTTCAAATGAGAGAATATCCTTCGAATATTGATCCATCAGTAACCATCATTGAGGTACAGGTTCAAGTTACTGAGTCTGATTTAGAGAATGATTTTTCTTTCCAATTTTTATTAAAAGGAAATGATATTAACTCAGGATTTATTTCAGGAACAAGCGATGATACGTTTATCGAGTGGATCCCACTTAATTGGGATTTCAAGGTTTTACCAAATGCGATTCCATCTGGAAGTAATGCTAGGATTTCATTCAATGCTCCTGACAATAGTAAGGAGATTTTGATTGAATTAGTAGCCATGAATGGAAAGGTAGTATGGAGTACAATTATTGATACTCCACAGGCGGGATATCATTCTCAGCCTACATCATTTGGAAATATTGCCTCTGGTTTTTATATTTGGAGGTTAACCGCATCGAAATTTGATGGGCAACCATATACTGCTCCTCAGAAATTCATAATACAATGATAGATTGATAAAGCAGCCCAATTTGTTTATTTTTGTACGCTATTATTTATAAATAGATTACTTAAGAACAAAGGGTAATTGTTCACTGTATTAGCAATCCCCTCAAACCGAAAGGTATGAGGGGATTTTGTTATACCAATTTTTTTGTCATGTACGTCGACTTCAGTTCGTATCCCCACTTCTCATAATATCCTCTTGTTCCCACGCCCGCGATGATCGTCATGCGTTTCAAATTCCATTCTTCTTTGGTAATGCGTTCTGCCTCGACAATCAATTTCTTCCCGAGTCCCCTGTGTTGACCAACTCCCACTCCATCTCCCACAGATATCTCTGATCCGTAGGAATGCACTTCCCGAATCAATCCTGCATTGTGCAATACCGAACCAAATTGAGTGAACTTCTGTCCGCTTGGTTTTCGCAAACGTAAGAGCGCGTAGATCACCTTTTCATCTTTTGATTCAAAACTGAGGAAGGTTTCCGTTCCCCCTCCCGCTTCGTAATCACGTCGTACAAGTTTCAGTTCTCCTTGGTCTTTTTCTGTTTGAAATCCGATCTCCCGACATCGGATACATTTACACGGCCAGTCTCCGGAAAAATCTTCTCCTGTAATTTCTTTCACTTTTTTGGGTTGCGATTTTAATATCTGACGCAGATTTGAAAACCGTGCTCCATCCAAGATATCGTTCACTGGAATATCACGAAGAAGTCTCATAATTCGTGTCCACGGGGGCACGAACTGTTTAAATTTCAAGAGAAGTTTCACGAGTTCTTTATCGCGCAAAGGGGTGAATTTTCCTTCTTCCCACCATGTCTTCAGTTCTGAATTATCGAGAACTTGGCACGGGTATATTTTTACAAAGTCCGGACAGAAGTCTGGATTTTCAAAGACCTCTCGCATCATTTTCAAATCTTTCGCAGGGGTTGAACCGGGAAGTCCGGGCATGAGGTGATAACAAATTTTAAATCCAAAATCGCGCATCATCTTCGTTGCCTTCGCCACGTGCGCTCGTCCATGTCCGCGTTTGGTCAATTTGGATACTTCGTCGTCCAGCGTCTGCACACCGATTTCAACCCGCGTACATCCCATCTTCCGCATGCGAATGAGTTCCTTCTCCGTGATGAAGTCAGGACGCGTTTCAAGCGTGAGTCCGATGACTCGATGCTCTGCATCTTGATTAATAGTTTGCGCTTCGGCGAGAGATTTGGAAGCAACGCCATTCGCCGCATCAAAGATATTTTTCACGTACCATGTCTGATATTTGTGGGGTAAGAAGCTCCACGTTCCTCCCATCACAATCACTTCTAATTTCGACACGGGATGTCCCGAGTCCTGCACTGCTGCAATTCGATTCGTTACCTGATCGTGCGGGTGAAATTTATTTCGCAATGCCCGTGCTGCTGCGGGTTGAGAAGCGAGATAGCTTTTTGGCATGCGTACGTCCGTCGGGCAATACACACATTTCCCAGGGCATGGATATGGTTTTGTGAGGATTCCAATCGGAGTAACTCCTGAGATCGTTCTCACTGATCGTTTTTGCAATAACTTCTCCAATGACGGGGGAACCTTTCCTGAATATTTCTGCATGACCGCAATCAGGTCTCGATTAAGAATCGGTGTTCCCTTCTCCCGTGCACAGAAGTTTCGTTTTTTCTTTTCCAATTCCGCCACATTTTTCGGTACAGATTTGCAAAGTTCACGGAAAAACTGCTCCACTTTTTCTGGATTTTCTACTTTCTGTCGAACCCTAAAAACTTTCTTATTCATAGGTACGAGGGCAATCTACTCAAAAACAGAAGAAAGGGAAGATGTCCTATCGACTCTTCATCTGCCACTTCTGATCCCGAAGTTCAAGCTTAAATCCTCCCGTCCCTTTCACGGAAACAAGTGGGATGTTTTTTTCGCGTGCGAAACTTTCCAATTTCTTCGACGGTTTTCGTTCATTGATGTGAAGAATCGATTGTGTAGGAAGTGGGAGAACCTCGGGATAATGATTTGTTTCGAGTATCCAGAAGTCACTTTCCAAAGTAATTGGGGTTGCTTTTAATGATGTGAGTTCGTCCTCGGAAGGCGAACCATAGAACCAGATTGTTGAATTGGAAAACGTGCCACGGACAATGTGTTCTGATATTCGCGTGATCGTAAAATCACTTCCCTCAACAGAAGTGCCTATTTCTTGATCGGCAATAACGAGTGGCTCTTTGTTGGAGAAATACGGCTGGATCGCACGTAGGAGCACGTCCTTTCTTGTTGTGCTCTCGCCGAAGAAGATCGTTTCTCCTGATGGGACTTGTACCACCGCAAAACCTTCTTCTCCAAAAACACGAAGTGAATCATTTGATATCCAAAGTTCTCGTGCAAAAAACAATCCAAATAAAACAACCACGCCTGCCAATATATGCTTGGGTTTCATTATCCAATAGGTCCAGAGAAAACGTCATCCTGCGGAGCTTCTGTTGCTGCTGCTACTTCCTCAACCGGTGGCATTTTAAGTTCGTTTTGTTCTGCTCTCAAAGCTGTAAATCCACGTTCCCAGAATCCAATCGAAAATACTTCCAGCACCGCTGTTAAATAAGCCGTCAATGCCAAGAGCCCAAGTCCGGCGATAACCGCAAGCGCTACCGCAATACCAAACCAGGCTGATGTTGCGAAGTACGAAGCCGCCCCCAAGATTCCCAATGGCACACCGATCACCACAAGAACGTTAATGACAACACGAATGTTCACCAAGAACATAAGTAGGATCAGTCCGAGTGTCGTTCCAAAGTTTAGGAACACCAACCCGATACTTTTCTTAACACTCTCTCCAAACGAGTGATCTTCGCACACCACGTAAAAAGGAGTGTAGGCAAAGAAGAGGTTTATAAACATAGAAATGATCGAGTAGACGATAAGCCCTGGAAGGAAAATACTACTAAAGAGATCTCCATGGTAATACCGATAAAAGGTAATTCCATAAAAGATAATCGTCATAAATTGAAACGGAACGAGTACCGCATGGTACTCAAACAATCGGAAAAAATAACTAAATCCTTCGATAAATTTTTGACGAAGAGAGAGCCTTTTTTCTGGATAGGTAAACTTCTGACGCATGGAAAGAATCAACGTTGATTGCACCCATGCTGGAAAAACAAAAGCCACCAGAATAACAAAACAAACCAAAAATATACTCCATCCCAGAAGGTCTTTATCCGCTAGGGTATGCCAAATGTTCCCGATTTTATCAAAAGTCGCACCGTGCTCCGCCCATCCAAATTCTTCTGAGAACAAAGAATATTGCCAGGCAATTTCTACTACAAAGACAATAACTGCCACGAAGCTCGGCACAAAGGCGAACCATGTAAGTTTTTTTGTTGAGGTGGTGAGTTCCCACGCATCACGGATAACAGTCCCGTAATTCATCACGGCTCATTGTTCCTTTTTGGAGGAAAATGTCAATCGTTCAGCCCTTTAGTGTAGACAAATGAGAAGCAATATCGACTGACTTTACTTCTTCAATGAGAGTCGTTTTGTATTTCTCTCGGTGAGACAACGTCTGTATAAAGTTCTCTTTTCGTGGATTTTTATACAACACTCCAATAGGAAGTTTTTTACTTTTTTCTATAAACGCTCTTGCTTCGGTGAGGTTATGAACATCGTATGACGGAAGGTCTTCCACACGTTGAGTGTTCTGTAATAACCACTCGTCGGTCATTATTTTATTATACGTTGGGCAGGTTTGAAGGATTTGAATAAAGGCGAATCCTTTGTGTTTCAGTCCTGCCTGAATGGTTTCTGTCATATGATCAACATCAATAGAAGTTGTTTGGGCAACAAAAGAAGGTTTCGCACTAAAGACAAGATCAAGTGGATCTATCACATCGATTCTTACTCCTTCTGGCGTTCCGTTCATTTTGCAATTTTGCGGAGTAGTAGCCGATGCTTGTCCTGTGGTCAGAGCGTAATTCTGATTATCGTGGTGGAGAAAGAGAATCGGGTAATCACTTCTCACCGCATGAATAAGATGATTCACGCCTTCACTCAAAGTCGCTCCATCTCCCGCAGCAGCAATTACATGCAGATTCTCGTTGGCAATTTTTGCTCCCACAGCGAGTGGAAGAACTCGTCCGTGCAAACCGTGAATCGTGTACGTTCCAATTTTATCCGAACCATTCCCATTGCATCCCACATCAAAGCACATCAGCACATCTTTGGGAACAATGCTTTCCAAAACAAGTGCTCGTTTGAGCGCATTTTGAATTCCATAATTTCCACATCCCCCACACCACGTCATCATTTGATCAGTGTTATAAGCACTGAGTTCTTTTACGCTACAAGCGGGTTTTTTATCTATGCTCATTGCTTCGCGTAGTTATCAATGTATTCACAAACGTCTTCAAGGAAGAACGGTCGTCCGTTCCACTTGAGAAATTTGTTTTTGAAGGTGTGTCCACACGCTTCTACTTTCTTTCCAAATTGTCCTTCGTAGTTTCCTTCGAGAAGATGTACGTTCTTGTTTTGAACAAAAAATGTGTTCAGCACCTCTTCTTCCAGTGGCCAGACCACCTCAAAATGCAAGAAATTCACCGACACGCCCTTCTTCTCATACTGTGCAATAATATCGTTCATCACCGTCTTCGTACTTCCCCATCCAACAAATGAAATATCTGCGTCTTTTTCTTTTCCATACACTTTTGGTTTCGGCAGATCCGCTTGAATAAGGTCTAACTTTCGCATTCGTTTCGCGTACATGTCTCCCGCCTTTTCGCTTTCGTCCAAAACTCCCGCTTCATCGTGTTCATCACCATTAGCAAAGAAAGTCGTGTCACAGCTTCCTGGCAACCAGCGCGTAGACAGTCCGTTTTCTGTAATGCGGTACCTGTCTTCTGGTTTGAGATCTGCAAGATTGGAAGCCAATCCTCGTTCGATTTTAATTTTATTCTGCGTGAATGGAGAAACCGTCATCTTTGATTCGCAGACAACTTTCTCCGTGAGGAGTATCACTGGCACTTGGTATTTTTCAGCAAAGTTAAACGCGTGTTGAACATTGTCGAAACAGTCTTCCACGTCACTGCACGCAATCACAACTCGTGGAAATTCTCCATGCGAAGAATGAATCGCGAGATTTAAATCTCCTTGCGCTGTCCACGTAGGCAATCCTGTTCCAGGCCCTGGTCTCTGTGCGAGCACGATGACAAGCGGATTTTCAATAATTCCCGCTAAACTGACCGACTCTGTCATCAGATCATATCCTCCACCAGAGGTTGCTGTGAGCGCTCGCGTTCCCGCAAACATCGCTCCGAGCGACATCTGTACGGCTGTGATTTCATCTTCTGCCTGCTTCACAACCACTCCTGTATCGTCACTCATGTTTGCCACGTGTGTGAGAATTGAACTCGATGGTGACATCGGGTAGGTCGCATAAAATCGCATCCCAGCATTGATCGCTCCCAGTGCTATCGCATGGTTTCCATCAAGTAGGATTGTCTCTTCTTTTTTTGTTGGTAATTCAATATTCTGTTTGGTTTCAGCCCCATCGTAGGATGCCTTCAGGCATTTGAGAGCGACTTCGACAAGTGCTTTTTTCTTGGAGAATTTCTCTTGAACCAATTGCTCAATAATTTTGTAATCAAACCCGAGCACTTTCCACGCCATTCCGGTAAGAATGATATTTGCCATCTGCATCGTTCCGCCGTTTTCAAGGGCGATTTTTCGAGACGGGAGATTCACCGTTTTAATATTTTGTTCTTCAATTTTTTTGAGAATATCAGGAAGGTTGGCTAATTTTTCATATCCGTGAAGAAAAATTCCTTCTTCTTTCAAAGTATCGAAATACGCCACCAAGCTGGGTTTATCGATAGCAACAAGAATATCTGCTTCACGAGAAAGTGAATGAACTGGTGTTTTGGAAAAATTAATCGTGTAGCACGAGTGCCCCCCTTTAATAAGGGACTGATACTCCCTGTCCGCACAGAGCTGAAATCCTAACTTTTGCAGTCCTTTGGCAACAAGATCTCCTGCAGTCAGTAATCCTGATCCACTCTGTCCTACGATTTTAATTCTCGTTCTTTCCATGTTTTTTAACTTTTCCCATTTTTCCGCAGAGAATCTGGAGGTGGGACATTTGCTCGCATTGTGATAAAAAATGTGCTTTGATGCAAAGCGAAATGAAGACCATCATCCCCGTCCGCCCTCGTAACGCTAATGACCTCCTCCAACTGGTGGAGAAAATCGGTGATCGTGCGCACTGGGTTGAGGTGTGGCTGGATAAATTCGAAGGCGATGTGCCACGAATAAAATCTCACAAACTCATCGGATGTTGTAAGACACCAGAAGAACGTGGGAATTTTGTAGGAACGGCAGAAGATAAGATTGAGATTCTACAGAAGTTTTTGAAATCTGGAGGAGATCTTGTGGATTTGGATATTACGAGGAATGGTGAGGCAATGATTCATCAAATCCCGAGTGATAAATTACTTCTCAGCTATCACAACTTCGAGAAGATGCCGAACAAGCTTGATGATATTGTGGTTAAAATGTATTTCCTTTCTCCCGCAATCTGTAAATTCTCCGTCACGATCAATGATCCTATTTCGTTGGAACTCTTTTTAGACTTTGTGAGAAATTTTCCGAGCAATCAAAGTGCCATTTTTACCACCATGGGAAGTTTGGGACGAGAGGGGCGCGATCGGATTCTGGAAATGAAAAAATCATGGGGGCGTTTCGTAGCTTTGAATAAGAATAGCACGACTGATCCAAGCCAAAAAAACCTTGACGAAATCTAACCCCATTGTCATCCCGGAATCCCGGAGGGATATCCGGGATCTAGCCATAAAAAACAAGTTTATTTTAAATTTTAGAAATGAGTATTTTAATGGCTGGGCCCCAGATATTCTTGCAGAATTCTGGGGTGACGAAGAAGGATAGTAAAACTTGACGAATCCTCCCTAAAGCGTACCTTTGGAGCGATTTTTTAACCCTCAAAAAATGAAAATCTCATGGTCGTCTTTGAACGAATTCGTTCTCAAACATTTCCTCGTTATCATCGTCGTTCTTTGCGCTGGATGGTGGCTTTTTGGAAATAATAATGTTGTAACTCCTTTCTCCTCATATGGTGGAGCCGTAATGGAAGAAAGCATGATGATGGATATGGACATGGCTCGCGCACCAAAAATGATGATGGCCGGTCGAGGTGGTGGTGGATATTTCGCAGAAAGTAATAACGGATACATTCCGAACGCAGAAGATCGAAAAATTATTAAAAACGGAAGTTTATCTGTCGAAGTTGCCGACACAGAAAAAGCACGGATGGAAGCCGAAGCTCAAATCGCGGAACTGGACGGAGAAATCACAAACATGAATTCATGGGAAGTGCGACCAGGAGTTTTGTCGTACAACTTCACGGTACGAATTCCTTCTGACAATTTAGATACCGCTATGGAAGCCCTCGCATTTCTGGGTGTGAAGAAATCTGAAAACATTTCTACAAACGATATCACAGCCTCATATACAGATACTGAAAATCAATTGGAGAACCTAAAAGCTCGACGAACTCGACTTCGAGAATTGATGGATCGAGAAACAAAAGACCTCGGAGATGTTCTCAAAGTTGATCGCGAACTTTCAAGCGTACAAATGCAAATTGAGAATCTCGAACGAACGCAAAAACGACGAGACGTAAACGTAAGTCACTCAACACTCAACCTTTCTCTGATGCCAGAAACGCAAATCGGAGACGTGTCTGACCCACACTGGACATTCACAAAATCATGGAGAGTGGCGATCAATGACTTGATCGGAAGTGCACACGGAATCGCTGACAAAATCATCAAAGTTATTGCTTACATCCCACTTTGGGTGCCAGCACTGATCGTTCTTTGGATTTTGAAAGTAAAATTTGTTGATAAAAAGAAAGTCACAAAGAAGAAAAAATAATGAAAGGATTAATTTTAAAAATTGTCGTTGCCTTCGCTGCCATCGTAGGATTGGTGGTGGCGTGGGCGGCACTTACTCCACAAGGAGCGTTTTCATAATAGCCTTCCTTTGTCACCCTGAATTTATTTCAGGGTCAAGTGTCCCGAAGTTATCACTTGTTTAAAGCGAAGCGAGTGCAGAAATTAAAGGTTTGATTCCGAAACAAGTTCGGAATGACAAAAAGGAAGAGTTCTCTCTCTCTTTCTCTTGTTACGAAAAAAGTTACACTATTCCCTGCTATGATCCCCCAACAAATTGATAAATGGATCCAATCCGAAGTGTTCCCTCAACGGGTTCTCCTTTCTGGTGGAGGCGAAGCGCTTGATATTGCGCTGGAAACTGCCAGTCAATTGCAGGGGGCCAGTCGTGAGAAAATCGAAAAAGGCATTCATCTCGACACGATGGTATTTAAGGATAAAGGAAAGAGTTTTAAAATTGATTGGTCTGACGCTGCCAAAAAAGATGATCAAGGAGAATACGAAAATGTGCGAGGCATGATTCGTTGGGCACACCAAAAACCGAATGAAGGAAAATATCGCATCATTATTTTGGAGAACTTTGAACGAGTGTCACGAGATGCGCCTCATGCGCTTTTGAAGCTAATTGAAGAACCACCGACAAGTGCTGTTTTTCTTTTTACCACAAAGAATCATCATCAACTTCTCGATACGATTATCTCTCGTATGACAGTCATTCGACTGCCGAAAGAAAATGGTGATTTCGAAATTTCAGAAGAGATTCAGTCTTTTTTCAACAGCAAAAATCTTATTGGAAAATTCCAAACTATCGATGCACTCGATAAAGAATCGAAAGATAATAAAAACAAAAAAATAGATCGAACCGTATTCTTTGAATTTCTAGAAAATTGCATTCAGCATGCTCGATTTTTTGAACAATACAGAAAGTTCCTCCCGATCCTTTTTGAAACCCATCAAGCCATTTCCAAAAACCAGAATACTCGACTCACACTGGAGCGATTGGCGGTAAAGATTACCAAGTAATTAATTGAAGATTCCTGTTTTTTCGAGTATATTGAACGTGCTTTCATTCTTATTAAACATGGCACTCTCTCCCCTCGACGACCGGTACGCAGAAAAGGTAAAAGAACTCGAACCGATTTTTTCAGAATTCGGACTCGCACGAAATAGAACAAGGGTTGAAATTGAATGGTTGTACTTTTTGGCAGAGAAAGGAATTGCGCCAAAGGTGCCGGCAAAACTTCGAAAGCTCGGAGACAACTTTGGAGCCAAAGAATTTAAAGCGATTAAAGACATTGAGAAAAAAACAAACCACGATGTAAAAGCTGTGGAAATGTTTTTGCGAAAACACACGGACAAAAAACACTGGCCGTGGTTGCATTTCGCATGCACATCGGAAGACATCAATAATACTGCCTACGCGCTCATGATGCAGGAAGGGATGTCTGTTGTTCTCGACACAGTGGGACTCATTCTCGACGATTTGTACGGAAAAACAAGAGAATGGAAAGGAACTCCGATGCTCTGCCGAACACACGGACAGACAGCAACGCCGTCAACCATGGGAAAAGAAATGAGTGTATTTCTCTTTGGACTCACACAGAGTTTTCAAACATTGGCACAGATGCCCGTATTTGCGAAATTCAATGGAGCGACTGGAACCTACGCTGCTCACGTGGCAGCATTCCCGAAAGTAGATTGGATTAAGTTCTCTCAAGAATTTGTGGAAGAGAAACTCGGATGTTCATGGAATCCCCTCACCACACAGATTGAATCACACGATGGACAGGTTGCATTGCTGAATGAGGTAACACTGACCGAAAGCATTCTCATTGATCTCTGTCGAGATATTTGGGGGTATGTATCGCTCGGATACTTCGGACAAAAGGTGGTAAAGGGCGAAGTCGGCTCATCAACGATGCCACACAAAGTAAACCCGATTGATTTCGAAAACGCGGAAGGAAACTTCAAGATGTCTCGAGGGATTGCCAGAACATTGGCGGATGAATTGCCAATCTCTCGATGGCAACGAGATCTCACCGACTCAACATTGCAAAGAAACTTCGGATTGGTCTTTGGACACTTTCTTCTTGGATTGAAATCACTTTTGAAGGGATTAGGGAAATTAGAACTCAAAGAAGACGTGCTCAAAGCGGATTTGAATAATGCACCGGAAGTCCTCACCGAAGCCGTACAAACAGTTATGCGGGCCCACGGAAATGCAGATGCGTACGATGAGTTGAAGAAGTTTTCTCGAGGAAAGAAACTCTCCCTTGATGAAGTACGGAAATTTATCGATCAGACAAAATTACCCGACAAAGAAAAGAAACGATTGAAGAAACTCACACCAGAAACCTACACAGGATTGGCGGAAAAATTGGTCGATACTTTTTTTGAATAAAATGTGGATACTTTGGGCTTTTGTTGCCATGTTTGGATCTACCCTTTGGTACATAGGACCGAAGCTTTTTCCTTCACAAAACCCATTCTCCCCTCTCGTAATTTCAGGAATTGCTGGAATTATAATTGGACTCGTTGGTTCAAAAATATTTCATAAAACTTGGTTTGACCCCGCTGCAATTCCACTCGGAATTTTATTATCTTTCGCGCTCATAACTACTCTATCACTTATTCTGTCACTCAATGCTGGTGGAAAGATTGGTCCGGTGTCGGTCATTATTGAAATATCAATTATCCTCGCAACGCTTGCCTCTATTTTCTTTTTTAAAGAACATCTTCATTGGTTACAAATACTAGGTATCGTCCTCGCTGCGATGGGTATCGGACTGGTTCTCTTTTTTCAAAAATGATTTTTATCGGACTCGGCTCCTCTATCGGAGATGCGGAAAAAATATTTCGCAGTGCTGAGGTGTCTCTGAAAGAGAAAAAGATTCATGTAGTTGGAAAATCAAACATTCTCAAAAACCCCCCGTATGGTGGTGTTGCGAAGAATGAATTTTCGAATGCTGTGTGGCAGATTGAGACTGATCTCGCGCCGGAGATGTTCTTGAAGGTGTTGCAGGCCGTAGAAAACGAACACGAACGCGTACGAGAAAAACGATGGTCTGATCGAACATTGGATCTCGATATTTTGATTTTCAATGATGAGGTTTTAAAAACTGAAGATTTAATAATCCCCCATCCGGGCATTGCCAATCGACCATTTGTCCTTGAGCCACTGAGTGAACTCGTTGACGAAAATTTTGAAATCCCTACATTAGGCGCACTAAGAAACTTATTTGATCACGAATGAAAACCGAAGACGCAATTGTAGAAATTCTGAAAAACATTGGAGAAGATCCCAATCGTCCTGATTTGGTGGAAACACCGAAACGTATTGCAAAGGCTCACAAAGAATATTTTTCTGGATACGATCAAGATGCTACAAAGGAGCTCAAGACGTTTGATGCGAATGGATACGAGGAGATGATTTTGGTGAAAGACATTGAATATTTTTCTATGTGCGAACACCACATGATTCCATTTTTTGGAAAAGCACACATCGCCTACATTCCCGATAAACGAATCACAGGATTGTCGAAGATTCCTCGAATTTTGGATATTTTTGCAAAACGATTACAAAATCAAGAACGACTCACGATGCAGGTTGCCAACACTTTGTTTGAAGAATTAAAACCAAAAGGTGTGGCTGTGCAACTGGACGGAAAGCATTTGTGTATGTGTGGACGAGGAGCAAAGAAAGCTGACGCACAAACCATCACGACGTGTTTCCGAGGAGAATTCAAAACCGACCCAAGTCTCAAATCTGACTTCTTTAATCAGATCAAAACGGGGTAATTCAGGTTGTCTGAAACGTCCAATCGCATTATTATCCGCTTGATGACGGATATTTTTTTGCACAATACGTTAACGGGACAGAAGGAAAAATTCGAACCACTTGAAGATGGAAAAGTGAAAATGTACTGCTGTGGACCAACGGTCTATGACTACGCACACATTGGAAACTTCAGGTCTTTCCTCTTTTCTGATTTGCTGACGAGAGTATTTAAATATGCGGGCTACGATGTTATGAAGGTGATGAACATTACTGATGTCGGACATCTGACGAATGATGGTTCTGTCGACAATCAGGGAGAAGATAAGATTACAAAGAAAGCGAAGGCGGAAAAAATTGATCCGTTTGCGATAGCGAAACGATATGAAGAAGCGTTCTTAGAGGACGCGGATGTCCTGCGTATGGAGCCAACGAATTTTTATCCACGGGCAACCGATTTCATTCAAGAGCAAATTGATCTCGCGCAAAAGTTAGTTGATGAAGGATACGCATACGAAGTAAATGGTTCTGTGTATTTCCGAACAACCAAGTACGAGAAATACGGACAGTTATCAAAAAATAAAATCGAAGATTTGCAGGCAGGAGCGCGTATCGAAGTAAACAGTGAAAAAGAAAATCCTCTTGATTTTGCTCTCTGGAAAAAGGCTGATGAAAACCACCTCATGCAGTGGGACAGTCCTTGGGGAAAGGGTTTCCCTGGATGGCACATTGAGTGTTCTGCCATGAGTCGAAAGATTCTTGGCGACCAGTTCGATATTCACACCGGAGGAGAAGATAATATTTTTCCACATCACGAATGTGAAATTGCACAGAATGAATGTTCCAATGGCGGAAAAAAATCCGTGAACTACTGGCTTCATGTGAAGCACCTTTTGGTGGACGGCAAGAAGATGTCTAAATCTGCAGGGAATTTCTACACGATTCGGGATTTATTGGAGAAGGGATGGAAGGGTGAAGAGATCAGGTTTACACTGCTCAAATCACACTATAAAACTGAGTTTAGTTTCTCCGAAGACAGGCTCGAAGAATCTCGGAAAAATATTCAAAAAATCAGAGAGGCTTATTCTGCATCATCTGAATCAAAACAAGCGACAGAAGGCGCTATCTTCGATAAAACACTCGATTACAAACGAATGTTATTTGATGATCTCAATGTCCCGAGCGCACTCGCAGTTGTGCACGAGATTATTGAAGTCGGGTCCGGACCCGAGGTTCGTTACTTTCTTGAAAACGATTTTGAACCCGTCTTTGCGGTAGGTTTGGAACAGGAGAAAATTTCCGGAGAAAAAACGACTGAGATTGAAACACTTGTACAAGCACGACAAACGGCCCGTGAAGAGAAAGAATGGGCAAAGTCAGACCAGATTCGTGATGAACTCTTGGAGAAGTTTAATGTTGAGGTGCGCGATGGTTCTGAGGGACAGACGTGGCACGTGAAATAAAAAGTAGACTCCGCGGCAAAAGCGTTGGAGTCTGTTTGTCGCGACGGCCAGGATCGAACTGACTTAGATCATTGATCTATTGCTCTCCCATGTAGAGCCCACGTCCCGATGTGTTCTTACTCTCTGTAAGAGATTATGAAAAATAACTCTCACAAAAAGAACAGACTCCTTTTATCTATTTTTTTTATTTCGTCAATATTCTTTATTTAATAAAAGAGCCCCCACCTTGATAAACCGACCAAAAAAACTACACTGCTCCCGATGTTAGAATTCATCGTTTTTGCGCTTTTGTCTCTCAATTCCCACGACATTCCAACGGGACAAAACATTGATGTACTCCCGAATATTGAGATTTTGGAGTTGGCAAAAGTTCCTGAAAAAGCATCCAATCGTGTTGCCCCGAAATTGCTAGAAAATACGCAAACGGCAGTTCTTGCTATGGATTTAGGATCTGGAAAGGTTCTTCTCTCTGAACGTGCACACCGATCGCAACCCATCGCTTCGATTTCTAAGTTGATGACGGCGATGTTGATTCTGGAGAACCACGAACTTGATGAAGTGGTAACGGTTCCGATTGAGGCAACACTGGTGAACAGCTCTACAATTGACGTCTATGAGTATGAACAATTTACGGTTGGCACACTCGTTGAGGCAATTTTGATTGGTTCTGCGAACGATGCGGCGGTAACGCTCGCCATCTTCCATTCAGGATCAGAGGCAGAATTTGTGAGAGAAATGAACGCACGAGCAAAAGAGCTCAAGCTCCACTCTGCGAAGTTCTATAACTCAACGGGCTTGGATATAATAGATGAGGAGCAAACAGAGGTCTGGGGGAATTCTATGTCGGCATACGACGTATTAACCTTGGCTCGAATCTTGCTACAGAATAAGTTTGTGAAGACCGCTGTTGCGAAACCTTACTTCGAGGGAACCTCTGTGGATGGGAAATTCTTTCATGAAAAAGCAACGACGAATAAACTCCTCAGCAGTTTCTTGAACTTAAAAGGAATGAAGACGGGATTCACCTACTTTGCCGGAGAATGCTTCGTAGCACTCGGGGAAACAAAGGGCGGAGACGAAGTTCTCACCGTCATCCTCGGTTCTCAAGATCGTTTCGGAGAAACCAAAAAACTCATCTCATGGATATATGATGCGTTTGAGTGGCGATAATATTGCTCTTCAAAAATTGTTGTATTTCAGTACAATCACCTCAAACGGGCGAGTAGCTCAGTGGTTAGAGCAGGGCGCTCATAACGCTTTGGTGGCAGGTTCAATTCCTGCCTCGCCCACCACTTTTTAAAATAGATCATGAAGGCAAAAACACTCAGTACCATTAAATGGACTGCCAGAATTAGTGGAACATTATTATTTTTATTGATTTTCCCTTTTTATCTTGGGTATGGGTTTCCCATTCCCGATGCCACGATGTCTCTTGTTGAAAATACATGGCTCCTCATTACACCACTCTTTCTTGTCGGATTTATAATTGGATGGCGATGGGAAAAAATCGCAGGATACCTCATCAGTATTCCTTTAATAATTGGCTGGCTTATAGCCCTTATTACGTGGGAAGATCCGAGCATAGTAATGACTATGCCCTTTGTTCCAGGGATTTTGTATTTAATCTACAGCTACAAAAAATAAAGCGTTTTATTTCTTGATAAACCGTCGTTTCTTTTTGGCAGGAGCCGTTGCGATCATTTCTTCGCATTCTTTGAGCGTCAATTTTTCTGGTTTTTTGTCTTTTGGAATCTTCGCATTCTTCTTTCCGTCCGTAATGTACGGTCCGTATTGCCCTTTGAGAACTTGAATATCTGAACCTTCAAATGTTTGGATGAATTTCTCTTTGTCCGCTATTTTCTTTTCTTCAATCAATTCCAAGGCTCGTTCTAATGTAATTGTGAATGGATCATCTGGTTTGATAGAAACAAATTTTGTTCCAAATTTAATATACGGTCCGAATCGTCCGAAGTTCGCTCCGATATCTTCTCCATCTTTCGTTTGTCCGATAATTCGTGGAAGTTTGAAGAGCTCCAATGCTTCTTCCAATGTCACGTCGTCCATCTTTTTTCCTGCTGGAAGAGATGCGAATCGTGGTTTTTCTTCGTCGTCTTTTGTTCCGATCTGAAACATTGGTCCATATCGTCCAACTCTCACCAAGACTGGTTTCCCACTCTCTGGATCGATTCCCAATTCTCGTGTTTGTTGTGCTTCTTCTCGAGAGATATCCGCCGCCGCATCAACCGTCGCGCGGAATGGTGTATAGAACTCTGAGATCATTTTGTTCCACTTTTGTTTTCCGTGTGAAATCGAATCAAATTCTTCCTCCACTTGAACCGTGAAGTTGTAATCAACAATTTTCGGGAAGTGTTTTACCAAGAAATCCGTTACCACATTTCCAATATCTGTTGGAAGAAGTTTTGATTTATCGGCTCCCGTGACTTCCGTTTTTACTTCATCAGAAACCGTATCATTTTTGAGGAGAAAGATTTGAAGATTCCGTTCTTTTCCTTCCAAATCTCCTTTTTCAACATACCCTCGGTCTTGAATGGTAGAAATTGTCGGCGCGTACGTAGACGGTCGACCAATTCCCATTTCTTCCATTTTTTTCACCAAGCTCGCCTCAGTGTATCGTGCTGGTGGACGGGAGAAAGTCTCCAACCCCTGCATCACATCGAGTTTCAAATCTTGTCCGACTTTAATCGGAGGCAACATCTTTTTTGCCAATGGATCGTCTCCATTTTCTTCATCTGTACTCTCAAAGTAGACTTTCAAGAATCCTTCGAATTTCACTACCTCTCCTTTCGCAACAAGTTGTGTTTTGTTCGTAGAGATATCAATTTTCGCTGTTGTTTTTTCCAATTTTGCTTCCGCCATTTGCGAAGCAATCGTTCGTTTCCAGATCAAGCTGTACAATTTTTCTTGTCCTCCATCCCCTGATACCCCGTCTTGAGAAAGATCAGTTGGACGAATAGCCTCATGCGCTTCTTGGGCTCCAGATGCTTTCGTTTTGTATTTTCTGATTTGAACAAACTCTTTCCCGTATCGTGATTCAATTTCATTTCCCGCTTGCCCGAGAGCAAGATCCGATAAGTTCACGGAATCAGTACGCATGTAGGTAATTTTTCCCGCTTCGTACAATTTCTGTGCGACCGTCATCGTTTGTTTCACTGAGAACCCGAGTTTCCGACTGGCTTCCTGTTGAAGCGTTGAAGTCGTAAACGGTGCTGATGGAGAACGTTTTCCGGGTGACTTTTCCAGATCGGCCACCTGGAAGTCCGCTCCTTTGCAAGATTCAAGAAATGCTTTCGCTTCTTCCGCTGTTTCAAATTTCTTTGGAAGTTCCGCTTTGAGGACCTTTCCTCCTCCGAGATCAAACTCGGCAGTAATTTTAAACGTTGATGATGAGCTAAACGCATCAATTTCCCGTTCTCGTTCCACAATGATTCGAACCGCCACTGACTGCACACGTCCAGCTGAGAGTCCTGTTCGGACCTTTTTCCAGAGCACTGGAGAGAGTTCGTATCCAACTAATCGATCGAGCACTCGTCGAGCTTGTTGCGCATCAACAAGATTTGTATCGAGTTCCCGTGGATTTTCTACAGCGTGCAAAATCGCTGGTTTTGTAATTTCGTGAAATACAATTCGTTTTGTTTTCTTTGGGTCCAGTTTCAAAGCTTCTTTCAAATGCCACGCAATGGCTTCCCCTTCTCGATCTTCATCGGCAGCGAGCCAAACGATTGCATCTTTTGAGAGCTTCTTCAGCTCCGTCACGGTCTTTTTCTTGTCCGTGGAAACTTCATACGTCGGTTCAAATGTTCCTCCTTCTATATCAATCGACATGCCTTTTTTTGGCAAATCTCTGATATGTCCAAAACTCGATTTCACCGTAAAGTCTTTGCCAAGGAACTTTTCAATTGTTTTTGCTTTGGCAGGACTCTCCACAATCACTAGATTTTTTGTCATTTTAATAATGTGTATTTAATTTTTCGACAGAACGGTAGCAGGAAAAAAATCTTTTGTCCAAAAACCGATCAGAACTTGACGATTGGTGTTGTTTGCATTAAATATGTCTCGTTATGACATATTTGCGACTGCACTACGCGTGCACAGCATTGTCATAATTAATAGAATTGTTCTTTGAAACTTGTAAATAAAATAATTGTTAAATTTAAAATATTCTGCGCTATGAAAAAATCGAATAAAAATCCAACGTTATCGATATTTATCGGACTTGGTCTCGCCTTTGTGGTCTGGATTATGCTTGAAGGATTCTTCTCTGTTGAAAGAGGAACCTCTTTAATTTTGTCAGGAATAGTCATGTTTGCCTATCCTGCATGGTGGCATTGTATGAACCAACCGCCATTAATTAAAAATTGGCATGGGTTCGACTGGAAAGACTCGTTTGAATTTCTTGTTCACAGACTCTTTGTGTTGATTATGTATGCCGTAATGCCTTTCTTATATATTAAGAATTCATTAAAAACAAAACCACGATATGAAACAAAAAGTAATTTCTTCTAAACCGCCGCTTCTTCCTTTCTTTGTGTTTTATACACTAGGACTTGGAGGCGCAATTATCAGTATTATTCAAAACACCCCAGAAGGATTGTTTTGCTTAGGCGCTAGTCTCTTTGCACTCCTTATTCATGGTCGATGGTATCACGAAAACCGTGTTCCATTCAAAGAGTGGGCGTGGAAAAGAATTTCCCTTGTGGGAACTATCAGTCTTTTTCTTATCTGCATTCTTCTTGTCATATTTTTTGATGAGTGGACTCGCAGAATTGCAATTGGTTGTGGATTTCTTGTCCTCTTTTTTTGGATTAAAAACTTTGTTCACAATTTTTCTAGATTTCACAGCCGTCGGTCTTTACGCTAACAATTTACATTATGAAAGACGAAACAGCATTGCCTTGGATAATTTTTATCCTCATCGTTGGAGCTTGGCTCCTTTTGTCAGGTCAACTTGGATCTGGAATCTTTCTCTTCTGCGGTGGAATTCATTTTCTTATCGCATGGAACAGAGGTGTTCCTAAAGAAGATATGTCCACTTAAGGACAATTCTATTACAATTAAGCACCATACTAATCGATTTATATTGATTACTTGGTGCTTTTTTACTATGTTTCATCCCGATGAAAATCCTCGCCTTTGAAACCTCCTGTGATGACACCGCGATTGCTGTGGTGGAGGATGGTGTGAACGTACTGGCGAATGTCAGACAAACACAAACCGAACATCATGAATACGGAGGCGTTGTTCCAGAAATCGCTGCCAGACTTCATGCCGAGAACTGGCGAGCTGTGTTGGAGCAATGTTTAAAAGAGGCAAATGTAACAATCGAAGATATCGATGCGATTGCGGTAACACAAGGTCCAGGACTGCAGACTTCGTTGTTAACGGGGACAACGGCGACGAGTTTTTTATCATTGTTGAAAAAGAAACCACTTATCCCCGTCCATCATATTCTCGGACACATGGCGTCGGTAGCTTTGGATAGAAATATTGAAGACTTTGAATTTCCTTCGTTGACGTTCACGGCATCCGGAGGACACTCTGATTTTTATATTTGTGAGAATTTCACAGATACTAGGAAAGTTGGACAAACTATTGATGATGCAGCAGGAGAGGCTTTTGATAAATGCGCCAAGATGCTCGGACTCGGATATCCTGGGGGCCCCATTGTTTCTAAACTCGCTGAAACCGGTGATCCAACCTCGTTTGCTTTTCCAGTGATTATGCTCGAACCGGATTCTCTGAATTTTTCTTTCTCAGGGCTCAAGGCAGCCATTTACCGAACTGTTGAAGCGTGTGAAGATCCTACCGATGAAACCTTTATCGCCAATGTCTGTGCGAGTTTCCAGGAGACAGTTGTGAAGACCTGTGTGAAGAAGTTAGAACGAGCCTTTGAAAAACACCCTGAGGTGAAATCGTTCCACTTCGTGGGAGGTGTTTCTGCGAACAAGCAACTCCGAGAGGCATTAAAAAATACGTGTGAGACTTGGGAGAAGAAGTTTTTCACCACGAATCAATTTATCTATTCAACCGATAATGCCGCGATGATCGGAAGTGTGGCATATTTCTTGTATGAGAAAAATCCCGCAATCGCAAAAATACAGTTTGTGGATGCAAATCCTCGATTGGTAATCTAACTACATCAACTTCAACAAGAGCTCAACCGATATATTTCTTATAACCGCAAGTAGGATTATGAGAAGAATAGGAGAAAAATCGAACATCCCAATCCGTGCCCAGCTAAACGGACGAAGGAGTGGTACAACAATCTGATCAAGCATCATTCCAAGCTTGCTTCTCTTTTCTGAAAACCACGACAGCACAACGCTTATAAATACCGCCCAAAATAAAAGTTGGGAAAGTATAGAAATAAAAGAAATCAGAAATTTGATAATCATCGCATGCCGTTTGTCGGCGTATAGAGTTTAATCGCATCGAGCATCTGCTCAAAGTATTCTCCAATCAGCGGAAAATCTACAAGCTTTGTCAAAAACCATACCAAGAGCGCCACCACCACGGTCATTCCTATCAAAATTCCAAGACCTCGGAACACTCCTGCCCAGAAATTAATCCACATGATACGCCATGGAGAACGAAGGTATCTGACGAAATCGGAAAACCCAGCTCCGTCGAGAACTTTTTTAATTTGGTGAAGTTCTTTTTGAGCTGCCGCGATATCGCTCGGGTTTTTGGGCTCCTTTTTGAAAGCTTTAATAATTTTTTTCACGATGTGATTTTAATTTTTTCACTAAAAAAGTAAACTCCTTCCGTGAAAACAAAAGAAAAACCGTTTTCGTTTCGATCTGCAAAAATTCCAACCGACCCTGGTTGTTATTTATTTTGGGATAAAAACGAGCAACTTCTGTATGTCGGAAAGGCGAAGCATTTACGAAAACGCGTATCGAGTTATTTTGGAAAAAAACCAACTTCTCCTCGCATAGAACTGATGACGTCAAAAATCAGAAAGATTGAAACGCGTACGGTCGGCTCTGATATGGAAGCTATGATTTTGGAGAACAATTTGATTAAAGAATTCCAACCGCGGTTTAATGTGCGACTCAAAGACGATAAAAATTTCGTGTATTTACGAATCACGAATGAAGATTTTCCCAAGATGGAAATCACTCGTCGTTTAGTTCGTGATGGAAGTACGTACATCGGACCCAAAACTTCCGCGAAAGAATTCCGAGAAACAGTGCGATTCTGTCAGAAGTTTTTTCGGATAAAGATGACCAAATCTTCTCTCGATTATTATCCACTCGTGATCACGGGAGGACTGGAAAATGATAAAGAGTCCTACAACAACAATGTGAAAATGATGACCCAATTTCTTCGCGGACAAACGGGAGAAGTTTTGAAAATTTTAACAGAGAAAATGAAGAAATTCGCCGGTGAAAAGAACTTTGAAGCCGCTGCCAAAACACGAGACACCATTCAATCAATTGAAGCCTCTACTCGGAAGCAAACGGTGCAATTTGATGACAATATTAATCGCGATTTTGTACATTTCGTCAGACACGAAAACGCAGTCTATGTAATACGAATTGCGTTTCGCCAAGGGAAACTTTTGGATCAAAACGAATTTAGTTTTCGTGCAGAAGAATTCATTTCTGATCAAGAAGTTTTGGAATCTTTTCTCATGCAATTTTATGAAAAAGTGCAGGAAATGCCGTCTGAGATTTTTGTACCAGTCCAATTGGATGACGCGGAAAAAACAGCTCAATTTTTATCAGAAAACTTTGGGAATAATGAAAAAATAACCATTCTCATTCCTCAACGCGGAGAGAAAAAAATAGTTCTCGATATGACGGCGAAAAATGCAAAACTTTTTGCTGAACGAAAATTAATAGAAGAAGAATCCCATGCACAGAATTTTGCCAAAGCCCTTCCTCGACTCGCCGAAGCGTTGAATTTAAAGGAAGTGCCCCGACGCATGGAATGTTTCGATATTTCGCATTTGGGAGGAACTTCTACGGTTGCAAGCCAGGTTGTATTTATTTCTGGAGAGCCGAAGAAGTCTGAGTACCGACGGTTCACGGTTAAAACATTGCCCGACGGACAAGTGGATGATTTTGCGGCTATGAATGAGATTCTTGCTCGTCGATTTGCACGAAAAGATGACAAAAAGTTCGCTGAAAAATTCCCCGATCTCATCGTTATCGATGGTGGAAAAGGACAACTCTCAAGTGTGATGAAAGCCGTGGCACGATTTAGTAAAGCGAAATCTTTTCCGAAAAACTTCCGTCCAACGAAGCAAATCATCGCGCTGGCAAAACGTGAAGAAGAAATTTTTCTTCCGAATAAAAAAGAACCGATCGAACTTCCCTTTGATGATCCGGCTTTGAAATTGTTACAACGAATTCGAGATGAAGCGCATCGATTTGCGATTTCATTTCACAGGTCAGTGAGAGATAAAAAAGCTATTAAGTCAGTTCTCGACGATATTCCTGGAATCGGAGGAACAACAAAGAAGAAACTGCTTCAGGTGTTTGGTTCTGTGGGAGAAATAAAGAAGGCAAATAGAAAAGACCTTCTCAACGTTCTGAGTCCTACACAGTTCGAGAGTCTGAAAAAGAATTTATGATAGCGACCCTGGAAAATCTTCCATCCCAATATCTTCAATGTGTTCGCAAAAGGTTTCCCCTGTTTTGAGGTGCACAATAACCGCATCTACTCGGAAAAAAGGAAGTTCATCCAGGCAGTGTTCTTTGAGGAAAAAAGCCTCAATGGCTGACAGTATTTTTTCAAACTTCGCAGGGGTTATAGATTCTTCCCCATATCCAAACGCTTCATTCGTCCTTGTTTTCACTTCGATAAAAACATATTCATCGTTTTGCTGATCTTTCATAATAATATCTAACTCCCCCCCTTGAGCATGATAATTTTTGTGCAAAAACTCGAGCCCTTTGCGTTCCAAAAACTCCCGGGCGATTTCTTCGCCGCGGTCTCCGATCTGTTTCTCCTTGGTCATCGCAAGGGCTGTTAAGAACCCGGAGCAGTTTGTGACAGAATAATCTCCTCTGTGTCGTGAGTCATTTGATCTATCTCACCGTGCTCCGACACCACAGTATAATCATAGTATTTTTCTTGTGCCAACTCTTTTTTCATCGATTCGAGTCGTTTCGCGAGTTCAATGTCCGTAATTGGCGCCCTGTCTCGTATCCGTTGGATGAGTGTTTCAATTCCATCCCCCGGTTTGAGGAATATAGAAATATAAAGATCCTTGGATAATGTTTCTCTCGCTTGTGAAAAGCCTTGCACATCAAATTCCCGCACAACAGTTTTTCCTTCTTTGACTCCTTCAAGAAGCGGTTGTCGCAACGTTCCATATGATTCCCCTCCGTGTACAATCGCATGTTCGAGGAACTCTCCTTCGCTTATTTTTTGTCGAAATTTCTCCTGAGAAATAAAGAAATAGGTCTCTCCATCAATCTCTCCCGGACGCGGAGCACGCGTCGTACAACTGGGCGGAAACAACCATTCGGGATGCTTCTCGCGCAACTGATCAATGAGCGTTCCTTTTCCAACGCCTGAAGGTCCCGATATAAAAATAATTTTTCCTGCCATCACGAGAAGTGTACACTCAAAGTGATGAAATTTGAAATTCGAGACATCGAAATTTTACTCTCTCTGGGGATAACTCCAGAAGAACGATCTCTACCACAGAAAATTATTATTTCTCTCTTCTGGAACGCCGACACTACGAAGGCAGAGCAATCTGACAATCTTGCTGACACAACTGATTACTTCGTTGTCCGAGAGTTTGTGAAAACCTTTTTACAAGATAAATCCTTTTCGTTGTTGGAAAAACTCCACCACGAATTATTTCAAGCCGTAGGAAATTATTTCCCAGAACTGCAAGATCTAAAAATCACCATCGAGAAGTTCCCTTTTGAAAGTGGAAGCGTGGTGATCGAAAACTAAATCAATAAATACACTCCATACCCCAGAAATATCGCGACTCCATAAGGAATCGGTACTTTGAAGGGCTTGGGAACCTTTTTCCATTTGAAATAAAGACCGCTTGTAAGTGCTTGGAGTCCCCCCATAACCGCGACGAAAAACAAGATTTGAGCAAACTCAGGAATAGAGGTAGATATCGCCATAACAAGGAGCATCTTTATGTCTCCTCCTCCAAGGAGTTTAAGAAAGAATGATCCCCATAAAAGAATACTCGCCAAAATAAGTGTCAGTACATATACCGTTCGCTCGTCGTCCGTGAAAAAATATCCAAAGAAAATTACTCCAAAAAGTGCCGACATAGTGAGCCAATTGGGAATAGTGTATGTGCGCATATCCCACACAGCGCCTACCCCTGCGACCAAGAGAATTGCCAGTTCTAATCCATCAATATTCATACTCTCAGTATCCCGAAATTTTAAAACTTGGGAAGTCGGGAGGGCTGAAAAGGGCTCATTTCTTCACATAAATTTCACAATTGAAAAGGCCTCCCCCTTCGCTCAAATGTGTTAATTGTTGTCACAGAGCGTAATTCATTCGTTTTCCAAGAAGGAAGAAGTCATTCCGAAGATAAAAACACACATCATTCTGTTTCATGAAAATATTGGCATTGCCAAAAAAGCTGTGCCATCTTCGCAGTACTTCTTAACCCCCCTTCTTATGAAAAAATCTTTCATCAGAATGTTTACTAACAATTCCGGTCAAACAATGACCGAATATGCCCTCATCTTGGCAGTTGTCGCTGTAGTCGTGGTTGGTACAGTCACACTCCTTGGAACTGACATCCAGGCAATATTCCAAGGTGTTGTTGATGCCGTCTAGTCTGTATCATCATATTCCGTGTTCTGTTGCGACTCATTGGATAGAGAGAGTGTGCGGGCTTATGGGGAAAAAACCTCCCTTTCAGCCACTATTTATCCCTCAGTGTTGGGGGGTTCACACCTGTTTCCTCCGTGCCCCGCTTTCTCTCATCTGGCTCGATCCTTTTTCTCAGATTATTCGCATTGATCGTCATGTCTATCCGTGGAAAACGAAAACGTGCAAACAAGCCGTGAGTGTTTTAGAGCTTTCCGATGATTATTTTCCCGATGATATTCGACCAAAAGATACCATTCATATTTTTCCTCTAAAAAAATGAAAAAACTTTGGCATGACCAACGCGGTCAAGCTTTGGGAGAAACCGCACTTCTGCTCCCCCTGCTTTTTCTTATTGTTTTTGGATTTCTGCAACTCGGACTCGCTATTGCTGAGAAACAGAAGCTTTTATACGTGACGAATTACGCCGTACAAGTCGGTTCACTGACAAATAATGATTTGAAAATCAGTGGCGCAATTGAAGAATTTTACGATGGCGATGATATTGATTTTCAAATTGAAAGTCGCGATGGAGAAACGGGAAATGTCATTCTCAATACCAATCGAAAATACAAAGACATTCTGACGGTATCAATGCAAAAACCGTTTTTTCTTACGATTCCATTTTGGGAAGTGGCGGTAAATGATACGCAAACGACAAGCTCTGCAAAAGTTCTGTGTACCAATCTTGACCCTCCCTACACATGCCAGTAGTGCGAAATGAAGATGGATTCGTACTCCCCTTTATAGCCATCCTTCTGATGGTTCTTTTCCTCGTGGGCGCGATTATTCTTGATGTTGGAAGCTTCTATTTACGTCATGGAGAACTCCAGCCACTTGTGAAACAGAGTGCCAATGCGGGCATGTTGAAATTCTCAGATGCAATGGAAATAAAAGCTGAGGAAAATAAATCTGCACAGTGCATGGTCGAAGAACCCCCTGCTGTCTGTAGTTCTGAAAACATGTTTGATTTTCTTACGAGCGGAGAAGTTGTTGATCTTGTCGGTTCTCCAACTGTTCAGGAGGCAGTTTCTGATGCAAGCATTTCATTTTTAATTACGTACGATCCCCAATTAATCATTGGAAATGAAGATATACAAATAACCTTCCCATACGAGTACGAAGGGGTTTTCGAGCTTCAAATACAAGTGATTGTGAGTGATACTCCTCAACGATTCCTCGGAGGGATTTTCCCTGTCACCGATGATGAAATCCAGGTGCATGCCATTTCATATATCGCGACTCCATTTTAACGCCCTCCACCCCTTGCTATGAAAGGGATTCTGTGGTATACTTAGAAGAAGGGTTAACTTTCTCTTATGAAAAAAATTACAAAAACCGTTACCGACATTCTTTCTGCACATAAGAAAGAACTTATCTTTTGGGGGACAAGCACTCTCGTTATCCTTGCTGTTGCAAGTACTGCACTCTTTCTCTCGTCTCAGGTATTGCCTGACTACACAGAGGAAGATGTTTTTCATTCTTCTGCTCCACGAATTGAAGTAGGTGAAGCTTTGCCAACCGCACCGGTGCATTTCCCAGCTCAATATGTTGGAAAAGCAAACGATGCACTCGGAACAGTAAAAGCTTATTTTTCTGCGTACAACAAACAGGATTTTGAAAACGCTTGTCGTTTGCTCGATCCAGCAAAATGTAATCCCGAAAGTCCATACGCTGTGAACCGTGTCTCTGATGAATACAACAAAATGTCAGACGGATATGAAAACTGGAACTTTTGGATGCCAGAAGTGAATGATGATTTCCACAGTGATATTGTGTGTGTGAAATATTCATACCACTACAACGATGACGTGAAGAATAAACGAGTACACGAACGACTCAGTTTCTACGTACGAAGAGACGAAAACGGAAATGACCGAATTTACAGTCGAGTTTGTGAAAAGAAATTCGCACAAGATTCTGGAGACATGCCGTGTCCAATCCTTTCACGAAGAGATTTTTGTTTGGATTAAGAACTAACAACACACCATTTAAGCGGAAAGGCCATCACAGTGTGATGGCTTTTTTTTTACTTGATCCAAAAACTTACTACAATCATCGCACAATGACTCTTACTTATATTTTGCTGTTCACGTTTTTGGGAAGTGTGGGATCTGTTTTGATCGCTTCGCTCTTTTTGCTTTTCAAGAAGGATGCTCAAAAGAAACTCGTACCGATCCTCGTGACGTTTGCGACGGGGGCCTTACTGGGAAGCGCATTCTTGGGATTGATTCCTGAAAGTTTGGAATTACTCGCCCCTGATAAAATATTAAAAACCATGCTCGGAGGAATCCTCTTTTTCTTCTTCCTTGAGAAACTTATCCGCATTCACCACTGTCATAATATCGATTGTCATTCGCATGATAAAAGTATTGGGAAAATGGTTTTTGTCGGCGACGCACTGCACAACTTCATCGACGGAGTAATGATCGCAGGAGGATTTTTGGTGTCGGTTCCTGTAGGAATCATGGTGGCATTGGCGATCATTGTGCATGAAATTCCTCAAGAAATTGGCGACTTTGGGATATTTCTCCACAGTGGATACTCAAAACAAAAAGCAATTTTGCTCAATGCTTTATCGGGAGTGACGGCATTTGTTGGAGCTGGGCTCGGGTACTTCTTTTTACAATCGATGATGGAATTCGTTCCGTACGTGATGGCATTTGCGGCTGCGAGTTTCATTTATATCGCATTGGCGGATCTCTCTCCCGAACTGCATAAACAAACCAAACCTGTACACGCGATTCAGCAAATTTCACTCCTTCTTTTGGGAGTCGGAATCATCGCATTGGTTTCCCACTTGCACTAGTTGCGAGCGAAGCGTGGCAATCTCCCTGTAGAATGATAAAAGATTGCTTCAGTCGTAAAACTTCTTCGCAATGACGGGGTTGTTTTTTTAGTGGAATTTTGTATCGTCGGGCTTCCATGAAATAATAAAAGACATGTACGAACGATTTATTTTTGAAACTTACAAATTTTCTCCTGAAGAAAAAAAACTGACGATGAACTATTCGCTCGACGGGAAAGTTCCGTTTGAAGAGACGATTGTATTTGATTTTGATTTCATCGACTACAACCCGAACGCACTTAATAAAGCACTCTTTGGAATATTTGTAATGTGTGGAATTTCCTATTTCAAAGCATACTTGCCTGAAAAAATTGAATTTAAAAATGGTGGACTCACCGATAGTCAAAAACTCTTTTTTGAAAAAATTTACACCTACGGACTTGGAGAATTTTTTTACAGAAATGAAATAGATCCCAATGGAAAAATAAATTTTGAACTCGATGAAAGTGCTCAAAGTCAGCAGATTGATCTTCCGAGTCTCGCTGGATCACTCGTTCCTATCGGAGGAGGAAAAGATTCCATTACGACCGCTGAAATTCTGAAGAAAAATAACGAAGATTTTGAAACATGGACGGTTGGTGACTATCCATTTTTTGCTCCGATGCTTGAAAAAATCGGAAAACCTCATTTAAAAGTCCGACGAATAATCGATCCAAAATTATTCGAGCTCAATAGCGACGGCGCGCTCAATGGCCACGTTCCGATCTCTGCCATCTTGGCATTTTTGGGTGTCGCCAGTAGTATTTTGAGAGGAAAACAGAATGTTATCCTTTCGAATGAAAATTCTGCGAATGAACCGACGTTGGAATTTAATGGAGTGCCCGTAAATCATCAGTATTCCAAAAGTTTGGAGTTTGAATCCGATTTCCAAAGTTATGTACATGCGCATATTTCTTCTGATCTGAATTATTTTTCATTCCTTCGTCCATTATCGGAACTCAAAATTGCAGAATTGTTTTGTAAAAACTTTTTAGAAAAATATGAGAAAGATTTCTCAAGTTGTAATACGAATTTCCGTATTACCGATGGAACAAATGAGTGGCGTTGGTGTAAAAAATGCCCAAAATGCGCTTTCGTCTTCATTCTCTTTTCCTCTTTCGTAGAGCGAGAAAAGTTAATTGAAATATTCGGAGGAAATTTATTTGCTGATGAATCACTCTATCCTACGTTTGCCCAACTTCTCGGACAAACCGAAAGCAAACCCTTTGAGTGTGTTGGTGAAATTGAGGAAGTAAAACGAGCCTTACAACTCGCAAAAGAAACGGGACATTGGCCAGAGTTGGAAAAATTCACCACTGAAATATCGAATTACAACGAACACGAATGGCATCCGAATCTTATGCCTCAATATTTTGAATATATGCTCAGAGAATTCCGCCCATGAAATTTGAAACCCTCTCGAATGCGAAAAACATCCTCATCTATGGCTACGGCATAGAAGGGAAATCGACTGAAAATTTTCTCAAGTGTCGTTTCCCAGATAGTGCCATACGTTTGCGTGATGACGCCTGGGACGAGAATCCAGAATTCACAGAGTTTGATGTCATCATCCGTAGTCCAGGGATTCCACGAGAAAAAATCACGGGAGTAGGGACAGAAAAAATCACGAGTCAGACAGAACTCTTTTTTGGAAATTTGACCGAAGACCAGCGACATAAAATCATCGGTATTACCGGAACCAAGGGGAAATCCACGACAACACAATTTTGCAAAGATCTCCTCACGAACGCGGGAAAAACGGTGAAAATTGCGGGGAACTTTGGCGTCCCCCCTTTGGAATTAATGGATGAACTGCAGAGAGGAACTGTTGATTTTATTGTGTTTGAAATTTCGAGCTTCCAATTGGAATACCTGCAAGGATCACCCCACATCGCCATCTTTCTCAATCTCTTCGGAGACCATTTGGAAAGACATGGAACGGTTGAGGAATACTTCCTCGCAAAATCGAATATCTTTCGGTATCAGGTGAGTGAAGATTTTCTCATCGTGCCGGAAGTATCAGGAAAATTACTGGAATTTTCTCGGGGGAATGGACGATTTGTGTTGGCCTCTCCACTTAATGAAGATTCATTTCAAGCGGATTCTGTCTTCCGGGCGTTGCACTTCCGTCAGAATCTGGGAACAATGAAAACCCTCTGTGATATTTTAAAGATTCCATCCATAACTTTGGAAAAAACAGCACAAGAATTCAAAGGACTGGAACATCGGATGGAACTTTTTGTGGAAAGAAATGGAATCAGGTTTGTAAACGACTCGATTGCGAGTAATCCGACCGCTGCGATGGCTGCTGTGCGATTTTTTAAGAACGATCTCGGGAGTATTATCCTCGGTGGAAAACCCTCCGGAGACAGCTGGGAGGAGCTTTTGACGATCATTCGTGATGAAACCGAGAGTGTTATCCTTTTACCGAATGGAGAGAGTTTGAGCGACATCCTGAGAGCAATGGAGAATATCCAATTCCCAACCGAACGAGTCGAACAAGCCGAACATCTCAAAGATATTGTTGCATTGGCAAAAAAACGAACCCCACAGGGCAAGGTTTGTCTGCTTTCACCGGGGGCAAAAAGTTTTGATTGCTTCAAAAGCTACCGCGAAAAAGGCGATATCTTCAAACGATTGGTTATTGAATAAGAAACTAGTCTTCCTTCAATAATTGAATCTTAATTGGTTCTTCTTGGAGTACCTCGATTTCCGCTCCACAAAGCACACATTCCAAAATATCACCTTCAATAATATCCGACGCTTCTACGTCAAAACGTCCTCGGCAATCGGGACAATGGATATAAATTTCTGTTGTAATCATGGTGGGAATTGTGGGTTTTCCTCCGAATGCTTTTTACCGATTTCTGACGAAAAATCAACTTTTCTTTCTTGTTTCTTTGAGCTGATAAATGAGCGATAAAGCTTCGCGAGGGGAGAGATCTTCTGGGGTAATTTCATCAATAATTTTGTCTGCGTCTGACCGACGGGTCTTTCCGTTGTTTGCTGTTCTGAAATTAGAAAATAAATTCTCTTTTCCTGATAAAAGATTCTCTGCTTCGAGTCGTGCGAGAACATTTTTCGCGTCATCGATAACACTTTTTGGAACGCCTGCATTTTCGGCAACATCAATTCCAAATGAATCCGATACGCCCCCCTTCGCAATTCGATGAAGGAATGTGATTCCGTCTTCGTTTTGAGTAGCAGAAACATGGAAATTCTGTGCTGAGGGCAAGTCTTCGATAAGGTCTACGAGTTCATGAAAGTGCGTCGCGAATAAGACTTTTGCCTTGGCCTTGTTATGGAGGAATTCGGTAATCGCCCATGCGAGTGAGATTCCATCAAAGGTTGATGTTCCTCGTCCGATTTCATCCAAGATCACGAAGCTGTGCTCTGTGGCACAACGCAGTATGCGAGCTGTTTCTGACATCTCTACAAAGAACGTCGACTTCCCTCCTGCCAAATTATCAGAAGCTCCGACTCGGGTAAAAATCCGATCAAAGATGCCCGTCTCCATTTTCTTTGCTGGCACAAATGATCCAATCTGCGCGAGCAAAATAAGAATCGCATTTTGCCTGAGGAATGTAGATTTCCCCGACATATTCGGTCCAGTGATCAGATGGAATCGCGAACTTTCTGTGTCCATTTCCAAATCGTTCGCGATGAATCGCTCTGTGGAAATTTTCTCGACAACTGGATGTCGCCCCTTTTCTATTTCAAGAACGGATGAGTTTTCTACGATTGAAGGTTTGTTCCATCGCCATTTAGAAGCCGTCCGAGACAATGTCAGAAGTGCATCTACTTCAGCAATTGCTTTCGCCACATTCTGAATGTGAGGAGCAAATGTCAGGACTTCTTCTCTGAGTTTGTGAAACAGTCTGTGTTCGAGTTCAAAGGCTTTTGTTTCGGCAGACAGTACCTTCTCTTCGTATTGTGCGAGTTCGGGTGTTGTGAATCGTTCAGCGTTCACCAATGTCTGACGACGTACCCAGCTTTCGGGGACATTGTCTTTTTGTCCTTGCGATACTTCGAGACAGAATCCGAAGTTTTTCGAAAATTTTATCCGCAGATTAGAAATCCCTGATGCGCGTTTCTGTTCATTGAGGAAATTCGCCAACCATTCTTCTGCATTTTTTGCCATTTCTCGCAGTTCATCAAGCTCTTCATTGTATCCTTGGGCAAACATTCCTCCCGCTGTGATTTCCAATGGTGGAGAGTCAACAAGACTGTTCTGCAACGTTGGAATAAGGTCTGAGAGATTGGAGAATGATTCTGATTTTTCTCGGATGAGTAGTGATGTCCCATTCGCGCAAACATCCTTCATCACTGGAAAGAGTGAAAATGAATCGCGCAAAAATGCGAGATCACGAGCGTTTCCCCGCCCCGTCACCAAGCGTGCCAAGATTCTTTCCAAATCCGCCACTGATTTAAATCCTTGTGTGAGGGTTCGAGACAAATCGTTATTATTTTGGAGTTCTTCAACGGATTCCAATCGTTCATTTATTTTTTCTGAAGACAGAAGTGGCGCCGCTAACCAACCGTATAATTTCCGAGCCCCCATCGCCGTGAAACTTTTTTCAAAGACTGACCACAGCGTGGCTTGGTTCTCATCATTTTGGAACGGTTGAAACACTTCGAGATGTCGAAATGTTTGTGTATCGAGTTGCATCGTGTCATTTGTGGAATACCGAACAAGCGTGGCTACGTGCGACAGGTCTGCCTTTTGTGTTTCTTCTAGGTACGAAAGAATCGAAGCCGACACGGACAAAAGCAGTTCTATTTTTTCAATTCCAAAAACGGACAAATTCTTCACTCTAAAATGCGTTGTGAGAATATTTTTTGCACTCTCTGTTTTTAATTTCTTGCGAGGTGTGGTGTGCGTTCGAGGAAGTTTTTTGCAAAACAATTCGTCTTCAAAAATATCACTCGGAATGAGAATCTCTCGTGGACTGAGTCGATACAATTCATCGAAAAAAGAAATCTCATCTTCAAAGAATGCTGTCCTGAAATCCCCTGTTGAAATATCAGAATATGCGAGGGCATAATTTTTCTTGTCTCGGTCTATTGCCACCAAAAACGAGTTTTCTTCTGGAACCAAATTTCCTTGTTCGAGTGATGTCCCTGGTGTCACGACCCGCATAACTTCTCGAGAAATTACTTTCGTTTCGGGGTCTTCTTTTTGTTCAGCAATCGCAACTTTGTAACCCAAATCAACCAGTTTTTCTAGATATTCTTCATGCGCATGATAGGGAAATCCACACATCGGCATTTCGTTCTCACTTCCCTTGTGACGTGCGGTGAGGACTATACCAAGAAGTCGCGAAGACAGCTGTGCATCTTCGAAAAACATCTCATAAAAATCCCCAAGCCGAAAGAACAAAATCGCGTCTGGATTTTGCTTTTTGAGTTCCCAATACTGACGCTGAACAGGGGTCGACATACTGTACGCAAAGTAGCAAGTTTCTGTGAATTTTCAACTTGTTTTTCTAGGTCCCTTTCTTGGCAAACATCCAGCTCATTTCAAAAATCTGTCTTTGCGTATCAGCAACGGCTTTCGACTGGATGAGGATCGCAAAAATTTGTGGCTCAAAAGAAGTAATCAATAATTTGTCGTCAAAAATATTAATTTCATTCTCCACCCAAAAGAGTTTTTGCGGGAGGAGTCGAATCTCACGAAAGTACTTTTTGTCATCGGCGCGCACCATGCATCCAGGTTCATCGTCAGGGGCTAATCCTCGGAGAAACTTTTTCTTTTTCGCTCGTTTGCTCACGTATTGTTGGTCGTAGTCAGGCCAGTGCTCTCTCAAGTTTTTGGAATTTGCGTAGTTGAGAATTTCCGTTCGAGACTTCAGTGTTTCTTCATATGCTTTTTTTACTCCCTCCAATCCTTCAAAAAATTGCACCACCGGACGAGATTCATTTTCTCCTGCAAGAGATTTCAGAAAAGGCACATCCTGTTTAAAATCTTTTGCTTTTTGCACTACATCTTTTGCAAAAACCTCTGGTGCAATGGCCGTAAAATGCTTTGTATCTTTTTTGTTCGTCTGCGTGACAAGCCCCTTCAGGAGGAGCTTTTCAAGGATTGTATACGTCGTAATTCGATTGTATTCAGCTGTTTTAGATATTTCAGAAACAACAGAGGTTCCGTTTTCCAAAGTTGCCAAATACACCCGCGCTTCTTTTTCGGATAATCCGATGTTCATTATATTTTTTAAAATCTTTTTATTCATTGTTCAAGTTGTAATTTTTTTCTACAGCAAATACATTTTCATTGTTTTCTTGTGAATGGGCAAGCCTTTTCTTTCTTTGTAATTTTCCCTAACACTCTTTTTTTGAGAACGAGAAAGAGTTGCTCACAATACTTTCTGACCCAAAAATAGAGCTCGTAATTCTTAATCATTCTTTCATGAACGCTGCGACTCCGGACGAACTTCGAAACTTTTTAGAACTTCCCTACAGCGAATTAGAAAAGAGAAACCTGGAAATGAAGAAGTTAGCCGAGAGTGGTAAACCCGATAGCGTTATCAAACAAAAAGTCATCAAATACCTTACCGACGAGACCCCCGTTAAAGCCGTTACCATCGCCTTCACGGATTTAGAAGGGAAGATGCACATGCTCGATTATGACAAGAAATTCTTCCTCGGAGGATATGACAATCTCACCTTTGATGGATCATCTGTTCGAGGCTTGGCGGAATTAAAAATGTCAGATCTCAGACTCTCTCCTGACTGGAAATCTTTTCGAATCTTGCCAGCTGATATTTTTGGAGCTGGGAAGGTAATGATGTTTGGATTTGTGTGTAATCATGATGGAAGTTATTTTCCGAGTGATTTCCGAGGACGATTACAAGGGTACATCGATACGATGAGTAAATCTGGAATTAAAGCGAACATGGCCCCAGAGATTGAAGGATTCCTTTTTGAAGGAACAGATGTCGAACAAAAGTTCGACGAAGATGATGGATTTGAGTTAGTAACTCCTGGAGGATATTTCAATGCTCTGCCAAAAGATCGACTCCGACAATTCATCGACAAGGTGGCTGAAGTTCAGAGAGCACTTGGATTCGAAAACGAAAAAGACCACGGAGAAGTAGCTCCATCGTCATTTGAAATAAACTACAAATATACCGAAGCAATGACTGCGTGCGATCAGGTTTTAATGTACAAACTCACTGCAAAACAAATCGCCAAACTCATGGGGCTCACCGCTTGTTTTTTACCAAAACCTGTGATGGGTATCAACGGATCGGGAATGCATGTGAATATCAGTCTCGAAAAAGATGGCAAAAATATTTTCTTCGACGCAAAAGGTGAACATGGGGTATCAACTCTTGCCGAAAAATTTATTACTGGAATTTTGTACTATGCACCTGAACTTTGTCTCACGCTTTGTCCGAGTGTGAACTCTTACCGACGACTTGATCCGAATTTCGAAGCACCGAATGAGATTAAATATTCCAGTTGTGATCGAAGTTCAATGGTGAGAATTCCTCTTGGAAATGCGAAATCTGCACGGATTGAGATTCGTTCCGTTTCTCCTGATATCAACCCTTACCTCTCGATGTTTGCAATTCTTCATGCAGGAATGGCGGCCACTGAAGCTAAGCCAAAGGCGTACCAAGAAATGATCGGAAAAATGGAGACCCGACGTACAAAAAAACTCTGGAGTAATATTTATGATGCTATTTCATCATTCAAGAAATCAGAATTCCTCATGGGAATTATGGGGGAAGAAGAAATGAAAAAATACATTGAACTCAAGGAAGCTGTTGCGAATCGAAGTCCAAAAGAACTTGGGTATCGCGTAAAACGAAGTGAGATTGTTCATCATCATGAAATCACGAACCAGATTTTATGGAATGATTTCTAGAACAGTCCGCCCTCTCATTGACGCATTTTGTAAATAAGTATAAAAAGTGTCAGTAAAAAATGGGAGAGAAAATTTTGGTAACCAATTACGAGACGGGGAAAGAGAAACCTTACCGCGTTCCTTTTGAAATAAAACTTCTCATGCTTCGATCAAAAGTGATTCGCGAGGCCGCTCTTTCTCTTGGAACAAATCCTGCTTTGCAAAAATATGTAGGAAATTCTTGGCCCATTAAAAAGAATAATTTTTCTGAAAACCACGAACGAACACATCATGCTAATGGAGAGAACATCCCTGTTCTTCCGAGTGATGGATATCTCACTCGATCAGAAATTTCAGAAGAAGGAATAAGTACGGTTCTCGGACATCTTGAAATTGATATCAAACGAATGCTGGGATTGACTCAGCTCACAGAAGAGCCTCTCGACCCCGCGTTTCAAAATGAAATGGAAGGTTCTCTTGGGAACTTGAAAGGAGGGCAACATGATTTAGCAATTCTCAAACCCCGACACAAACACTGTTGTACTGTTCCTTTCAAAAGTACTGTAAAGAATATTTATCGAGTTGGAAAAGACGGATCAATTCTTCCTGATAAAATCGTGGATAATAAAATTCACGAAGAAAAATACAGCACAGATCCAAAGTTCTCACGAGAAAATCCTGATTTGCATATCTTTGATGGGAATCAACGAATGGTTTTTGTTTTGGAAACAGAGATTGATGGCAAACCGATGGAGTACACGATGGTTGCTCATGCAGCAGCTTTTGTGAGTGGAATTGAGTCACTTGTAAACAAGGGACAGGAAATCTCTCCAAAGACGCCCCTGTTTAACTTTCACCAAGGATCATCGCTTTCAACTATTTGGCCTAAGGAATTTCATGAGAAGTTTCAGTCACGCAAAAAAATAGAAGAAAAAACCACAAACAATAAAGTCCTCGAAGTGTTAGAGGGACAGGTTATTTATGAGGGGGTTTAGTTACTTGTCATTCTGAACTTGTTTCAGAATCAGATTGCCAGTTTTTATGATTTGATCCTGAAATGAATTCAGGATGACAAAGTTATTTCTCCCACTCCATTTCCCACTCTTTTTCAGCGAAGAATTTGGGGATATCTGATTCTTGTTCTACCCAATTATTGAAAAGGTATTTATATTTCCCATCTTCCTTTAGTTCCTCAATATTTATATAAACGCCCCCATCTGGTTCTTCGTCTTTTATAAGAACCATTTTCCACCCTATTAGATCACGCTGCACTCCATTTATATTTTCTGTTCCCTTTTTAACGATGCCGGTATTAATTGTGGAATACATGATTATGGAATAAATTTTACATGATTGATTATAGAAGAACTCGTTGCATTTGGGGAATCAAATAACTCGAAATGAACATGTGGATTATCTCCAACAAAAGATTCTGGATCCATTCGAAATCGTCTTAACCCATCTGCACTTCGGTATCCATGAGGTCCACTTTTTACATATTCTTTCCCTAAAAAATTTTCCGTAGCTTCCAAAACTTCATCTGTATTTAGCCAATGCTGACTCGTACTCATTTGTCCTGGTTCCAACCTTAATGTCTCCTCAATAACATCATCTACCTTCCTGTAATCAATCATCTTCCCTCCTGCTCTCCCCATATCATCGGCATACTTTTGAGCACCCCCAATTAAATCATCAATCATTGTTGTTCCACCCCCAACGTTTACTCCAACAAGTTTCGGACTTGGGGTGAAATTTCTTATTGCCAAAACAATATCGTCTGCCCATTTTGTAAGTTTCCCCGCTTTTCCAATCTTTTCTATGGGCAGAAGGTTGAGTAATAGAATCGCAAGAACAGCACCTTTTTCTCGATCATCTGCATTCGCAATTCTTTCTTTCGCACTTTCAATCATTTCATTTATAGCATTGTTCGCGACAAGAATTCCTTCTGGAAGTGTTTCTTTCAAATGATTAAAAAGATTTATTGGATCCGTAAAAAGTGCCCAGAGAAGTTGATTTTTAGCCTGCTTGAAAGCAAGTGCTATTTGTCCGATAGCGATCCATGTCATTGGATTAAGAAGACTTAATAAATCCTTTACCTCACTCTTCACTCCATCAAAAAGTCCGAACCCAAACTCTAATGCAGAATCAACTGCAAAAATTTCTTCATAATTCAGAATCGTCGCTTTTTCCAATTCTTGTATTTTCTCAATATTCAGAACCTCTTCTCTTTTCCTTTCTACAATCGCCTCGGCCTCGGCAATGATCTCTGGGGTCTCTGCAATTTCTTCCACCGTCGCCACCACAGGAATAACTTCTGGAGCAGATGAAACTACCTCCACTTGTTTGCTCGCAAGAGACACTTTCACTTGATCAAGAACTGTCGCAGGTTGAGCTGTAATCGCCACTCCATTGCTATCGGTACGAATTGTCGTCTGAGTAATCCCCGCGTATTCTGTCCCCACCACAGCCCCTGTGTCACGATAAACCGCAGTGTAGGTTCCGTTGTCATTTCGGATATAGGTAACAGGATCCTTCATGCTTAAGCTTCCATCAGAAACTCCCGCTGTGATGCCATCGAAATACGCTGACTTTTGGGCGATTCCTTCTGGCGTTTCTGCGAAATACATGCGTGCTACAATCGGGGCAACCATAACAGATTCATCAAAAGCGAGTGGATTCTTTGCGGTACGAACACTTGCCTCTAAATTGTTCTGCTGAATAATGAGCTGACTTTCTCGCACATTTGAAAAGTGTGTTATGAGTTCTGTCGGATCGACGGCGGTGATATCCTCGCCAAGAGAAGCTTTTATTTCTGTCTCAACGATTACATTTGTGAGCGTGTCTTTTTGTCGCTCTTCTACTGTTTTATTAAGCCACTGTGCAGAAGTGAATGAGGAAGACGTTTGTACTTGGACCTCTTTCTCAAGGGTTGCAATTTGCTCTGCAATAACTTCTTTATATTCCGCATCTTCTCTTTGAAGACTGCCGAGTCGTGCCCCAAGAACGTTCATATTCTCTTCGTGAAGAAGTGGGTGTTGTTTAAAAAACTGCTGCCATCCATCATAGGCATCTATTGCTTCTTGGTGCGCCTTCATAGCTGCATCACGAAGGGTGTTTACAATTCCTTCGTCATAACCAACGAAATCTCGCACGATATAGTTTGCATACGCCGCATATTTTTGTCCCCAATAATCACCGTGTCGACCAATGTTTTCCTTGCTTCTCAACCAATCATCTTTTACGACCCAACTCGTATTCGTAATACCATTCCGAGTGAGATATTCCTCAAAACTGTAAGCCAGTGACGTCGCCATTTGTTCTTCTATTTCTTGTATTTCTGCTGTGTATGGAGAGGGTTGGTCGAGTTGTTCCCGCAAGGAGAGAATCTCACCTTGAATCGTATCGGAATTGAGGACCGTCGCTTGTTGTACTTCAAAAAACTTACTGATTGGTTTTGAATCTTCGAGTCCCATTAAATATTGAATCGCTCTTTTCTTTGCGGGATTTTCTTTTCTTTTTTCTAAATAATTCGTCCGTGCTTGTTTTTGTTTTTCATTGAAATCATTTCTATCTTGTTCCCTTACTTGCTTGATACAGGCTATTTTCCGAAAGGCACTTCCCGTTCGGTACGATTTTATTTGCTTGCGCGTTTCGTCGTATTTCTTTTGATAATACGCAATGGATCCGTCCATGTTGTCTTGTGCCCTGACACGCGTCCAATAATCTGGGTCACTTAAAGAAGGAGTCCATGATGCAATAATATCTGCTTTCATTTTTTCATGCGCTTCTGAAAGTTCATACAATTGTTTATCAAAAACACGATCAATTTCTTCTGAATAAACTTCCGCATGCGCAATGACTGTGTTTTTCGTAGGGTCCATTTTCTTTTCCAATTCCACTATTTCATTTCCTACGTTTACAATTTTCGTCTTAATCGATTCAATCAATGCGTCACATTCTTCTTTCTGTGCTCCAATGGTGACATCATAGGTAATCTTTGCTGCGACGAGAGTCGCATTGAGGTAATTTATTTCTTCTTCTTTTTCAAATACGGGCTTATAGCGTTCGTAGAATTCTTGGGTTACCGTCTCTACCGTCTCGGGTGAGGGCGGGGTTGGTTCTTTTTCATAAGGAAAGAGTTCGCTGACAGACGTTATGTAATCAATGTCTTCAACAAGTTCTTGGCGATATGTAATTTGGCGAACCGTTTCATCAATCACTTCTTTTTTCTCTTCAAAAGAGTCTGTGTATTTTGCGAAAACCGTCGTCAGTACTTCTTTTTGAGGGGCAAGAATTTGATCAAGTTCTTTTACTTTTTCTAAGTAAAAATCATTCCGTGCTTTTGCGACATTCTCATATTGGTAATTATAAACCGCATATCGGACGAGGTCGTTATAGAGAGCATCGGCTTGGGCCGTGATATTTTCTATTTCAACTTGGCGCTCTGCCTTGAACTTCACTTCCCAATTTTCTTGCACCATCGCTAAAATTTCCTGCACTTTTTCTGGATGATTGAGAAGTCTGTCTTCAATAATCAGCAATTGTTCGTCGAAGAAATCTGTTAATCCTTTTTCTGTGAGAAGGTTTTCTGAAAACTGTGTCCATCCGTCTTCCAGTCGAACCGTTTCCTCAGTCATCACTACCTCAATAATTTCTTTTTCTAGAAACTCGGGAAGGTGTTCTATGTTAAATTTTCCCTGTGATAACGCTTGAATTTCTTCTTTTGAAAGCTCTGCTAATACACTCTGAAACGTCGCTTCGAATTCTGCTTTTTGTTTCGCTTGACGAGAAGAGACATAGCTCTGAACCAGAGAAACCAGTTCCTGTGCTTTACTCTTAAAAGTCGTCTCATCTTCAAATTTAGTTTTTTCTATTCTTAAAAATTCCCAAAGCCTCGGATACCAATCCGAAAAACTAAAAATACGATTGTCACTTGTAGCCGCTGAATAGAAATGCCCGAAATCTTTATTATCTTTTTCAAAAATTTCTGAATATATAGTCTTTAATCCGCCCCAATCTTCTGTCGATTCTTCCTCTTTTCTTTTTCGCCACCACGCTTGATACATTATGAGAAGAATTCCCGCTGCAATCGGCAAACCTTGTTCGTAGGCAAAGGTTGCCCAATTTACGTCCGTCCCTATCACTCGTCCATCTGCCAACATATTTTCTTCTGTGGAAGAAAAATGTTTTTCAAAAAATGCTTCCATTTGCTCTGTATCACCTGTTAGAAGTTCTGGTTGGTTTTGAATTTTCTCTCGATACCAAACATCGTACACCTTCTGAAACGTGGTTCCGCTTAATGCTAATTCTTCGCTCAATCGACTCCAGTCTTCTGGTTTTTTCAAAATAAGTCCCGCCGATGTTTCTCCGTAAAGTCCTAAGAGTTCAAAATGATTTCGCAATAATGATTGAACATCTCTTCTTTCAAGAATTATTTGTATTGTCGCTTCATCAAGTTCCTCGAATTGTGTAGGCGTAATAGTTCCAATTTGTACTATGTCGTTTAATCGCTCCTGTGGAAGAACGGGATCGAATGCATAAACAGAATATTCTGCCATCACGAGTAAACACGTGACAACAAGAAGCGTGAGGAATTTTTTATCTTTCCGAGAAAGTCTCATCTATGGGGTCAAGAAACCATTCTCATACTTATGATTCCCCATTAAATGGGCAAGGAGACCAACTCGTCGCAACTTTTAATGTTTTTAAATCTATAAAAAGCCTCCCTCACACAAATGTGAAGGAAATATTAAAACTTGGATCCGGACCCAGCGACCTTTAGGGTCCGGATCCTGAAAAGATAAATTGGTGGGTTGGGTGGGGCCTCGTCCCTTCCCCTGCTTCGCAGGGTCGGTAGAGGGCTTTGTATCCTCGCTGACGCTCGGTACAAATCAACGAACCTTATGGGTTCTCGCCCCATTAAAAAAAATACGCCAGCCCGCAAGGGACTGTCGTCTTTTTTTGGTGGGTTGGGTGGGGCTCGAACCCACGGCCAAAAGCTTAAAAGGCTTCTGCTCTACCACTGAGCTACCAACCCGGCGCTTATTTTCCTTGTTTATAATGGTGGAGCTACAGGGACTCGAACCCTGAACCCCCTGCTTGCAAAGCAGGTGCTCTAGCCAATTGAGCTATAGCCCCGTGTTTTTACAAACCAGGAATAAATTTTCCGACGGTAGCATTGAAGAAATCCCCCAATCCGCCTGCAATCCACATGAACGAAAGTATCGTAATAGCCAATCCAAGTAGCTTAATGAATGTATATGTTCCTCCTCCGCCGAACCATTTTTCAGCAAACGAAATTTCACCGGTGAAATTAACCACGCGGTCAGAATAAATGATCATTAATATGCCAGAGGGAATCAAAAGCCAAGCAATCATGTGTTAACGAAAAGAACAATAAGCGCGAAGATTCTATAAATCAAGAGTTTTTTGTCAAAAGGATTTGAGAAAAACCGCTTTTTCTGGTACAATACAAGGAATGAAAAAGCTATTTCTATCGATTCTCTGCGGACTTTTCTTAGCAACAGGTATAAATGCTGCTTCTGCGGCGAATACAAATCGATTACCGCTTGAAGGAGTAGAGAACTACGACACGGTTATGACAACTGAAAATGCTGTTTATAGTTTTGTCAAAGATAAGGAAGCTCAAACAACTTCCTCTTTGGCTACTATGTTGCAAAATACCGGCTTAATTTTTCGGATAAATGTAGTTTTAGGAGCCATTGCCATTCTCTTCTTGTCTATACTGGGGCTTAAGTTTGTGGTCTCTCAGGGGGATGAAGACCATATGTCGAAATACAAAAGTCAGTTTAGTTATATCATTCTCGGATTGGTTATTATTTCGGTGGCAGAGTTTGTAGCCTTTGATTTTCTTGATCCATCGGGAACCGCTCGCCTCCTAAGAAATGAGGCCTTTGAAAATGCCTTTTATGACAAAATAAACCAAATAAAACTCTTTATTGAGATTCTTATTATAGGAATTGCCCTGATTAAGATGCTCCTTTCTGGATATAGTCTTATTGTTCGGAGTGAAGAAGATGAGTCTATTTCGAAAGAAAAAACATTCTTTCAGGCCTTTCTCTTTGGATCAATTCTTATTCTCTTGGCAGAAGTTATTGCCCGAATCTTTAGTGGAAGTAAGAAAGTTTTGGGTGAAAGCGGTGTTGATTTAGGAACAATTGGTACAAATGTTGCAAAGGGTGCCGAAACAGGGATTAATGAAATTGTAGGAATTATCAATTTCGCACTTTCCTTTCTTGGTATTGCATCCTTAACGATGATGATTCTTGCGAGTGTTTACTATGTGATGAGTTTCGGAGACTCTGATCAAATGGGGCGTGCGAAACGAATTGTGATTTCTTGTGCCGTTGGTGCTATTGTATCGGTGTCCGCATTTACTATTGTTCGCTTTACTATTGGAAACGGCGCATGAGAAAATTATTTTTAACTGGATTCTTCGCTCTCTCTCTCCTCTTTGTGGGAATGAGTAACGTGTGTGCACAAACAACAAAAGATGTTTTTGGAGAAGGCTCAATGGGAGATGCTATTCAGTTATCCGGCCCAAAAGCCAATCTTATTGATTACACTACCTTTGGTTCCCCTCTTTCGAATGATCCAAATAAGAGAGATCTTCCTGCTTCCGTAAACAAGGGAGCTGAATATTTTAGTGATATGGTTTCCAATGTAATTCGTTACATCAAAAAGCTTCTCGTCCCAATTACCGTACTCTTCATTGTATGGGCGGGGGCAACGCTTATTCTCTCTTCTGATGGGGAAGAAGAATTTGATCGTCGAAAACGGATGATCTATGCCACATTTTTTGGGTGGCTAATTCTCCTGACTGCCGTTGTGTTGGTAGATAATATTTTCTTTGGAACAACTGGGGAAGTCTTCCGAGGAGCGGATTCAACTGTTGAGAATTTTGCCCAACGAGGAGTAAAAGAAATTCGAGGACTCTTTAAATATATCTCGAGTTTTGCCGTTGCCACCGGAGTTCTTTTTATTATTTTTTCTGCCTTTAAGTTGATTATTGCAGGAGGAGAAGATGAATCTCAGGTTTCAAATATAAAGAAACGGATTGTGTATACCATTGGGGGAATGATTCTCTTGGTTTCTGCGAACTCGTTGATTTCATTCTTTTCGAAAGAAATTCGAATGGGAAGCGATGTCATGATACTTACGACTCCGAATATATCTGATACTGTTAAATTTATTACCGATTGGGGAAATTTCTTCCTTGGTCTCATTGGAACGATTTCTGTGATGATGCTTGTGTGGGGAGGAATTCGTCTTATTGCAAACTTTGGTATCGACGAACAAGCCATTGAAAATGCAAAGAAAACACTTATTGCTGCTGCAATTGGTCTGATTCTTGCCTTCTCTGCTTGGACCGTTATGTACTTCGTACTGGTTCAGGATAAGGGACTTTATTAACCCTGTGAAAGGAAACGCTATTGCGCTTTCTCTCTTTTTGGGTACAAATTAATTCCCTGATAATGAAAAACAAAAAAACATTTACTCACTCTCTTCTCGATTGGTACAAAGCGAACCGACGAGATTTACCGTGGAGAAAAACAACTGATCCCTACGAAATTTGGATTTCTGAAATCATGCTTCAACAAACGCAGGTTTCTCGGGTGGAAAAAGATTTTTATGCACCGTTTTTGAAAGCTTTCCCTACTGTTGAAGATTTGGCCAAGGCAACGTGGGAAGATGTATATCCTGTCTGGAAAGGACTTGGGTATTATGTTCGTGGAAAGAACGTCCTGAAGGCCGCACAGAAGATTGTGAAGGACTTTGGAGGCAAGCTTCCACGTGATAAACACAAACTCGAATCATTGCCGGGAATCGGGGAATATACCGCTCGTGCTATCTTGGCATTTGCGTGGGATGAACAAATTCCTGCCATCGATACAAATCTTTCGAAGATTATTTCTGTTCTGTGGGTAGGAGAAAATATTGAATCAGTCGGAAAAGAACTCGTGTCATATGCAAAGAGCGGGCGCGATTGGAATAATGCCATGATGGATTTGGCAACAGCATTGCGAGGTGGGGAGAATATTGACGCCCCTCTTCACGTTTTTTTCCCAATAATCACAAGAGATCTTTTTATTCCTGAACGAAATGCGCGAGGCGTTTCGAAGAAGAAAAAATTTCGAATTGAAGTTGGAGCTGCGTGTATTTATCGAGATGGAAAATACTTGATCCAAACACGACCAGAAGGAAAAAGTTTTGTTGGAAAATGGGAATTCCCTGGCGGAAAACGAGAGAAAGGAGAAAGTTTCCGAACGTGTGTGAAGCGTGAAATAAAAGAAGAACTCGATATTGAAGTTTCCGTCCGTCCGCATTTTTATGAGATTATTTTGCCATTTAATAAGGTTGAACTCTTGCTTCGATTTCATCGGTGTCAGATTCAGAAGGGCGAACCAAAGCCTCTTGAAGGACAAAAAATTGATTGGGTGGCGCCTGCAGATTTCGGGGAAATAGAATTTCTCGATACGAACGGTGGAGCTTTGGAGAAATTAAAAACAATGCGTGTCTAAAGGAGTTTGCGGGTGAGCATTCTTTGGGCTAAAATTGCGAACGATGGTAAAACGACGAAAATCTCCGAGCGTGAAAATTCCTGCTGCTGTTCTTCGGCGAGAAGCTGAAAAAATGGCCCGAAAAATGAAGGTAGCAGAAAACAAAAAAGAAAAACGCAGAGAGATGCGTGAACGTGCGAAAGTACGAGCCACAAAAAAGGTCGCCAAGCAAAAGGTGCAAACCGAACAATGGGATTCTTTCCTCTCTGATTCTGTGATGCGAGAAATCTTTGGTGGAGTCTGGATTGTTTTAGCAGTCCTTCTCTTGGTTCTCTTCTGGGGAAAGACTGAATTTTCTATCGCAACCCTCTCCTTCTTTAAAACTATTTTTGGAGTCGGCGCTTGGATTGTGCCTCTTGGAATGGTTGGTGCAGGAGTGTTTCTCTTTACGAATAAAGAAACTCTTTTCCCTCCTGCGAGAATTTTGGCACTGCTTTTGTTTTTTGCTTCGGTCTTGGGACTTATCAATCTCTTCGTCCCCCATGCTGATTCATTAGCGCTCTCTGGGAGTTATGGAGGCGCGTTAGGATTTGCGATGGATTTCTTTCCTCGTGAATTTTTGGGAACGATTCCAACGATTATTATTCTTCTCGGAATTATTTGGGTCTCGAGTGTGCTGGGATTCGGAATTCGTATTTCAGATCTTTTGAGAGGAAAACATTTGAAACAAATTGATATTGAGAAAGCGGGACGAGTTATTGAAACAAAGCCTTCAAAGCTGACGAAAGAAGAAAAGGCCGAGAAGGGACGATTTAAAAATGAACTCGAAATTATTGATTCCACGACCAATGGGAAAAATGGAAAAACAGCCGTAAACCTTGAAAAGACCGACGAACTCACGGCTGCGAAAAACCGAGAATTGGGTGGGCAATGGGAACCGCCGAATGTCGATCTTTTGAAAGACACGACATCTACTATTGTTGTCGATGAAACGGATCTCCGAAGGAAGGCTGACATCATCCGTGAGAAGCTTGAACAATTTGGGATCGAAGTGACGATGAAGTCTGTGCACGTCGGGCCGACTGTAACGCAGTTCACTCTCGAACCTGCAGCTGGGGTGAAGTTAACGAAGATCACGGCTCTCAAGCGTGATTTGGCACTGGCTCTTGCAGCAGAGAATCTACGAATTGAAGCGCCTATCCAAGGGAAATCTTTGGTGGGAATTGAAATTCCAAATAAAGAACGAGCCGTTGTGGGAATGCGAGAAATCTTGGAATCTGAAGCATGGGAGAATGAAAAATCCGATCTCAAACTCGCCGTCGGACGAGACGTGGCAGGAAAACCGATTGTCGCAAATTTGGCAAAAATGCCCCACCTGATGATTGCCGGAAAAACAGGATCTGGGAAATCAGTCGCCATGAACGCCTTTCTTTGTTCTCTCTTGTGGCAAAATTCTCCAGAGCGATTGAAACTGATTTTGGTAGATCCGAAGCGTGTAGAATTGACGCTCTACAATCACCTTCCCCACCTTCTCACGCCCGTTATTGTGGAGCCTGAGAAATGTGTAAGTGCGCTAGCATGGGCCGTCGCGGAGATGAACCGTCGATACAAGATGTTCTCCGAAGCCCGATGTCGAGACATCACGGAATACAATGAGAAGTCTGAGAAGAAAGAACCGTTCATTGTCATTGTTATTGATGAGTTGGCAGACCTCATGATGGTGGCTGGAAAGGACGTAGAAGCCGCTATTTGCCGAATTGCTCAGATGGCACGAGCTGTGGGAATGCACTTGATGATCGCGACACAGAGACCGTCTGTGGATGTGGTAACGGGACTCATTAAAGCGAACATGGCTTCTCGTATTGGATTCAAAGTTTCTTCAG
>CAZOER010000002.1:0-80262 GCA_964578905.1 uncultured Candidatus Peribacteria bacterium | reverse complement strand
AAGGACTCACCGTAATTGTCGGTGGGGTAAAAATGGAAACGAAAGTTGCTGTACTTCAGCACTTCGCGAAGATTGCAGATAACATTATTATTGGTGGCGCGCTTTGCAATACCTTTCTTGTAGCGCAAGGATACGAGGTTGGAGAGAGTTTGTACGAAGATGCAGAGCTCGATCGAGCGATGGAAGTGATGGAGGTTGCAGATGCTCACGGAACCGCGATTCATAATCCTATCGACGTGGTGTGTGCAGATAGTCTCGATGCGATTGAATCAACAGTTGTTCCTATCGAAGATGTTATGGGAGACATGAAGATTCTTGATATTGGTCCGCATGCGGTGGCGAGTTTTAAAGAAATTATTGCTCATTCAAAAGTTGTTATCTGGAATGGTCCCGTGGGACTCTTTGAAAAAGATCTCTTCGCGAATGGTACGAGAGAACTCTCAGAAGCAGTTGCGGCAAACAAAGATGCCAAGACGATTCTTGGTGGAGGTGACACACTTGGAGCGCTGAAGCGATTTAATGTAGCGAAATCAGAATTCACCCACGTCTCTACAGGAGGTGGCGCGATGTTGGAATTTTTGGAAGGGAAGAAACTTCCGGGGATTGAGATTTTGAAGGATTAGGAATGAAGAAGTTTCTTTATTCTTCCTAAAACCTTACTCCTTTCCGCAAAGCTCATTGCGATTAAAATATCACTTCGTTCAATGTTCTCATTGGCAACAATAGAATGTCCGGCTTCTTTAAACCCCTCCTCTTTTTTACAAGAGGTATTTGTTATAGAACACTCACCATTCTCACGAGAACGACAATGAAGAATCGTCTCAGGTTCTTTTAACTGTCCCTTCGTAATTAAGTTTTTAATATGATTAGAAATATTTGGATATTTCGTAAAAAAGGAAATTCCTTTTCCTTCATGTTCACACCGTTTATCAACATCATTGTATTTCATCTTGATTTCCATCGATTGATAGCATGTTTCCAGAGAAGGGTCAATCCCCTCTCCATGAAAATTTGCCATCTGCCCCCTTTTTCGTACAATGCTCGGGAATTTTTACTTCATAACTTTTTATCGGAATGAATTATTTCCTCCTTGTTATTTTAACCAGCATCTTGTCACTTGTGGCAGCTGGAATCTTTTCTTTCTTGATCATGAAAAAAGAGAAAGGAAACGATAAGATGAAAGAAATCGCCAAAGCAATTGCTGATGGTGCGATGGCTTTCCTCGCTCGAGAGTACAAAGTACTTTCAGTATTCGTAATCGTGTTAGCGATTGTTCTTTATAAATTTCTTGATAACTCCGCTACACCGGATGTGAACGAAGGAATGTTGACCTCTGTGTCATTTATATACGGAGCCGTTTCAAGTGTCTTGGCTGGTTTCTTCGGAATGAAGATTGCCACTGCTGCGAATGTGCGAACAGCACAAGCGGCAACAAAGAACCTTGGAAGTGCTTTGACGGTTGCCTTCCGTTCAGGAGCGGTGATGGGACTTTCTGTAGTAGGTCTTGGACTTTTGGGACTGACTATTCTTCTCTACGTATTCTTCCAAGTCATGGGGCTTGATCAGTCAGTGGCGCTGAACGTCATTACAGGATTTGGACTTGGTGCTTCTTCTATCGCGCTTTTCGCTCGAGTAGGAGGAGGTATTTATACGAAAGCTGCCGACGTTGGAGCAGACCTTGTTGGAAAAGTAGAAGCTGGTATTCCAGAAGACGATCCACGAAATCCTGCAACTATTGCTGACAATGTTGGAGACAACGTTGGAGACGTAGCGGGAATGGGAGCGGACCTTTTTGAATCCTATGTTGGTTCTATTATCTCGGCTCTTATATTGGGAGTAGGAACATTTGGAATGAACGGAATTTACTTCCCTATCGCCCTATCGGCTGTAGGAATTTTGGCTTCGCTTGTCGGGACTTTCTTTGTTCGAGTTGGGAAGAGTGGACAGATTCACAACGCACTCAAGAACGGGCTCTGGGGAGCTTCTCTGATTGTTGTAGTGGCTGGGTACTACTTGACTCAGTACTTCCTTGGAGACCAAGCGTTGAACGTTTTCATCGCTATGATTTCAGGATTGGTTGTTGGAATTTTGATTGGACTCGTTACCGAATACTACACTTCAGATCACTACAAACCAGTACGAGATGTTGCTGACGCTTCAAAGACGGGAGGAGCAACAACACTTATCGCCGGACTTGCTCTCGGATACAGGTCGGTGACCGTTCCAGTGCTTTTGATCTGTGTGGCTATCTACACAGCGTACCACTTCGCAGGACTCTACGGAATCGCAATCTCAGCGGTTGGAATGCTTTCAACTTTGGGAATCTCATTGGCTGTTGATGCCTACGGACCCGTAGCGGATAACGCCGGAGGAATTGCAGAAATGGCAGGACTCGGAGCAAATGTACGAGCAAAGACTGACGCACTCGACAGTGCTGGAAATACAACAGCGGCTATTGGAAAAGGATTCGCGATTGGATCAGCGGCGCTTACAGCGTTAGCTCTCTTCTCTGCGTACTCAGTAGCAGCAGGAATCACCAGTATTAATATTATGGACCCACGAGTAATCATCGGTCTTTTCATCGGAGGAATGCTTCCATTCATCTTCTCAGCTATGACAATGTCAGCTGTGGGACGTGCTGCATTCGACATGATCGAAGAAGTACGAAGACAGTTCCGTGAGATCAAAGGACTTATGGAAGGAACCGCAAAAGGAGACACTAAGAAATGTGTAGACATCTCAACAAAAGCAGCGATCCGAGAAATGATCGTTCCAGGACTTATGGCCGTTATCGTGCCAGTAGCTGTGGGACTCGTTTTGGGAAGTGTGGCATTGGGAGGACTTTTGGCTGGTGCACTGGTAACAGGAGTTATGATGGCGATTTCTATGGCCAACTCAGGAGGTGCTTGGGATAATGCTAAGAAATACATCGAAGCAGGAGCGCTTGGAGGAAAAGGATCTGACGCTCACAAAGCAGCAGTTATCGGAGACACTGTTGGTGATCCATTCAAAGATACATCTGGACCATCTATCAATATTTTGATTAAATTGATGACAGTGGTTTCATTGATCTTCGCATCAGTATTTACAGCGACAGGATTGCTTGGGTAATTCTTTTGTCATCCTGAACTTGTTTCAGGATCTGCAATTAAAGCATAGTTAAAAAGCCTCGCAGTGATGTGAGGCTTTTTTAGTTGATGGTGTTTAGTAATTTGTTAATTACGTTAGTTCGTAGATCTTTTCCAAAAGTTCTTCAACTTTTGTAGAATCCGTAATGAGCTCTTCTCCTATGAGGAGCATGCGAGAGAATTTGCGTTCGCTCGTAGTGTTCATAATTATTGTTACTTTTGCATATTCTAAGATATTTCTTAGCTTTGCATCTTTTACGATGAACACGTAAGAGCCAGGAGCACCTGAAGCAAGTATTAACTGATCCTTCAAGTCTCTTAATCCAATGTTCGATTCTCTAATCGGTAATTGTGCCATATTCTTATTATTTATATTGGTTAAACTTCCGCAACCCACACGTGTGCGAGCTGTTCGAAGTTCAACCAATTTCTGTTATTTCAAAGACTAAAAACCATCAATGATTTCTCATATTCTGTGAATAGGAAAAATACGAAAGACGTAATAAACCATTTTTGACAAGAAGTCAATACACTATTCCGATCGTTATACCATAATTTAGTACATAAAAAAAAGGGCCTCATCGTGTTCAGATGAAACCCTTCGATAATTAGGAAGCAGGATATTCTCCCCATTTTTCTCGTCTTCTGTAAAACAGAATCGAAAGAGGGGTGAGTATCAAAACTCCACAAAAGAAAACAGGCCAGAAATAATCAAAAAAATCGTTAAATTGTCGGAAGAATCCATGGAAGCATCCAATAATGATCCAACTAAAAAAGAATATCAGCACTAACTTGCTTACTATTTTAAACCTTTGTGCATTTATTGATTTAAAATATTTTTTACTACGAACTGGCGGAACCGTGTCAGTAAGGATTAGTTTCTTCCCATAGAATGGGAATGATGCAGGATTTAGTAATGATACTAAAATAAATAGTGTTACAAATCCTAGTGACCAAATACTAATTGTTTGGTCTTCTAAAAAATTCATTACTTGTAGCATGATTGTTTTTCCTTTTAGGTGATTTACTCTCAAAGAACTGTTTTCTAAGTTCTTCTTTATACTGTTTTGTCCTAAAAGTCAATAACTACCGTCGCTCTCCCCAACTCATCTTATTTCGCAATGTCTTGAAATAATGTGATTCTTTGAGTCGGATAAATTGCGCACGTCGTGTTGCTGTCTGAATAGACACCTCGTCAGTCGGTTTGAGCGTGAAGTGAATCTGTCCATCAATTGTCATAGAAATCGCGTCAAATCGCCCCTCAAACGTTAAATTAATCACTTTCTTTGAAGGAAGAATGATTGGTCGATGTGAAAGCGTGTGCGGTGCTACTGGAGTAACGAGGATAGAGTGAATCTCTGGTGAGATAATCGGTCCTCCTACGGATAATGAGTAGGCTGTAGAACCTGTGGGTGTGGCAAAGATAAGACCGTCTGATCGGTATGTTGAAAGCACTCGACGGTTTACTTTCACATGATAGTTCGTGAGGCGTGCGAGTCCTCCATGTCCAAAGACAATATCATTGAGCGCGTAGGCTCGGTACACTTTTTCTTTTACTCCGTGTTCATTCTTTCTCCATACAAACGCCTTCACCAACATTCTCGTATCAATGTGAAACTCTCCCGCTAAGATTTGTTCCATAGCTTCCAGTGCGTTGTTTGGGCTGAGCTCAGAGAGGAATCCCAATGTTCCAAAATTGATTCCCAAAATAAGTCCTTCTTTTTCTTTCTTTTGCAGTGTTCTCATCATCTTCAACAATGTTCCGTCTCCTCCGATTCCAATCTTCATATCAAATTTCTCATCATCATCGATGAGTGTGATTTTGTTCTTGAGCATAGAAACCGTTCGAACATCTCCTGATATCTTTTTGATGCCATGCTTCTCAAAAAAAGCGAGAAGCTTTTTCAAGAACTCAATTTCTTCCTTCTCCTTCGAAGGTTTGTTATGCGTGTAAATCGCAATGGATCGAAACGTGGGTTTCCTTTTCCGTGGATTCATCGCTCGCATTATTCACGAAACAATAATTTTTACAAATCAAAAATCGCTTGCCCTACGCGCACAATATCAATCCCCTCCTCGAGCGCTATTTCAAAGTCCCTCGATGTACCGGCAGATATCTTTCCCTCAGGCAAATGTTTATCACGGAGTCGTTTGAGCCCAATGAATTCTGCTCGTTTTGATTCCTCAGAAAATCCCCCGGCTCCCATGGCAGAGATTCCGAGAATAGTAATTTTCTCATACGCTTTCATCGCTTCCAAAAACGCAGGCAAATCCTCAGGGAAGATTCCTGATTTTTGTAGCTCACGAGAAATATTCACTTGAATAAAGACGTCTACTTTTCCGATTTTATTGAGTTTTTTGGCGTGTTTCTCATTGCACAAAGAGTGAACAACACAGCAGTGCTTCATAATGCTCGACACATTTCTTGATTGAATATTTCCAATGAAATGCACATATTTTCGAGGAATATTTTTCGCCCCAATGTCTCCAATACGATTCTCTCCGAGCGCAAGAAAAGACGATTGTTTCTTCAATTGTTTCAATACCTCTTTTGTTTGCTCTGCATCAAAATACTTCGTAACGACCACTACTTGTGCACCAGTTGATTCGATTTTTCCAAAGATTTCAGGTACGATTTTCATCGAGCTAAATGGTATCACAAATGAAAAAAATACTCTTCTTTGGAACTCCTGATATTGCAGTGCCTTCACTCGAAGCGTTGGCAGAATTGAAGGACGTTGAAATTATGGCCGTGTGTGTGTTTCCCGATCGCAAGGTCGGACGAAAACAAGTGCTCACCCCCTGCCCCGTGAAAGTCAGCGCAGAGAAAAGAGGACTGCCAATTGAGGAAATCGGAAGTAAAGATGATTTAAAAACAATTGTGAATAAATATGATTACGATCTGGGAATTGTGATTGCCTTTGGTATGATTTTCCCAAGTGAAGTGTTGGAATCGGGGAAATTTGTAAATGTGCACTTCTCTCTCCTTCCGAAATATAGAGGCGCTTCTCCAGTGCAGTCCGCTATTCTTAATGGTGATGAAACATCTGGGATCACCTTCCAACAGATGGTAACCGAGCTCGATGCGGGAGATATTCTCTTGCGGGAAGAATACCCGATTGAAGGAAAAAATACGTCCTCAATATTTGAAGCCTTTGCGGAATTCACCGCAGAGCTCTTTCCTGATTTTCTCGAACAAGATTTACAGGGCGAACCGCAAAAAAAGGACGAAGCGACCTTTTGTACAAAGTTTACAAAAGCCGATGGGGAGATATTTCCCGAGAAAGAAACAGCTCAAGGAATATATCAAAAGTTCCTCGCCTTTGACCTGTTCCCTGGGATTTATATAGAAACGGTAAGAGGAAACGTAAAGCTCACAGAAGTGGCTCTGGAGCCCTCTGAGCACTCTTATGAATTACCCTGTAACAAGAACACAATTCTCTACATCGACGAAGCACAGGTACCAGGAAAAACCCCTCTGCCCGTTCAGGAAATATTGAGAGGATGCTTGGATTTGTTTAAATAATTTTTGTCATGCTGAACTTGTTTCAGCATCAAACTAACGGTTGTTATTGTGCATAATTAACAGTCTGACCCTGAAATAAATTCAGGGTGACAAGAGGTGTTATTGCATTATTTACTTTCCGCGAAATTAAAAATTCTTCCGTTGGTTTTCTCTGCAAAGAGGAATGGGAACAAAAATAGAATCCCTTGTTCAGTGGATGCTAAATCAGGCAACAGAAGTAAAAAGATAATCGTGAGAACAGAAGGAAGAAGTATCTTTTTTTCAGAAACCACAAACGGTAAAAATACGAGTCCTACAAGAAGCGCGAGTCCTACGATTCCTTTCTCAAAAAGAGTCAGTAACAATCCACTCGGAGTAATGTGCAATGCCTCTGGAATCAACACCATGTTTGTAAAGTGTTGTGAGGCGATAAGAAACTGCCCTTCTCCAACACCAAAGATTATTTGTTTGAATTCCGAGAGAAATGATGGAAGCCACAGGTTGGATATCGTCAACGTGAAATGCTGTGTGATGAGTCCCCACACAAGGAGCCCAAATAAGAAGGCTAATGTAATAAGAATGTCTCGTCGTTGTTTTCCTTTACTGACAGCCTGAAGCCAGAGCTTTGATCCGAAGATAAGTAGAATCGCGAAAATCGTCAGTGCCAAATGTCCGCTTGCGAAAATAATCCAACTGTAAAAAAGAAGGACCAATGTTCGACCAAAGAATGATTGTTCTTTGAGGGCAAATACAATTCCCCAGATACTTGCCATTGCGAGTAATGACTGAGAAATATCAAGTCGAGGAATGAGGAGCGAAGCTAAAAATCCAAGCAACACACTCGCAAAAAATATCCATCGTTTCCATTTCCCTTCAATAAAAAACGTCTGTCCTGTTCCCATCGCCAAGAACCCTGTCGTCCAGAGGATGAGAAAGAGCATCGAAGTCTCAGGCTGGAAAGAAAAAATAGAGGAGAGTGCCCCGTAGCCTAGGAATCCGAGGATATAAAGGATCGTTTTTGGAGAAAGTACGCGTTCTTTCTTTGCGATATATTGTCCGAAGAACACGAGGAAAATTCCAATCCCTGAAAACGGAAAGACCACTTCAAGAGCTGGTTGAAACATTCCCAAAAAGAAAGGATCCCCTCCTAAGAAAAATCCCAATGGAATCCAGAATGTAAGGAGAAAAAGAATGAGTCCGACGCGTTCAGACCACAAACCTATTTGTGTGAGTCGCTGATGTTGGACGCCAAAATCAATGTTCATTTTGAAAGTGTTTGAAGGAGTGTTTGTTTGCGTTGTATTTGATTTGTAAGGGCTTCATCGGTCTGCAGAAGTCCTTCTGAAGGAGTTGCTTTATTATCATGAATACGATCAAGAAGCGTGTCAAAAGCTTCGAGTACGTCGGTTCTTGGAATCGGGAAAAGATGAGCCTTGGCCACCTTCGCTTGCCTGATAAAAACGTCAGTATTCCCTCCTGATTCTTGTTGAACGAGTATTTGCTGATGCGCTGATGGAATTCCACTTGTGGTAGAAAAACCTTGCAGGTTTTCTAGCTGGAGTGCGAATTTCAGGAATTGCCACGAGAAGTTTGGATTCTTACTTGAAGAAGTCACCGCAAGCCCACTCACGGATGCGAGAACTTCACGAGAAACGCCATCCCCGACTTCTTCAAACTGTGGGAGAAATCCTACCTTTACATTGTTTTTCGGGATTGTGTCACTCACTTCTTTAAAGAGAGATTCGATATGTTTCAAATCCCGAGCGGTACCAAAGATCATCGATACGTCTCCTTTTATAAATGCTTCAAAATCTTTCTCCTTTGATTCGGAATCAACTAAAAGTTCGTTCCACGAATGATAGGACACACTCTCTTTGGCAAAGCCAAGGAAGAACTTGAGTGATTGCAACGCGAAATCAACACGTTCTCCTGTGGCCGTAACACCTTTGTTTTCTGCGAATATTGCCTCGGTCCCGTCCTCCGAAAAGAGATCTCCTACAAGTTGCATAAAAAGATTGAGGCACGTCTCCGTTCCTCTGACAATGTTATCCCCTCTTCCAATCGCAGCACCTGCTCGTGCAAATCGCTGAAATGATTTATTTCTTATATTTAATGCCTCCACTTGATCACGAAATCCTTCCCATGTCGTTGCTAGTTCAGCTCCCTCGTCAAACACCTCTGCGAAATGTCCCGCGTTATACATCACCGCTAATGTATCCACGGCGATAGGCACTCCCCAAATCGTTTGATCTTCTACAAGCGTTTCCACGCTCGAAGGAACAAAGAATTGTTGAAATTTCTCAGGTGTCAGTGATTCATCATTTTGAAGTGGAACGAGTTTTCCTTTGTTATGAGCAATCCAGTCGCTATCGGTAAAAACAATATCCGGTCCATTCCCCTCTGCCATACTATTGAGAAGTGTGTTTTGAAGTTCTTTTTCATTTTCAAAGCTCACAACCGTTACGGTTAAGTTTGGGGATTCGAAAATAGAAATGAATTCTCGCCCCACCGCTTCCCAAAAACTACCATTCTCTGAAACCCATACATTAATGTTTCCTGAAATAGTGACCGGTGGCGGTTCTTTTTCTTCACACCCCGTGATCACAAACACCGCAAGGAAAAGGAAAATCGCTATTTTTTTCATATTTGTATTTCTGTTTCTTTTCACGCTCAATCCTACCAAAGACTCAAAGAGTTGGAAAGAGTTTACATTGGATACGGATTCTCCCCCTTTTAATACGTCCTAAAGAGTTTAAAAATCGTTTGACAAAAGGAAAAAATTGACCACAATTCCGCCAGTAGTTTTTGTGTCATGAAAAACTTTTTTACAAACAAAATCGCTGAACTTAACAATGTTACTTGGCCAACCAAGCAACAAGCAGTTCATTCAATGATAACCGTGATTGCCATCATGCTTTTGGTGGGAATATTCCTCGGTGTCACCGATTACCTTTTTAACGAAGGTATTCTTTTTCTTCTCAATTTCTAAGTATGGCCAAACAAGATCCTTCCCTCGGTCGCAACTGGTACGTAATTCACACGTATTCTGGATATGAAGATGCTGTAAAGAAGGCACTTGAACAACGAAGTGAATCTATGGGAATGCAAGAATATGTATTTGAAGTTGTAGTACCAAAGGAAAAAGTGGTTGTTATGAAAGCAGGAAAACAAGAAGTAGTTGAAAAGAATCTTTTCCCAGGATATGTACTTGTAGACATGATCGTGACCGACGCGTCATGGTTCATGGTTCGAAATACACCAAACGTAACGGGATTCGTAGGATCTGGAAATACTCCAGTGCCTGTGCTTCCTGAAGAATTTGGAGTGATTAAGCGACGAATGGGAGCTTCTGAACCAACTACTGAAATTAAGATGAACGTTGGAGATTTGGTTACTATTAAAGAAGGACCATTCTCAAATTACGAAGGTTTAGTCTCTGAAGTAAACAAAGCGAAAGGGAAAGTAACCGTTATGGTTTCTATCTTCGATCGAGAAACTCCAGTTGAGCTTGACTTCAATCAAGTTATAAAGAAAATCTAGCCCCGAATTTAATTCAATTAAAAAAATGCCTCCAAAAAAACCATTTGTATCAAAATTTAAAATCCAATTGAAAGCAGGATCTGCTACTCCAGCGCCTCCAGTAGGACCAGTGCTTGGACAACACGGAATTAACATTCAAGCTTTCTGCTCTGAATTTAACGACAAGACAGCTGACCAAAAGGCAGAACAACTTACCATTCCAGTGATTTGTTACGTGTTTGAAGACAAAAGCTTTGAACTCGAATACAAAACTCCACCCGCTTCAGTATTGATCAAGAAAGAACTTGGTATTGCAAAAGGTTCAGGACGGCCAAATACAGAGAAGATTGGAACGATTAGCCGAAAACAACTTGAAAACGTTGCGACTGCAAAGATGAAAGATTTGAATGCGAACGATATGGACGCAGCCGTCAAAATTATCGCTGGAACAGCGAAACGAATGGGACTTGATCCCGAGATTTAAAAAGCCACCTTATTGTGGGAGCCAGTTCTTCATTCTGGCGATTTTCTACCACTAACCCCCTAAAAATGAGCAAGTCTAAAAGTATCCGTAACGCGTACGATAAAATCGATCGCGAAAAACAATATTCATTACCAGAAGCACTCAAGCTTATGGTTTCTCTTTCTACGGTGAAGTTCGACCCTACGGCCGAAGTACACTTTTCATTAGGAATTGATCCAAAACACGCTGACCAACAAGTTCGGTCAACAGTCTCTCTTCCTCACGGAACTGGGAAAAACGTACGAGTAGCTGTCTTCTGTGAAGATGACAAAATCAAGCTAGCAAAAGCTGCTGGTGCTGTTGAAGCAGGAGCTGAAGATCTTATTGAGAAAGTTTCAAAAGGATGGACCGATTTCGATGTTGCGGTTGCAACACCTGAACTTATGAAATCTCTCGCGAAAATCGCTCGTGTGCTTGGTCCCCGAGGACTCATGCCAAATCCAAAAGCAGGAACGGTAACAAACGATGTTGAAAAGGTTGTGCAAGAACTCTCAGCTGGACGAATCGAATTCCGAAACGATAAAAACGGAATCGTTCACTCACTCTTTGGAAAATTAAGTTTCGGAGAAAAGAAGCTTGAAGAGAACCTCGTAACGGTTATCAAAGCAATCAAAGACGTAAAACCTTCTGGACTCAAGAAAGATTATTTGAAAACGGTAACCATTAATTCTACAATGGGAGCTGGAATCAAAATTAATCCTGAAGTCTAATGGGTGGAGGCGGAATGTACGGCGACGCTGGTCTCTATTTTCCTCCCTATTCTATGATTCTTTTAGGACTTCTCTTCCTTATCTTTATTTTTACAATTTCTAAAATGGCAGATAGTAAATTTCGGCTTCGTGATCTCGTTAATGTAGGAGGTGTGATTATGGGAATCGCTCTCACGGCTATTGGAGCCATCTTTGTTCTTAACACTGTTTTGAAAGTATACGTATTTGAATTCACAACGAATTCATACTTCTCTGCTCAAGAGATGTGCCAATACGATCACATGGCACGATCTGAGAAACCAATGGATGGACCAAAGAAACTTGAAGGAGAAGAATACGATCAATGTGTAATAGATAAAACAGAACTTGAAAGTGTTCGATTCGTTCGACAAAAACAAGAACGAATGATTGATGGATTGGCGATGCTCTTAGTGGGAATCCCCTTCTGGTTGATCTTTGGAGTGCGACGGAAGAAAAAACAGTAAGAACTTTTATTTGATATTAAAAAGTCACAATGCTGCTCAGTTGAGTGCGATTGTGACTTTTTAGAAGTTTGTTAACTCATGTTTTCTTTTTTCTTCTGTTTCCATTCAATATTCTGAATTTTTGTTGCTATGGCAGAATAAGCCCAAATAAAAGTAGCAAGCAATAATAAATTCCAGAAAAAATTGTTCATTCCATCAGTAGTAAATATCCACCATTCTTGGTAGTTATTCCCTCCCAATAAAATAATAGGAATAAAAAATAAAAACCATCCAAAGGGAGTAACCCCTTTCCGATTATAGAAAGCCCCCATAATCATTGCTCCTAACAAAAGAAGCGTTAATGGTAATGGAAATGGCAGGAAAACGCCTACCCAAAGAATTGTTTCTGCAATAAATTTTCCAATCCAAAAGACTAAACACAAATAAAATAATCCCTTAAAAAATTTTAATGACTTCATAATACATAAGATTGATTAATAATAACTCGTTTATTACCCGTGTTTTTTTCCAGAAAAATTTTAAAGAACAAACTTCTATGCTTTCGCACAGAAGCCTAATTTTAAAACTTTCTGTACAAAAGACGAAGTATCTTTAGCTTAAAACCTTAATGGTGTCAACATTAAACGTGCTTCCCTACCATCGCGAGAAGAGCTTCTTTGTTTTGAAGTCCTGAAGTTTCTTCAACCATTTCCCCGCCCTTAAATACTTTAAGTGTTGGGATAGACATCACACCGTATTTCGCTGAAGACTCTGGTGCTTTATCAACATCAACTTTTACAACCTTAGAACCGGTAGGCATTTCTCCTGACAATTCGTCGAGGACTGGAGCGAGTGCTTGGCATGGGCCACACCATGTTGCGAAGAAATCTACGAGAACTACGTCTGCGCTGTCGAGAACTTCTGCTTGAAAATCGGAATCAGTAACCATTTGAGTCATGTTTTTTTATTAAGTGACTGAATGCTACTCATTCACTTTTTGTGTGGCAAGAAAAAAAACGTCCGATGGCTTGGATAAGCGATTTGCCCCCCGATTTTTTTTAGACTTGAACTTGTTTTTCTTCCAACATATTCAAGAAGTTCAAACATTCTCGTGCTTGATTTGAGTGTGGATTCATATCGATAACTTTTTGAAATGATTCTCGTGCTCGTGTGAAATCCTTGTTATTCATATAACAAACCCCAAGATCGCAGAGAATATTCGGATCTGACGGACGAAGCGTTTCTGATCGTTCGAGAATCGCAATCCCCTTCTGTCCCCTGTTCTCATTATACAATGACCAACCAAGACATCTCAGAATCTCTGGATGATTTGGTGCGATATCATTTGCTTGTTCGAGTTCTTCGACAGACCGATTCCACTTCTCTTGCAGTGAGTACAAGAATCCTCTCAAGTACCGAGCATTGGAAGCCTTGGGATCAATCTTAATCGCTTGATCGAGTGCCTTTTCTGCTTTCTCTAATTGTCTGAGTGAAATGTAATTATCCCCCAATTCTTCATACGCTTGTATGCAGTTATGATCGTCTATCAAAACGCTGTGAAGCACGTTAATCGCTTTCGCACTGTTTCCATTTTGTTTGAGTTCAGTGGCCTGTTTCAGAAGTTCGGAGATGTGTAATTCTTGGTCCATCTCCTAATTATACCATAAATAACGCCGAAAATCAAGTGATAGACTTGAATATTATGCGTGCATTCGTTTCTGAACCAACCCCTTGTAAACGTAATACGCTGAGAAAATCGCAAAGAAGACGTTTAACCAGAAGAATATCCAGCTCGCTTCAATATAACTGAAGAGGGCAATGAGAATGCTTCCTAATGTTAAGGCAATACTTCTCCGTAAGGTTCCCATTGTGAATGCATACCCGAGTCCGATTCCAGAAAGTCCAAGAATAAAAAAGACCGTGTTGTATCCTTCAAAAAGAGTGAGTGACCAAATAATAAGACCTATTCCAATAAGTGAAATTATTGGTGTATCGATTTTGTCCGGTATGTTGAGCATCATAAATAAACTCGCAATAACCACGAGGATTTCCAACATTACGAAAAAGATAGGACCACCACCTGCTAGATATCCAAAAATAGCATAGAGAAGCATCGTTAATCCCCCAATGGCAAAGAGCCAGTTCTTGAGTGATTTTACTGGATGAGTAACATCCTTTCCTTCTGGCCATGCGGCTCCAGATACAAGAATAAGCGAACCGATGAGGCCTGTAAGAAATATGGAGTCCATAAGAATTGAGTTATGTTTTCGTTATTGTAAACGAATACTACTCTGCCTCCAAGAACTCTTGCAAAGCTTTCTTTACCAATCCATTCTCCTTCTTGAGCGCGTAATGCATGGTCGCCTTCAAGAATCCAATCTTGTCTCCCGTATCAAATCGCTTTCCCTCTAAAATTTGCCCTCTCACATCCCCTCCTTGGACAATATAATCTCGAATAGCATTGGACAACCGCATCTCCCCTCCCTTGTCTGGCATGGTCGTTCTGAGCGTTTTGAGAAGTGGTGGGGTGAGGATGAATTTTCCAACAACTCCGAGGTCTGACCGCGCATCTTTAGGACTTGGTTTTTCAACAAGGCTTGTGATTTTATTATTATCGAGCTCAACAATTCCGTATTTACCGGATTGTGATTTATCGATTTTTTCAAGAAGCACGACGGGAGCTTTCGTTTCTTTGTATACGTCGAGAATCTGCTGAACGGCATTCTTCCCTCCTTCGTTATCAACAATGTCATCTCCGAATAGCACGACCACACTTTCTCCTTTATCAATAAAATCATCTGCACAGAGGATAGCGTGCCCATCTCCGAGTGGCTCTTCTTGTCGAACATAAGAGAAATGTGCCATCTTAGAGATATTGCGAACCGCTTCGAGTTCAGCAATTTTTCCGCGTTGCGCAAGAATAAGTTCGAGTTCTTTATTAGGCGCAAAATGATCTTCGATTGAATGCTTACTTCCTCCAATCACGACAATGAATTCTTCGATCCCTGCCTTCACAGCTTCCTCTACAATGAACTGAATCGATGGAGTATCAAAAATAGGCAACATCTCCTTCGGCTGTGCTTTCGTCGCGGGGAGAAAGCGGACACCGAGTCCAGCTACGGGAAGAATTGCTTTTCTAATTTTCATTTTTTGCGAGGAGATTTTCGTGGTTTATTGAATAAAGTCAACCGACTAATACTCTTTTTATTGTCGCGTTACATGCATGTTTGAATCCTCTCCGAGAAGAATTACAAACTCACCCACAACCGTATCTTTGAGACCAAGGATTTCAAATACAACCGGATCGTTTTCATTCTTTGCTCGCTTTAATTGAAGATCGAGAGAACCATAGAAATCCCCTCTTTTATCAATCAATGCCAATGGAGCTGATTGAGAAGAAATGAGAACATTCCCCTCTTTTGTTTTTTCAAAGAGGATAGTGTCTTTCGTATTTCTATCGAGAACGTGCACAGATGATTCTGATGTGAATGAGAGTTCGTCTTCATCGAGCACAACATTTTCTTTCCCTGGAATTTCAAAGGCAATCGAAGTTATGGTCGTTTCCTGTTCATCTCGCAGAAAGATACTCGTCGGACGGCTCGCTGTCGCCCTTCGCACAATGATATCAAACATGTCATTGAGAAGAATTGGACGCCCATTTTCCAAAATTTCAAAGGCCTCTTTGTTTGCAAAATCTTCTATTTCAATACCGCCGGATGTCCCCATACTTATCATAGAAAAATCCCCACCTCGATCAGTTGGAATTGATTCCTGACGAATGGGTTCCCATTGTCCCCTTCGATTTCGTTCAACGAAAATTGGAATTCCTTCCACACTATCGCGGACACTCCCCAAAATACTTCTCCCTCTCATCGTCGCTTCCTCAATTTGTGGTTGAGATGCCGTGACGGTAATTGTGAGTGTTTCTTGTGAGTGGTTTCCTTCTTCGTCCTCAACATGCAAAATGACAGATGCGGTCCCCTCAGATTCATACAAAGGAAGTGACACCTTGAGCACCTCACGTGGAGTCACGGTTTCGTCTGTCGGGAAATCTTTATCATTTGTGGTGTCTCCATCTTTGTCCGTATCATATCCTGGATAAAGATCCCACCACACGTTTCCAATCCCACTATCGGTGTCTCGTGATCGAGAAGCATCAACGGAAACAGGCGTAAATACTTTCGCAGAAATATTTGTTCCTCCAGCAATATAAATCTCTGGCGGAGTAGTGTCAGATGCTCCCTGTGGGTCGTGAAGATACTTTGTAAAGAAGAAACTCTCACCAGTCTTCGTGAACCCTTGGAACGCTCCATATTGATTCTTTTTTTGCAACGACTCAAAGGCTCGAATAAGTTCGTCTTCTGTCTCAAAAATACGCAGTGTGTATTTTTCATTTTCATAAACGGTCACCTTCGTTCCATCAAAGTATTCCAATTTTACTCGGTCATTATTGCCCAATTCCATTCGTGAACCAGAAGGGAGATATGTGTTTTCTCTCGGATGAACACGTTGAATTTCGGTCATGGCAACACGTTCTACATCTCCTCGCGTGAGACAAACAGCCCCGTATTCAACGATGGTTTCCTCCCCTTTTCGAAGGACTTTCTCTTCAATTTGTTCAGGCATTCCTGGAAGCGGTGGTACTTGAATTTCAAATCGAGAGTATTTATCAATTCCCACCAAAAGAGATTCTGTTGCGAAGAATGGCTTTTCTATTGCACCATCATCACAATCTTTTTGTTTAAACCGTTGGATCTTTTCTGAAGGAGATGCGTATAAAATTGGCGATCCTTTTATATCTTTAATTTTACTCGTCATCGGTCGAATCTCGTATTTCGTTTCTTGCGGACGAACCAAGAATGCGTTCCGTTCCCATTGTTGAGACATTCTATCAGACGAGTCTTCTGCCATTTCAAAAACAAAATCAGGACGGTCGCTCACAACCCATTCGAAGTACGATGTTCCATTAAATATTTGTTTGAATTCAAATGTCGTTCCCGTTGTTTCTACTGAATCGAGAACTTCTTTCGCCGGAGCGAATTTCTCTCGAAATGTCTCGAAGTCCCATTTGGTGAATTTCCCAAATCGATCTTCATAATCCCCTCCGTGCTTCTGTTCGTACTTCTTTTCGAGATCGTCAGCGTCGCTGGTCGGTACTATTCGATATTTCAAATAGAGCTCATCATCAATCGCATACAAGATCTCATCATTGTAATCTTTCCCTATATCGGCAAACGTGTGCGCCGTTATTTGCTCCCCTGGGAAACTCGTAATGCTTTCTGCGGTTTCGGTAACCGGATCAAAGTAATAAACAGTAGGCGGTCGTTGAAATGAATTGTTTTGTTTTTCTTGAAAAGCGGTTACATCAAAGTCGGAAGGCGCCTCTGTTGGAATAGATCCCACATCAACAACTGAAGTTAACCAACGTGCCATTCGCTTTGGTGCAATTGATGAGAACACATTTCTCTTTGATGTGAATGCCATTTTTAGAATTCGATCAGATGAAGCGAATGCTTTTGTAAAGGCCTCTGCAAATGTTGGTTGTGGTGTATGCGTTTTTTCAAAATAACTCGGTTCCACATTGGCAACAATATTATATTTCACTTTATTCTCGACAAGTGTTTTTGGTTCAAAGGCAACGCCCCCACCTCCTCCTGCTTCACAGATTGCTCCCTCTGGGGCTCCTTTTAATACCTTACTCAATGAATCAACCACGCACTGATCAAGTTCTGCGAAAACCCCTACCGTTGCATTCAGAACTTCAAGCGCCACGGTTGGTAAAGAAAGATGGGCTTCAAGAGCAATTTCAATATCTTCAATTTCTGGAAGCTGTGGTAAATTCAGAGAAAGCGAAGGGAGCGTGAAATCAAGACCGATCATCCGTGTTCTGTTTGTAACTTGCTGAACATGTCCCGCCAAATAATGTTCTGGAACGGGAATGAAGTTTCTCACAATCAAACAGAATAATTTTAAGAATATGTTAAATATTTTCACAATCGCTTTCAATTTCACAATTGGATTTGGAATCCCTGGAGGATCGAGAAGCACTGGAAGAACAGGGATCGTAAGTTCTGGAATTGAAACATTGATCTTGATCTCTGGCATCTTTGGCAAGACGGGGATCACGGGTAACGCAGGAACATCAAAGCCCATACTCACTCTAATCGTTGGTGGTGGTGGCAAATCAGGATATGCGAGCTCGACCGGTTGAAGTTCTATTTCTGGAACGGGTAATTGAACCGTGAAATCAATACGTGAGAAATCAAGAAGAATATCCGGCAATCGCGGCGCTGGAATAACCGGTATTTTGAGGGCTCCCAATAAGAGGTTAATTAAAACTGTTGTACTTGATCCTCGTTCTATAGAACATGTCGGACAATCATTTTTGAATTCTCCAAAGATTTCAAATATCATTTCAATCGATTTAAAGAACTCTTTGAGTTCTTTAATAAATTTCTTCCATTTGGCGATCGCTTTTCTATTCGCATCAAGCCACTCCTTCGTATAGATTTCAATTTCATCGCCGTATTTTTTGAACTGCTTTCCAAGTCTTGTCATATCTCCTTCTTCTCCCTCTTCGTCTTTAAAGAGTTCGCTGAGGACTTTCGGCACTTCTTTGTAGGATTCAATCGCTTCCCAGTTCTTCGCAATCGCTTGTTCGTTCTGTGAGACAGAACCAATAAATGCATCAAATGAAACAATATTTTTCGATAATTTTTCACACTCTTTTGTCTGCGCTTTTTCTCCCTTACAATTTTCGTTATAAAAGGCTTTCAGTTTTTTCTTATCTTCTTGGTATTTCTTTGGAGCCTTTTTCCAAGCTTGCCATTGGATATGGTATTTTTCTAATTCTGCGTTATCACCGTTTTCATCAGTCTTGGGAAAGACTGGGTATGGAAACGTATGGAGTTCCGGCTTGAGCGTCACCCATGATTTTTGATCAATGTCTTTCCATAGTTTTCGCCCAAGAACCTTCGTGTTTTCCGCAAACAATGGTTCTACTGTTTTCACTTTTTCTCGAACAAGTGTCTTTGGTAATTTTGGTTTTGAGAGTTTCGGCGTTGGAAGTTTAATATTATTCCATTCTGCTTTTTGTCGACGAATCCAATCACTTATCACTTCGGCTGTGTGAATTGTTTTATTTGGTTTATTGAATTCAAACTTTGGTTTGTAGTCTGCAGGATTGTAATCCTGCATCATATTCCGAATTGAATCTTCTGTATCACCTGCTTCGCTATCATCAGAACTACAGAAGGCCCCCCCAAAGATTGATGGGATAACGATTGTGAAACAGTTTCCGATTGGGAACTGCGTCTTATCTCCTACGTTATAAGGAAACGGACAAAAACTAATCCCAAGTGAGGCATTCGTTGTTGGAATAAGATATATTCGAAACAAAGAGATCAGTCCTGACGCAATTACCTCTCCCCCTTTGGGGGTATAAAAGACAGGCGTCGGTACTCCTGATGGATTCATCAATAATGAAAACATCGGCAACGGCATTGGCCATTTCGGAAGTTTAATCGCAAACGGTGGTACATAAAGCGTCTGACTTCCGGGAGCAAATGGTGGAATGACAATCGATGGAATCGGCAGTCCACAGTTTCCTCTACAAGTCATTGCGCCTGCTACGCTTGTTAAAGCTAGGGTCCCAAAGGTTTCCCAAATATCAGGGAGTCCATTCGCATCATCATCTTGTGTATATTTATCCTTTAATGCGTCTTGTGAAGGTGCATCTGGGTCGGATGGCATTGTCACATCCACAATATCCTGAGAGTGCTTAAAGGCAGTATTATTATTGTTCTGAGGATGCGACTGGTATTTAATAATTTTTTTCTCTCCGTCTTCTTCCCATCCAATCAAGATATCATCAATCGTGTCATTACTCTTGTAATCAAGAACTTGAAAAGAAAGTGGTCCCATGTCTTCTACTGTCAGATCCCATGTGAGTTCTATTTTCTCACCACTTTCCAGTGGTTGTTCCCAGTATCCCCAGACCTCCACGTCATCAGGAATGTCTTCTCTAAACTGAACTTCCCCATCACATTCTTCACAAGAAAAAGACTCTTTTTCAAATGTCATCCCATTCATCTTTGGAAGGAGAAATTCAAAAGACTCGAGATCTGTAATTGGCGTGAATTCAAATCCAGCATGAACCGCCTGGCCAAGTTGTAATTGAGAACTTCCCTCAGGTAGCAGTGTCCAGGTTCCATTTACTCGCATTTGAAATGGTATCTCTAGGAATGTTTTTTTGAAAGCTCCGCCCGAGTCTCCAAGCACTTGTTCGGCCATCTGTGCCAATTGTTCATCCATCGTTCCTTGTAGTGACGATGTCATGCCCTCAAGTGTTTCTTCTGACACTGGAACGCTTCCAAAATTAAAGTGCATTCCCCCTTCTCCAATACCTCTCTCAAAGGCATTTTCTGGAAGCAAGTCATCACTTCCCTCAATACGAATAGCATCTTCTGGAGTTTGATCGGTGATATCATCCTTTACCCCTTCATACGAAACGAAGACTCTCTCAAGATTTGGAAATTTATCGGTATCGAAATACTTTCGCTTTTCCCAGTCCTGTTCTGCTGAAGCAATATAAACTTCTTCCGTTGCTTCCAGACTTGGAGCAAATCTCTCAATGGCTGTCGCAGGACCATACACACCTACATCGGCTGTCCCTGGCGCAAACCAAAGTGTTTTTTCTGCATCAGAGAATACAAGATCGTTTTTATATTCATCATCATCAATATTCCCTTCAAAGATTTCATTAATAACGCCATCGAATCCATTAATAATGACACCTGCTCGAGCAAAGGTTCCGTTTGTATTTCTATGTAAAATAAGAATTCCTTCATCGTTTAATTGGATAATGTCACTAAAGTTATCGTGATCGTTATCAACGGCAAACACCTTTTGTACACCATCTTCAAAACGGAGAATCGGTCCGGTGTCCCGGAAATTATCGATCTCACTGTTTTCTTGATAGAGCGCAAAAAGCCTCTTCCCTACTCGGTTAAGAATGTCTGGCACATCATCGGCATTAATATCTGCGACGATAATTTGTTCGATTGTTCCTAATGGACTCTTCCAAATAGGTTTTCCAACATCTTCGGTAATCCCGAGCGTGGAACGATCATTTTCTGATGCAACACTCGTCGTCGGATCTCCAAGCAATATAAACGCATCACTTGAATTCCATTGCACAGATTCTCCAACAATGTTTCCCGCAGCATACCGAGAAGCTGGTTTCCATGAATTCGTCCACACAATTTCTTTATCCTCCTGCACATTCTCTGCAGATAAATACGGTGCCCCGAGTTTCTTGTTTGAGGATTCTTCTTTATTCGAATCAACAAAGACCAGTCCTCTCTCGTCATTTGTTGTCTTTCCTGTGAAGCTTTCTTTTATATGAATATCCGAAACTTCTTGATGCACAAAAATTCCTTCAGCTTCAGTTGGAATTCGGTCCTGGGTATCAAAAAGAGTAAATGTTTCTTCGGTGGGAACAATCGCAAGTGTTCCGATTGGTTGGTCTTCTTTTTCAACGTTCCACTCTAGAAATGATCCTTCTGAAATAAACTCATATCCCCCTTGAACGATCTGGAGACCACCTTGTGGGGTAATGGTGAACACTGGGGCATCATCCCAGAGAATCGTATCCCCTTCTCGTACAAGCGATTCCACGAGTCCTTCTGTTGGAAGGAAGTAAATTCCAGGAGAGGTTCCCTTTTCTCGTTTCACAAAGAACTCAGGTTCTTCTTCAAATCGCACATGAAGTTGGGCAATCGGTCGAACACTGTCTTTTATTTCTACGGTAAAGTACTCATTCATGCGTACTTCTGCTTTGAGCTGAAGCGATACGTCCCCTGCCGGAGAAATGTATCCGAGTCGCTTCTTTGGATTTGGAGGCGCAATCAAAGTTCCCACCGCTTGAGATTTTCCAGAAAGCAGGAATCGATTTCCAATTCCCTTCCCCGCGAGCATATCTCCTCCATCAAATCCCGTAAGGAGTGTGAAGCGAGACTTTGGCGTCAGGTCATCAATTTCATCTGCGGTTAGATAATCTGTCACGACAAACTCAACGGTATCTGGAACAAGCCCCGCTGACTCGATACTCATAAGAACTTTCCCCGTACTTGTAGATCCGGGGGTCATTTCAACCGTTGCCTTTCCTTTTTTCATTGGAACGGACCATCCATCTGTTGTCTGAAGAAGACTTGTGTCTGGCGAAGTTCCGGAGGCTCTTGATGCATCTGCTTCTTCATCTATAACATATTGAATTCCTCCAGAGGTATCAATCATGTCCAAATCAATCAGTGTCTCCCTATTCGTTGAAAGGAAAAGGTCTGGTTCATTTGGTAACAAATGCACCTTATCTACAAAGGTTGTATCCACATTTCCAAACCTATCAACAACACTGATATCAAGATTTATCTCTGCGTGAGGATCGTCGACATCCATTGTTTCTGTATCAATTGAAGTCAGTATCTTCACCGCCGTATCAGGATTTATTGTGAAAACTTCTTCACTTGTTTCAAATCCAGGACTTGAAAACGAGAGGCTTGTCTCCCCTGCTTTTGTGCCGGCATAAAATTTGAATTCACCGAGTCCATCTTCCATTTCAATCGTATTGAGGAACTGTCCCATTCCCGCAGGTTCCCCCAATACGTTTACTGACAGATTTTGTTCAATACGTTCGCCTTCTTCTGTTTCTGCCATAACGAGCACTCTGATTGGATTTGCTGACCCTGCCGTAACACTTTCTTCAGATGTTTCGATACTGAAGACGACCTTTTGTGGAATAGTAAAAATTTTCACTTGCACGACTTCTTCGAAAGGAAGTTTTACTTTCACTCGCAATTCCGCCGCTGGCAGTTTGTGTTTGGGTCGGATGAGGAGTTTCTTTTTTCCATTTTCAATCGTAGTTTTAAACTTCTTCGCTTTTTCAATTCCTTGTATTTCCAAATTCGTTGTTTCCCATATAAATTCTCCTGATCCTCTCGTAATATCATTTCCAAATTTATCCTGAAGTTGTGCTACAACCGGCAGGAAATCAGCCCCCGCAATAAGGGTTTCTGTCTTTGTTTCGATCTCAATAGACTGAATTTCTCCCGCAATAATATTTACAGATTCTTCTGCAGGTGGAAGGTTCTTTTTTGAATCTTGAACACGAATGGTCGCTTCTCCTGATCTAATCCCTGGGAAGAAAACAATCTCTGCTCGTCCATTACGAACAGATGCGTGTCCGTTCTGTTCAAATGTTCCCCAGTCTGATTCAAAGACCAAAATACTCCCGTCTTTTTCTGAAGAAACCATACCATCGGGATCTTCAACCTTTGCTTCAATTAAAACGCCTTCTTTATTATCGACCACCACGTAGTTTTTTTCCGCCACTGCGGTTAATGAATATTTTGAAACCGTGACGGGTATTTTTTGAAGCACCGCTCCATCAACTTCCATACTAATATCAAACGATCCCCCAACGTCGGTGTCTTCTGGAAAGAGGGTGAACACCGCTTTTCCTGCAACAGGTTCTACACTTTTGCTCGGGAAAACATCAAAGAATTTTTCTCCATTAGAATTACTAAACTTTATGGACACTTCTGCACTTGAGCTCGATTGCACGGCTCCTCCGGCTTTGTTTTTTAAATCGGCTTCAAGGATAACTGGATCGGTGTTTCCTGCTCCAATATGAATTTCGGGAACAGAAGTCTTTATCTGGCTTACGGTATTTTGAAAACTAGAAGAACTGGCACTATCGCCTCCGCCTGAAGGTGGCAGTACGGTTGGCTTTGCTGGTTCATCTGAATCCTCGTTTCCATTTTTTGGTGGATCTGGGAGAACCGTAAAGTTCTGCGTAATAATGTTCGGCAATTCTGATAACCAATTAATAAAACACGGAAACCAGCTCAGGATATTTTTTCCCTTACAAGCAGACTGACTGGACTCTTGTCCACTAAAATCAAAATGCTCTTCGTCTTGTTTGTGAATATCTTCTGTATCGGCTCCATCATCGAAAGAGAATTCTGATGCTTCGAGTTTTGCATCTTGAAATTGCTCACTGTCAGGAGCGGATCCCTGTTCAAATCCCATACTAATCCCCTCTTCTCCTGTACTTCCCGATACGGCTTTCTCAGCTGTAATCTGAGCGAACTCATACCCATCGTGAAAATCATCATTAAAAAGAAACTCTTGGGCGTCTTTTGCTGGAGAGAATGCGATCTCAAACATAAGTCTGTTTTTTGATTCGATTGTTTTATCAATCCAAATAATGGAATCCACGATATCGTCCAAATCTCCTGTGTGTATATCAAACAGTGTTGTATCAATCAGATCGATATTCTCTGTTGCATTATTTCGAATAATATCGTTCAGTTCCTCTATTTTATCCTGAAGTCCATTAAGAATTTCTTGCTTTAGAAGTTCTCTTCGAGCCGCTTCGTCTGTTACCTCACTGTGTCGTCCAATGAGGCTAAATGCATTGAAATAATTAATACGATGAAAATCCCATTGCTCGTCATAAAAAGAAAACCCTCGTGGTTTATCGACTGGCATGGCAATACTTCCCATGTCTTCCATCTGAGCCAATATGGTGCTGTTTTGCGGTTCGATATGATATACGAGAGAGTCCATAGAATGGTCTCCATCGACATCCAAGATTGTCGAACATCCTTCCGCCCCAGGCGTTCCCGTAAGACTTTCTTTTGTTGCGGTAATATCAAAAACTGGTTCTGTTGTCCCGACATGATCCCGATATTGATTGGTTAATGTTGGAGCATCGGTCGCTTCTGGTGCATATGGAGTTTGATCCCCTAATCCCTTGTAATCACGAATCACCCACTCCGATCCTATTTCACAATAATCATTTACATATTCAAACGAATCTTGAAGGAACTCTGAATTAAGTGCGCAACAGGATTCATATAAATCTTCTCCGAGATCAATATAATTCAGCGTCCCATCGTCATCAGAATCTTCGTCCCACCACGCATGATACGCTCCCCAATTAGGATTTGATGTCACTGGAATTCGTATATTTTCACAAAGATAATCGGGCGCGGCTTCTGTTGGATAATCTTCATCAGATGTTCCTGGGTTGTATGCCCGATTGGCTTCCACCATTTGCGCATGTGGATACTGATCTGTTCTTAGACTCCCCCTCAGAATCGAACAATCTTCGATAGCCATCGTCGCGCGAGACACTCCATTCCAATACATATCTTTGTCTCGGTCCTGCGTCATTGCGATATCCTCCAATGGAGGAATCTGTGGAATAACATAAGAAATTGGAACATTCTCTGTTGTTTTCACTTTGATGTCCTTTGGTACATTCTCCGCCACAATGGCTGTGTTTAATGTCGCATCAAGAATGTCATTAAATGCTTTGAGATTTACCGCCGCTCGCTCATCTTTTTCAGAAATAAGCACAATCGTGCTTTCTATGTCAGCAGGATCCCAACGTCCTGTTTTTTCGATCTCTGCATTATCAATTGAAAGTTTTTCTTTCCATGTCTCAATATATCGCTTTACTCCCTTTTCAATAATCAATTTTGTGTGAATATCAGGAACGTTCCCCATCAAAGTACCCGCATCCTCAGATTCTGTCGGAGGTTTCATACTATCAGGAAAAACAGTCGTATCGATAATATCGTCTGCCTCAATGTTCCCCATTACTTCCGCTGCCCAGTGCTTGGTGTACCGCATGTACACAATATCTTCGATGTTGTTCACCCAATTTTCATAGTGTCCCATTGCCGTTGCATCCAATCCGTTTGCTTGGTCTGTAACAAGATCCGCTGAGAAAATATTCTTGTCATACGTAATACTTCCACTATTTACCTGCTCATTTGTTTGAAAGAATGTGATCAGTTCTTTTTCTCGAAAATCTTTTAATTTCTTCGCATCCCATCCTTCATCGTGACGAGGATCGGAACGAATCACCCCATGCCATACTTCAGCCTGATGACTCCCTCCTCCACGAAACACAAATCGTTCTTTCTCATAATCCCACTGGTAAACAGGATCTTCGAAGTCCACGTACGGAAAAATCGTTGGCCAGAGATTTCCACTCTTCTCGACAACAGGCAATGGGACATCTCCAATAAAGATTGTTCCCACTAATTGAGAGCGTCCATCTGAATCATTTCCTGAAAAGTACAAGTGCGCATTTCCTTCATAAATATCGAGTGGTGAAGCTTCTGTGGGAACGGGAACCAGAACCACCTCTCCGTTTATATTTGATTGAACACTTGCTGCATAGTTCTCAATTTTGTTTTTCAATTTAATGTTCTCGAGCAAACTTTCTTCGACTAATATCGATACTAATTTCTCCCTTCCCACATCTGGAACCGTTAGGGAAGATTCCCAATACCCAAAAAGTGCATGCGCTGGAGACGCGAAACTCGGCATCAACAAAGTTCCAATAAGAAGCACTGCTAAGCGCTTTTTCCAACATAAAAAACTTCCACAAGATACGTGAAAAATTTTCTGTGTTTTTATTTTTGTTTTTACAAAGAAAAACATGGGGAAAAATGGGGTTTTGTTTTCCGCCTTATTGTGCAGATTTAAGGCAAGGAATTCAAGAAAAATCCCCTTTCTTTTTCAAGAGAAAATAGTAAAGAAATAAACTTGCAATCAAGTTTCGTCAAAAATTACAAAATACAATCCACTGAACATCTACTTGCGGAACTTGTACAGTAGGTATTAAGCGCGTTTTCAATCAAGTCTTCGTTTCTAAAGTAGGTATCACCACCATCAGAATCCAATAAATTCGTTACTTTACTATTCACGTCTCTCCATCGTTCATGCCCTTGTCGTTGTTTTTCATCTTTTCCGAATTCATCTCGAAGCTTCGCATCAAGAATTTCTTCGTATTCATCAGTTCCCTCTTCCTGCATCATATATCGGAACAGATCATTAACATTATTTCTACTCTCTTCTCCATTAATCGAATAATCACTTTTTTTCTCCCATTCGTCTTGATCAAAGGTCGTCGGTCCTCGTTGAGTACTCTTATTTCCTTGCAATGTTTGCGTTACCGTAAGCGCTACTTTGAGACTCTTTCCAATCTCAAGAAGGTGTCGTTTTCGATCTTTATCCCAGAAATCTTGCCCTCCCCAGACCATGTCTCCATGGGTAATCATCGCTTTTTTATTTCGAATAAATTTATCAAACCCTGACAACCAACTTCTCCAGAAGTCCTCTGAAAACTGACCTCGTCCTGTTGATTCAAGATTCAAGTTCTCCATAACACGGTTCTGGTCCCATACAAATTGATAGTTCACTCCATCATCATGATCGGGTGCTTGCGCAAATCGTCCCATACGTTGAACACGTTGCTTACAGGTGAGCGATTCATTAATAACTTGATAGAAGAACGCTTCTGTTTTTCCACTTGCTGGTGGACTTTTGGGATTAAATGTTCCATCTCCCGTTCCGAGCATTCGTGCCCAATTTTTATAGTCTTCCTCACACCAAAGTGCTCGTTCCCCACCTCCTCCACGGGCTCCTGGTGTTCCTTCCGGAACAATTCGTCCATTCAATTTTGGAGATTCTTTGTCCGCCAAAAAGTCAACAAATGGGAATCTCTGCAAAAATTCTTTATTTACTCGCATCAACACATCTTCTGAAATCAAAGCTTGTCCCGTTCGAGGATTTCGTGTGGCCACTCCCATAAGAAGGAAGTACCATCGTTGATCGGGTTGTCCATTCATCTTTCCATCACGGAATGATGCAAAAAGGAAATGTTCATATCGAGCTGGGTCAACATCGTCAACCTCTCCTTGACTCCACCGTTGAAGCATTCCTGCCATAATATCCGTACGAGCGTTACTATCGTTTTCATATTTTGCAAACTCTCCATCATATTGTTCTTTGGCTTTCTTGAGATTTCCTTCAAGACCAGTTTCCCATTGACGGAACACCTCTGGTGTCCAGATAGTTTCACACGCAAGTTTTACTCGTTCTAATTTTTCATGCGGTGTTAGGTCGTTGTCCCCTGGAATGTTGAAATATGTGTTTCGTGATAAACGATTAAGCACTTCCCATAAAATTGGATCGTCCCAACGCAAGAATCCTTTTTCAGACAAAAGATTAATACATCCTCGAACCATATCTGGATTCTTTGATTTTCGCATCGCTTTCAGGATCACCCATCCTGGTTGATCGTGATACTGTGTTTCAAATTCTTTAAATCGAGCACTTTCTGATTCTTCTGCCATACGAGCAAACTCTCGTCCCCATCGGTTATCATCTCCCCAGAAGGTTGTTCCCAGGTTCGCTACATGTTTATCAGAATTTCGTTTCCAGTGTTTTTCTGCAGCATCAAGTGATTCTTTAATCGTTCGATACAAATCATAGAGAGAGAATTCCTCTGCATGAAATCTAAATCGACCGAAGACACCTTTTTCTCGCCCCTTCGTTTCATTGTAATTCTTTAACCAATCGACTAATTTTTCTGAACCTATTTCAGCATTATCAACATTGCTCGTAATAGCTTCAATGTCCTTAAATCGCCCAAGCGCTGTATTCATAAGTTCTCCATCTTCATTGAGAACGGCTTCTTTGTATTGTGCAGTCCAATCTGATTCGAAATCAGGGTTATCTTGATTAAAGAAATCTTTTTTATCCCCTCCTCCTATCATTTCATTCCAAAGATCATCGAAGTTTTCTTTTTGTGCCTGATGTCCTTGTACTATTTTTTGTGCCGCTTCTTTATCAATTTTATATCGTTCCATGAACTCCTTGTCTTTCATGCCCCGAATATCTCCCTCAATAACACGACTAATAGAATTTACATTCCTTGTATATCGTGCGAATTTTTCATGATATTCACCTCGAAGTGTTCGAAATTTATTTTTAAAACTCTCAAGATTTTCATCCAAATCTTCTTTTTCCCAGAGTCCTTCTTCCTTCAGTCTTGTTATTACTTTGGCTTGTGCCTTGAAGTTTTTCTTTTGTCGGTCTGTTTCTCTTGATAACACCCCTCCTTTTAAATCACACAATCCATATAATGACCGTAATTCAAGCGAAATCATTGAGAAATAATCTTTATCTCTCGCAAACCCACCTTCTGATTCGACTTCTGCAGTCAGTTCAGAGAAAAATCGATCAGCTCTGTGAAAAACAGTATCTACGTTTTTGTAATATTTTTCTACAAAGTTTGTATTAAAATTGTCTCTTTGAGGAGGAAGTTCACCGTGTTGTAAACAGGTTTCCTTTTGAGTATCAATACCCTCTCGTAATTGCTTTCTTGATCCTTTCCACTGACCCAAGAGTCCTTTTAGTTTTTCCTGAAGTCCTTCTTCTGAAAAATGCAGATGTTCTCGTTCTTCTTCCGTACTCGCATCCCATTTACTAAAACCCTCTCCAAGTGCTTCGAGTTCTCGAGCTATACCAATTGAAGTCTTTTCGATTTCCTTGGTACTTTCCTGTGTTTTCGCAGCCAGTTGATTGAGGTCATCTTGTCCAGGAATGTAGATTTTTTCCACTTCATCAACTTCATCCCCATTTGCATCAATAACTTTTCTTCCTGTTGGATAATCAACAAGTTCCCCTCTTCGATATCTTTCTACTTCGACTTCATGAGCTTTTTCAATAGCTTTTCTTTCTCTTTCTCCAGCAGCTGTATTAAGTCTTTTGACGTCTTCATCGCTCAGAGTATCGTCAATTTTCCCTTTTTCTGTTTCAGCGTTTCGACTAATTTCTTTCTGTCTATTAATGTGAGCTTGCTGTTGAGCAGAACGTTCAACCATGTCTTTATTGCTTTCAGCTTTTTTTGCTATTCCATCCCAATATTTTGAAAATTCTTCTCGAGCCGCTTCTCCTCGAAGATTCTCAATCGCATCTTCAATATGTTTTCTAATCTTTTTTCTAAAGTGCATTTTTGCACCTTGTAGAAGAACTGACGTATCAAGAAGTCCTTCTCCAAAAGAATCTGCTGATTTAAAAACATCAAGATCCTCCTTGAAGTATTTCAACAATTCTACATCGGATAATTTCTCATTTAAATTCGCTATCCATGATTCCACATTATCCCCTTCCAGTGTTAGCGGATCACCGAGATAAGTTTTTATTTTGTCACTAAATGTTTTTCTAAATTCTTCGTATTTCTTAAATTTCCCTGTTTTGTATTTTCCACTTTCTGACCACATTACATCTAAATCTGCCGCTGTAAGCGTGTGATCCTTCACTCTCTTCTCTAGTTTCTTATAATATTCCTCTTGAATTTCTTTTCCTTCTCCAATTGGATCTCGGTAGATGTTATTTAAACTCTCCTCAACTGATGTTTCTTTCATTAGTTCAGCCTGTTTTTGTCGGAGTTGTTCTTCTTTTTTCTCAAGTGCTTCAATCTCACTATTCGTACTTTCTGTTATTTTCGTTTCATCAAGCAAAGCCTTTCGACTTCCTTCAAGATCTTTTTTCGCTATTTCAAATCCTTCATAGGCTTTTTGCCACTCATCAATAAAAGAAATTTTTTGAGTAACACTTCTTCCAACTCTATCAAATTTTCTGAATATCCATTTTAATTTTTCTGCAGAGACTTCTACGTATTTCTCTTCTTTATCCTCTCGTTTTATATACTCAATAAACTCTGTAATTTCGCTATCTATTCCTTTTTTTTCTCCTTCCCCCTTTAATACAAAGAGTTCTGCTTCGAATTGCTGAATGTTATTTTCAAGCTTTTCCTTTCGCTCTTTCTTTAGATTATCTTCTGCAAGTTCTGTTTGTGCTTCATCAAGCTTCGTCTGAATTGCTGCGGCCTTTGTTTCTATTTGTGAAAGTAATTCCGTTAAACGATCTTCTGTTAAGAGTGCTTGAACACCCGTCTTTGTTTCTTTTTCTTTTTCATCATTCTCTTTGTACGTTTTTTGTTTCTTCGTCAGTGATGGATCTGCGCTTTCTTTCTCTCGCACATCCTCACAACTTTGTTCTTCGATCCGTTTTCTCTTTTCTTCAAGACTCACTCGTTCTTTTATAGCGGCTACTAGTTTCTCGTGATCCTTGAGAGACATTGCAGGGTAAGCACGAACTCCTCCTGTTTCAAAGAAGCCATCAGCATCATCCAAGATTTCTTGTAAGACTTTCAAATGTTCTGGGGTCAGTACATTTTGTGCTTTTATAAATGCAATAAACTGAACCGCATTCCATCGAGTAGAGAGTCTCCCAATCGCTTTTTTAACATCCGATTGTTTGAGTTTTAAACTTCTGAGAATCTTTTTATTTTCTGTTGTTGAAAAATCAACTTCCTGAAGCACTTCCCACAAAAGATAGTTCCCTGGTGTTACCTTCTCTTGTGATTTATCAGCAAGGATAATGTCTTCAAGGAGATTTTTAAGCGTTGTATCTTTTATCTCAGTCCAGTGATTCCATTCTTTTTCATCTGCTGGCCACTCATTTTTATCAGGAAACAATTTTGCCGTTTCCAATAAAAACAGTTTTTCTTCTTTTGTTGGTGGATGTCCTGACGTCCCCTTCTCGACAACACTCTTCACCTTTCCCTCAACAGTCTCTACTTTGAATTTATCAAGAACCTGTTTTCTTTTTTGCTTCAGTTTTTCTTTCGTCTCTTCAAAAAGCTTTGCTTGAACTGTACTTTTACTTTTTTCTTTCTTAAGAGATTGATACAAAGTACAAACACGAACGCCTTCTTCTCCGGTCCACGTTGACGTTTTTCTTGATACAATTTCTTCAAGTGTACGAAGATGGCTCCCCGCAAGTTTCTGCAACGTTTCTTTCATTTTTGCAGTAAGGAACGATCTCAATTTTGGAGTTTGATAAATACGTGACAAAATCCGCGGTGGGAGTTTGTCTGGATCTGTTGTTACAAGCGTTATGTAATATTCTGTTAGCTCTCTAAATTTCTTTTCAAATATTTTTTTACTTTTACTGTTGTCATCTAATTTCTCAACATCCTTTGCAACCTTATCCAGATCATTTACTGATAGGTGCAAAAATCTTCCTTTCAAGACTCGTTGAAGACGAGACTCCTCCAGTTTTGTTTTCTTTTCTTCTTCCTCCGTATCTTCTGCATTGGGAGCTCCTTCTACATCATCACCTTCCACAAAAACGAGTCCGTTTTCCCAACGGTTTTCAAAGTCTCGCAATTGGTTATGTAAAAACTTCATTTAATCAGAGAATTATACCATAAATAAGGCACTAAAGCTAGTCTGAGCATCATAGTTTTCCTAGCCTAAAATGTCAAATTGTTTTATTACAACCTTTCTGTTTTTTCTCTTCTCTTAAGGCTTATTGAGGCGGTGTTTGAATTTCTTTCAAAGCCTTTTCAATATCAGCTTTATCAACACTTCCCCATCCATCAATGTTTTCTATTTTACTTGAGAATTTCACCAATTCTGCACCCTCAATATCTTTCAATTCATCTGTTGTAATACCAGCTCCTGAGAGAAGTGCTTTTATGGCTTCCACATCACCCTTAACATCGTCTCCATTCCCTTTCAACCTATCAACATTGTAGTACACAACTTTTGACTCTTTTACACCATTGACTATCGTTGTCGTCACAAATGGTTTATTTTGATCTGCAACAGCTGCTGTTGTAGAAGATTTCCCTGATCCTTTACCATCCAAATCCTCAATCTCTTCTTTTGTAATAGTACTCAATACTCCTTTTGATCTAAGTGTTTCTAAGTATTCTTTTTGTCCCTGTATATCCTTTGTCATTCCAGCAATAAATCCAGCTTCTCCTCCTCCATGGTTCTCAATCTGTGTTTTTAAAGCATTACCAAACCTTCCATACGTATCTGTTGCATTCTTCTTATCAAGTCCCTCGATAGGATGCTCTTTAATGAAATCTACGAATTCTGATGCCATTACTTGTCCTGCTGTTCCCATGTTTCCTATAGCATCTCTTATTTTTTCTACATTGCCTGTTTTTGCCGGATCAGTAAGCCCTACATGATCTGTAAAACTTCGTGAATCTTTTTCCATGGCTTTATTGTGCGCAGTTACCACACCACTTGTACCGGCTTTGTAGAGCGTAGAAAGTGCCACTTTGTTTTCTCCATCCATACCTGGCATTGGGAAGAATTCTCGATCCACTGTTCCTGCTTTTGCAAGGAACTTCCCTGTCGTTTCTGCACCTCCTTTAATAGTATTGGCAATATCTTCTCCTGCTGATCCCTCAAGGGCCCAGAAGGCTGCCTTCCAGAATACAACAATAGTCGCAATAGACCATAATAGTCCATATCCTGTTGCTCCAAACGTTGAAATTGAGGCTCCTGTTCTAATAAGGTTTCCCACTCCCGATTCGCCTACATTCATCATTGTATCCATCATCAAGAAACACACTGAGAATGCCGCTGCAATCTTGAGTGGCATAATAAGATTCGTAATTACTTGTGTTCCAATAGTTCCTTCTTTTCCACCACCAAATCCCATAATCGCAGCTGCGATTAATGCTGGTGAGAACACCATGGCTACCCACAACACAACAATTCGCAAAAGCAAAGCAATAAACACCGCTGCTAATGCTACAACCTGTGCTAACGATAAGATGCTCACGAAGAGCACACTCGTAAATACATCTGACCAATCGTTAAGACGTGCTGCCAATGATGGTAGATTTTGTAATTTTTGAAATTGAATCCCAAAAGCCAAAAATAAGTTATGTGCTGATCTACTCTTTGGGCTTCCGACTCTCATATCTGTTGGATCTATTCCAAAGAAACAGTCATCTGACAAACTTTCATTTAATGCCTTATATTCCCCAGATGCATCTATTTCTGGAAGCCCTTCTTCATTTATTTTGAATTTTCTTCCTTCACTGTGCCACTCATTTCCTTTGTCAGTACCACACATGAGATCATTCATAACCTCATAAAAAGGCACATATTTTACTACATCTTTATCTACATCTACTTCAACTCTTTGAATGAGCATATCCTGAAGGTTGTCGCTCCCTTTTGCTTGAAGTGTGCTATCGGGAATCGAAAAGATCGTAATCGTTCCTACATGAACCGCATCAATAACCACTCGAAATCCGAGCAATGAAAAGTTAATCGCAATCAGTGCCAAAATAACCTTTGGAAGTTTCTCTTTAATGGTCCAATTTCCTCCCTCTCCTCCAAGAGAAGAGAATAGATTTGAAAAGGCTAAAAAGAGCAAAATTAATACAAAGAGTACATTCGTTATATTTCGTATAATCACCCACATTGGACGGATTGCTCCCATTGGATCTGGACCTGTCAAAAACTCTGTTCCAACTAAATCTCCTCCATAATTGAGAAAGACAAGGGAAATGAACGTAAAGATATTCACAAAAACTGAAAACAACTGGGCAAAGGCCTTTAGTGTTTCATTCTCATTACTTTCTGTCACCGCCATAGCAACTTCCGGACTGATAAACTGCCCTATCACAAGCGCGATAGCCAGTGCAATACATACTTTTGGTGAAATGAGTTTTCGTAAAAATTTCATAAATGTTTATCAATCTCCTAATTGTACCATGAATAAAAGGAAAAATCAAGGGTTTAAAAGGCTTAAAGCATATAAAATAGACGATTCCCTGATTCATTCAGGGATCTTCGAATTACTCTAATTTTGTCATGCTGATATTACAGATCACGAAGCAACTTGCTTCAGAATTTAATAATTCCATTCCTACTTTGTCATCCTGAACTTGTTTCAGGATCAAACGAATAATTATCGAACAAACTTTGACTCATACATCCTTATTTCGTGTTTTTCTTCTATATTGATATATTTTCATGGGTTGACCCCGAAATAAATTCGGGGTGACAAAAAACCAACCGGGAAATTTATATTTTTTTAAGATTAATTCTTCTTATTTAATACTTAACTCGAAGTTCCTTTTAAAGGAATCCCCAACATTTCATCTACTTTTGTATAAATCGCTATTTTTCGAGCTCCTTTTTTCTTGGAAATAGATTTTAGTAAATCAACTTGATTTTGATGGATTCCTAATATTTTCAAATCAGCATAAATAGTTCTATTTTCAGCGTATTTTTTGAAAATAGAAGAATCAATTTGTTTTGATTGTTTTCCTTTTACTTTTCTCCATTCATTAAACCGCTTCCAAACTTCTTTTGTTTTTCGTCCCTTATTCGCAATACCGATATGGATTTGCCATAATGAATGCTCTCGACTATACGCTTGATTCTCTTTTAAGAAGGCTTGATACTCCTCACGTACTTTTTTAAATTCTTTAAGCCTTCCTACTGCTTTTTGTCTTTCTATTTTATTTTCTGCATTAATCTCTCCAATTTCAGCTCGCTTCTTTTTTGTAAGATTGTTATTTCCAACACATGCCCAAAATTTTTCCTGCAATTGCTTGGTAACACTGATTTCATTACTTCCAACATTTGCTTCCGTTCCAAATTGATTTGCTTTCATCTTAGCAATAATCCCTGTCCATCCAGGTTCAGAAATTGTCCCTGTTTTTTTGAGTTTACCCAATTCTTTTTGCTCCCCTTCATGAATCACTCCCATTCGAAATAGATACTTCAAAGCATCTTTCCATTCTTTTTTTCCAACATTCGGTCTATTAAGAATATTCTGAAGATTCTTTTTCGCTTTCGTTCTTTTGTTCAAGTACCTTGATTCTTTTGTTTCGTTGTTTCTATCATTCCATTTTTCTCGAATCGCCTTGGCTCCAGCCCCAATTGCAACAACTCCATACACCCCTGCCATAAATATACTTACCGCTATTAACAAATCTTCAATTCCCCCTTCCTTCATAAAAGAAGCAATTCCTTCTGGAGTTTTCTCCATAAGATCAATCGTAATATTAGGATACATTTCATTTAATTTTCTCTGCAATTCCGCCTTTATCTGTTTTTCAGTCATTCCATATTCAATGATCTGTTTTCTTTCTAATCCTTTTCCAAATGCGTTTGCAAAAGGGACCAGTTCTTTTTCTTTGTCCGCTGACAACATGAAATAATTCCACATTATAACCGCTTCTTTTGTCGCAAACGTTCGTTTAATAAGTTCTCGTGTTTCAGAATCCCATTCAGAGTAACGATCCAGATTTTTCAACTTCTCCATTTGTGCAGGCGTAACATCTTCCTGTGTCAAAAGAAGTGATGGATCCATCATTTCTACACAAAATTGCGCTGCTCCTTCACTTCGTTCCTTGTATTCATCATCCGTCAATGTTTCAACCTTTGCAGGATTCTGAATTTTGGCATGTAAACTATCCGTCACAAGAAATTCTCCTTTCTCTCCATTTTCTAATGTTCGTCGAAGTTGCGGTTTCATTATATTTTTTCCATACATCCCCTCCATTACTTCTGTTCTTTTTTCATTTATTTCTGTTTGACCGCTCCACATTTGATGCACATCCGTACGCGCCAGTCCGACAAGTCCATTTTTAATATGGGTAAATGTCCAATTCACTCCCGTTCCGACACCTTCAAGTGCTTTATCTGCTGCAAATAACGTCCATCGTGTTCCCTCGGGAAGAAGTGATGCTGACGCTGCTGCAATACCTCCAGTCCACCACATGGCACCTCTTTTTGCTCCTGCAAAAATTCCGACGACATACATTGACGTAATTCCAAGTCCCAGAGCGTTATTTCCTCGAGTTTTCCAATCAATATCACTTCCAATCGTAGCATCTTTTGCTGCCCCTAATCCTTTTCCTAAGGCTTTCCATCCCTTTTGAATCCAATTGTCATTATTTTCAATTTTTTCAGCTTCCCGAATAAAAGGTTCCATCAACGCTTCTATTTTTTTTATTTTTTCTGGAGGACGTATATTTACATCCGAGTTTATACCTATCACTTGTTGCTGAAGCCATGTCTTGATAGCATTGGCATCCGTTGATTTCGCTCTTGATCCATAGACTTCCACGAGTTTTTGTTCATACAACTTATCAAGTCTTCGAAATTCCATTTCTACTTTTTGCTCAGCAATTTCTGTTGCCTTTGCTCTCATTTCATCAGAAAGTTCCAACACTCGACGAGAAACAATTCCTTCACTTAGATTCTGTTGTTCTAGTTTTGTTCGTTGGAGTGTAAATTCTTTTTGAACATCTTGAAATCCAACTTCCGCCCGTTCCATTGTTTCGTTCTTATCCAAATTCACAAAAACAAACTTCACTTCACCAGCTTCCGCAAAATGCAAGTGTGCACCTGTGGGCAATGACGAGAAAGAAGTATTTTGTTTCATGAAGTACTTAGAGTTTTAGTGCTCGAATCCAAAGATCCATCAAGCTTTCTTTTTTATCCAAAAGCTCTTCCAGTTCCATTGATTTAAATTCCGATCGAAAAAAATCGGGATTATGTTCCCCCATTTGCAATGAGATTTTTCGATCTCCTTTTCCTGCTAATTGCAGATTGAGAACACTCACTGTCTGATCATAGACCGTCCAATATCCTTCTATTTTTTCTTTTTGAATAAATCGCTGATCAATGCGAATACCATTTTTAAAGACTTGCACTTCGTGCTCTTCATCTCCTTTTCGGTGAATAAAAAAGTACACACCAACCGCAACGAAGAGCGTGAAGGCCATCACCCAATCCCCTTTCACAAGTGCCCAAAGAGCACTTCCAAAGAAGAGCGTGCAGAAGACTGCATACCAAATCCATCCTCGTTTATGAGGATGATAATTAAAAGCTATCCAAGAAAAGATTTGCTCTCCTGGATCTATTTCTAACGATCGTTGTGGTGTATTGGTCATGAAATTTGAATTCAAAATCAGGTAATTATACCATAGATAAAAGGAAAATTCAAGGGTTTAAGGCGCATTTTTACACCTAGACCTTTGTTTTTCTTCTTACTAATTTTTGGTTCAAATCTAAGCTCTGTAAATCACAATTTTCATCGATTACACACTGCGAGATATGACAATTTTCCAAATGAGTCCCTGGGTACACAATTACATCTGATAATCGGCAATTTTTCACGACGGTATTGTCTCCAAGATACACTTTCCCTGAGCACTTATTATTCCAGTTTTCTACATTTTTCCCCGTCCGAAGGGCTTCTTTTTGCAATGTCTTATGGGCCGCAAGATAGGTTTCAAAGCTTCCAACATCAAACCAATCCCCCGCTACTTCGGTCGCGAGCACTATTTTTCCTTGATCGAGAAGTTCTGGAAAGATTCCTCCGAGTGCATCTGGAGCTTTTTGTGCAAAGTCATGCAGTATTGGTAAAACATCTTTTCCAAAGGCCATAAATCCTGTTGAAACAAGTGTCGATTTCGGGCGACTCGGTTTTTCTTCAAATCCAACTATTTTTTCTCCAGCCAACTCAATAACTCCAAACTTTTTCGCTTCGTGTTTATCCACCACCTGGCGAACCGCTATTTTTGCTTCATCTTTCCCACACTGAAGATTAACGATATCGAGCTCTGGCAAAACATTATCTCCCGCAAAAATAAGTACGCCTTCATTAATTTTACATTCCTTTATCGCAACAGAGATAGCTCTCAACGCTCCCAATTTCTCACCATCAGAATGTGCATCTTCACAAAAAATATGCACGTTTTTTCGTTTTCGCATTGCCAGTTCTTTTTCAAAATCCTTCTCAAAAGCAGAGTTCGTCAGAAGGAACGTTTCGGTTTCTTCTGGAATCTTTTCAAGAATATGAGAAAGAATTGTTTTCCCATTGAGCAGGAGTAACGGTTTCGCACGCTTCTCGGTCAACGGCCAAAGCCGTGTCGCAAATCCTCCAGCAAGAATGAGTGCCTTCATCGACGATGAGTATAAGAGTTTTTCTTATTAAAAAAAGCCCCCCGCATTGCGGGGAGCTTTTTATATTTCGTAAAAAAATTCTATCGAAATAAATTCCAAAACCGTTTCATTTTTTTCTTTGCCTCAGCGTTTCTTTGTTTTGATTTTTCGAGATCTGAAGAAAAAATATTCGCATCGAGTTTTCTTTGTCTTTTTCTCATTTCTTTTTTATTTCCCATATATCCCTCCTCATCTCTATTCTGTTGCCATCGTCGTCTTACTTTTGAAGCTTTCTTTTTTCCCATAGCCTTGCCTCTTCGCATTTCTTTTACTTCTTCTGTTTCGTAACGATCATCATCCATCTTCCAGTCAGCTTTTCCTGAGTTTTTTCCTTCCTCCATTTTTTTCTTAATTTCTTCTGCTTTTTCTTTCAACCGTTCAATCTGTTCGTGTATCTGTTTTAATTGGTGTTCTAGTCGTTTAATGTGTGACGCGTCCTGTTTCTCTCGATTATCTTCGTGACGAAATAACATTGGTTTCGGTGGTCTTTTCCCACCTTCTTCAAAAGATGGTGGTGGTGGTCCTGCCGTTCCCTCTTCGCCTTCATCGTCGTCAGCAAAGGCAAGAAGTGGTAACAAAAGAAGACCACAAACAAAAACTATAAAAAACTTTTTCATGTGTATTGGGTTAAGGGCATTCATCATACATTGCCCCATAAGAGTGTCAAAGTTTTACTTTAGAAGCCCTTTACACTCCTTCTCGAGTGTTCCATCGTCACATACGTCAAAAGGAAGAAGCACCTTCTTTCCTGCAATTTTAATCTCTACTTCGACGCCCTCTTCCGTTTCGTTTTTTTTGAGAAATACCTTTAGTTCATCGACTTTTTCTTTCAAAGTCCCTTTCGGAATTTCAATACATATTTTTTTCTTTTTCTTTTCCTCCTTCTTTTCTTCATTCTCCTCTTTTTCTTCTTGTTGTGCCCGCCATTTCCCAATCTCTGACAAGTCCCCTATTTTTATTTCATCAACGATCATATTAAGATTCCCATTCCGTTCTTCTATTTTTCCCCGTACCCGCAAGAATGCATCCACTTCAAATGCTCGTGGCGGAATCTTTTCATAGGTTTGTGGGAAGACTGCCAATTCAACTTTTCCAGAGGTGTCTTCAAGGGCGATAATAGCCATGTTTTTCCCATTGCGCGTCACAATCCGTCGAACTTCGGTCACGATCCCATGCACTGTTCGCTTCTGTCCCATGTCCTCCGCCTCGGTCATGGTTCCGATGAGAATCCCGTATTTTGAGAAATACGACTGCAATCCTTTTAATGGATGATCGGAAACAAAGAGACCTAAACTTTCTCGTTCCCACGCCAAGATGTCTTCTTTAGTGGCAACCGTATTTTTAATGACAAACTCAATGGCACTGTCATCGATTCCTCCGAAGAGTCCCACTTGTCCACTTTCGGATTTCAATTGAAATTCTTTCGAGAACTGTGCTAAATCATCAAGGGAATCAACAATCGCTTTCCTGTTTCCAAACTCATCAAGCGCCCCTGAGAACGCAAGCGCTTCAAGCGTTTTCTTATTCATAAGCTTCACAGGAACTCGTTTTGCAAAATCTTGAAGCGATTCAAATCGTCCATTCTCTTTTCGTTCAAAGATAATTTTATTCACGGTTTCTTCTCCGACTCCTTTAATAGCCGTGAGTCCGAATCGTATTTTTTTAGAATGAACTGGCGCAGTATCTTCCGCTTCTTCTACAATCTCTAACTGTCCTGCCACTTTGTCATCAATAACGGTGAAATGCGCTCCCGACTGATTGATTGATGGAGGGAGCACTTCAATACCCATTGCCGAACACTCATTCATTTCAAGCACAATTCGATCAGTATTGTGTCGGTCTGTGGTCATCATTGCCGCCATAAACTCCACCGGATAGTTCGCTCGCAAATAGGCTGTTTCATACGCAATACGTGCATAGCACACCGCATGAGATCGGTTAAATCCATATCCGGAGAACGGTACCACAATCTCATCAAATATTTTTGTCGCGAGTTTTTTCGCAAATCCTTTCTCAACCGCTCCTGAAATAAACTTTTCTCGTTGCTTCGCCAAGATAGAGGCAATCTTCTTTCCAATCGCTTTTCGCAGAATATCCGCTTCTCCCAAAGAGAACCCCGCAAACACCTGTGCAATTTTCAATACTTGCTCTTGATAGACGGCAATTCCGTATGTTTTTTTGAGAATCGGTTCGAGCACTTCGTGTTCATATTTCACTTTGTCTGGGTTGTGTTTTCCCTCAATATAAACGGGAATATATTCCATCGGTCCTGGACGATAGAGCGCATTCATCGCTACCAAATCTTCGAATTCTGTTGGTTTGAGTTCTTTTAAATACCGACGCATTCCTGCTGATTCGAATTGGAAAACTCCCGTTGTTTCCCCATCCGCCATCATTTGAAATGTCTTCTCATCATCAATTGGAATTTGCAAAAGATCGATTTCTTCTTCCGTTGTAATTTTAATATTCGCAATCGCCTTTTCGAGCACAGACAGGTTCTTTAGTCCCAAAAAGTCCATCTTCAACAATCCCAAGTGCTCTAATTGCTGGTATGGGAATTGGGTAATTTTGAGTTCATCTGCTCCTGGTGCCCATTGAATCGGAGTCGCATTCGTAAGGTCCTCATGTCCGATAATCACCGCACACGCATGCACAGACACATGCCTGACACATCCTTCAAGTTTCTTCGCGAGGGTGAATACTTTTCCAAGATTCGGTTTCGCATCGACAAATGCCATGAAGTCTTTGTTCTTTGCCGCATCTGCCAAGGTAAACCCAGGACGATTTGGCAATAACTTGGTCAGCGCATTCATTTCTGCAAACGGCACTCCCTGTGCTCGTCCTACATCTTTGAGCGCTGCTTTCGCTGACATTGTTCCAAATGTACACACCTTCGATACTTTTTCGACACCGTACTTTTCAACCACGTATTGCATCACCTCCTCTCGTCTTTCATCCGAAAAATCGATATCAATATCGGGCATTGAGATTCGTTCTGGATTGAGGAATCGTTCAAAGAGCAGTTCGTATTTAATCGGATCAATATTCGTGATGTCGAGTAAGTATGCCACGATTGATCCCGCTGCTGATCCTCGTCCTGGCCCCACGGCAATTCCATTGGTTTTTGCAAAGCTGATGAAGTCTGCCACGATCAAAAAGTACGCATCGAAATGCATCTTTCCAATAATCCCAAGTTCGTAATCAAGTCTATCAAGGATTTCAGGGGAAATGTTTTTTCCATATCGTCGCTCAAGATTGTTTTCACAATCCTTCCTGAGTTGCGAAGCTTCTGTCTCCCCTCTTTCTACGGTGAAATGTGGGAGCAGATTCTTTCCAAAATCGAGTTTAAAATCTACTTCGTCCGCAATTGATAATGTATTTTTTCGTGCTTCTTCCAGAACTTCTCCATCAATATAACTGAGTTCCAGTTCCATCTGCTCAAAGGACTTGAAGAAGTTTCCTTCTGCAAATTTCTTTCGAGCCGGATCTGATGCTTGCAAGTTCTTTCCAATACAGAAGAGTGTGTCGGCTGCATCTTCATCTTCTTCGTCCATAAATCGGGCATCGGACGTGATGACCATTTTTACCTTATATTTCTCTGCCATTTTCTGCTGAAAAAGATTGAGATCTTTTTGGTAATCGTAGTTTCGTGCTACCAATTCACAGCATACATTTTCAATGCCGAACACATCGACTACTTTTTGAAACAAGGCTTCGGCCTTTTCTTCTCCAAAATGATGGAATGCTTTCCCAATCACCCCCGAAACAGAACCTGTGAGAACAATAAGTCCTTCTCTATATTTTTCTAATAATTCAAAATCCACTCGTGGTTTGTAATAAAACCCCTCAAGGTACGCATGGGAAATGAGTTTCAATAAATTCTGATATCCTTTTTCGTTTTTCGCGAGCACAACCAAGTGTCCTTCTCGCCCATCAATCCCTGCTCGTTGTTCAAATCGAGAATCGGCAGCGACATATATTTCCACTCCCAAAATTGGCTGAATATCTTTTACGTTTTCTGCTTGTTCATAGAAATCAATGAGTCCGTATCCCGCTCCTGAATCAGTTAATGCTACCGCCGGACACCCAAAATTCTTCGCTTTTTCCAAGATTGATTTCGGACTCGAACTTCCCTCTAACAACGAGTAAAAGGAGTGTGTGTGGAGATTCACAAAGGGTTTTGCCATCTCCGTAATTATTAACGAAGAACGAGGAATGAGCAACGTTAAAAAATCTATAATCTAATATTCCCTGATTCATTCAGGGATCTTCGAATTATTATAAATAGTCTTCAATTAAGTCCTTAAAACAAATACTAAAACATAAAGATCCCCGAACAAGTCGGGGAATTTATATTTTTTTTAGAATTTCTTACGCCGCTTGCTTCACTCCGTTTGAAACTAAGATCGCCTTCAGTTGATCTTTATCTTGAGCGTATTCGTATGCAATTTCCTGAGTAATCTTTCCTGAAATCACGAGCCCTGCAAGCGATTGTTCATATTGCACCATGTATCCTGAAGAATCTGTCTGAAGAACGTTTGGAATCTGGAAGATTTTATTTTGTCGAATGTAATTTTGAATCGCGTAGTTTGTTGTCAAAATTTCATATGCCAAGACGAGACTTTTTCCGTCTGCTGTCGGCACAAGCTTTTGAGCGATAATCATTTTCAATGTTGCCGATAATTGAGATCGAACTTGATCCTGTTGATCTGCTGGAAAAATATCCACAATACGAGTCACTGTTTCTGGACAATCATTCGTGTGCAATGTTGAGAACACGACGTGTCCTGTCTCAGCCATAGTGAGCGCCGCAGAAATTGTTTCCAAGTTCCGCATCTCCCCTACCATCAATACATCTGGATCCTCTCGAAGCCCCGCCTCGATTCCGTCTTTAAAGTTCAACACATCACGTCCAACTTCTCGTTGCTGAATAACTCCCTTCCCTGAAGGAATAATATATTCGATTGGATCTTCAACCGTAATACAATGTTCCGTTTTGTTCATAATTCGTTCTTGAAGCATTGATGCCAAGGTTGTTGATTTCCCTGTTCCTGTTGCTCCTACAATAAGGACGAGTCCTTTATGCATGCTCATAATTCGATCGTGTACAAATTTTGGAAATCCAATCGTTGTAAAATCTCGAATTTGACGCGGTACAATTCGGAAAGATGCTGCCATTCCAAATTCTTGATGGAATACGTTTCCTCGCAAACGAAGCCCTGTGCTCATTGTCGCCAAGAAATCTACTTGTTTTCGTTTCTTCAAAACCTCTGCTTGATCTTCCGTGAGAAAAGAACTCACGAGTGCAGAAATATCTTCTGCTGTAAGTTTTTCTCCCTCTGTTGGGATCATCTGTCCATTTATACGTAAAAATATGGGCAATCCAGGTGAGAAATGCACATCTGAAGCTTTTTGTTCTTCCGCCGTTGCTATAATCTTTTCAAAATCCATCCGTTCATTGTACCACAAGAAGGTTTTTAAAACAAGCAGAAAACAGGAGTAATTCGTGTTGGAAGAGTTTGCTATTTGCTCTTTGTTTGAATACAATTCGCGCGAAATGATTCAGAAGATATTCGATACCCTCTTTGGGAATTACAACCAGAAACAACTTCAAAACTTAGCGCCTGTCGTAGCAAAAATTAATAAGAAAGGGGAAGACTTTGTGAAACTTTCTGATGAAGAACTCAAAAAGCAGTTTCTTGATTGGAAGGAAATGCTCAGCGTCAATCCTGAAAAGCGAGATGATTTATTAGTTGATATTTTTGCAGCGGTAAAAGATGTCGCTCGACGACTCTGTGGCAAATCATTTGAAGTGCGTGGAAAAGACCAAGAATGGAACATGGTGCACTACGATGTACAGTTGGTGGGAGGGGTTGTTCTCCATCAAGGAAAAGCTGCCGAAATGAAAACAGGAGAAGGAAAAACGCTTGTTTGTACCCTTCCTGTAATTTTGAATGCATTGACGGGAAAGGGCGTACACGTGATTACGGTGAATGATTACCTTGCACAACGAGATGCTGAATGGATGACCCCTTTATATGAGTTCTGTGGATTGTCTGTGGGAGTTATTGTTCATGGGAAGAGCAATGAAGAACGGCGCGAGTCATACAATTCTGATATTACCTACGGAACAAATAACGAGTTTGGATTCGATTACTTGCGAGACAACATGGCGCAAGATCCAAATGATCTCGTGCAACGAGAACTCCACTATACGATTGTGGATGAGGTGGATTCTATTTTGATTGATGAGGCAAGAACACCGCTCATTATCTCTGCTGCGGCAGAAGAATCGACTGAGAAATATCTCCGATACTCACAAATCATTCCCCAACTGGTGGAAAATGAGGATTTTAATATTGATGTGAAGTTAAAAGCGGTAACGCTGAGTGAGAAAGGAATTGCCAAGATGGAAGGTATTTTGGGGGTAAAGAACATTTTTACCGAATCGGGATTCGAAGAAGTGCATCACATTGAGAACTCTTTGAAGGCCAACATTATCTTTGAACGAGATAAAGATTATGTGGTCAGAGATGATCAGGTTCTTATCGTGGATGAGTTCACCGGACGATTGATGCCAGGAAGACGATATTCCGATGGACTGCACCAAGCACTGGAAGCCAAGGAAAACGTTCCTATTCAACGAGAATCAAAAACACTCGCAACCATTACATTTCAGAATTACTTCCGTTTATATGAGAAATTAGCGGGAATGACGGGAACTGCCGAAACTGAAGCTGAGGAGTTTGCGAAGATTTATAAGCTCGACACAATTGTGATTCCCACAAACAAGCCTTGCGTGCGACTCGATTTGCCCGATAAAATTTTCAAAAACGAAAACGGAAAATTCACAGCATTGTTGAATGAAGTTGAAATATTACATAAGAAAGGACAGCCCGTTCTTATCGGAACGATCAACATCGATAAGTCTGAATTATTGTCTGATGTATTGAAGAAACGAGGCATCCCTCACGAAGTCTTGAATGCGAAACAGCATGAGCGAGAAGCGGAAATCGTGGCCAAGTCTGGACAAAAGGGAGCCGTGACTATTGCGACCAACATGGCTGGACGAGGTACGGATATTAAACTCACTCGGGAAGTTGTAGAACTTGGGGGGTTAGCGATTTTGGGAACGGAACGTCATGAATCACGACGAATTGATAATCAGCTCCGAGGACGATCTGGACGTCAGGGAGATGCTGGAATGTCACAGTTTTATATCTCAATGAGAGACGACCTCATGCGTCGATTCGGAGGCGAGAAAATGGCAGGTGTTATGGAACGGTTGAAGATGCCCGAAGCAGAACCAGTGCAAAACAAAATGATTTCACGAAGTGTGGAAAATGCACAAAAGAAGATTGAAGGATTTCACTTTGATGCTCGAAAACACGTCGTGCAATACGATGATGTGATGAACGTCCATCGTGAAAAAATATATACTGAACGACGAAAACTCTTGGGATCCGAAGCCGTGCTTGATGATGTCGAGACGATGATTCAGGAATTAGCTACACAACTCGTAGCGGTTCATGCTCCAACACCTCAAGCGGATAAAACGTGGAATGTGCCTGAGATTCTCGAAACGGTGCACTCTATTCATTTATCAGAGAAATCCCCTCTTGAGCTTACTGAGTTGGAAGCCTTTACGCATCAAGATGAGCTCATTGAGAATATAGGAAATTATCTTCTCTCAGCATGGGATACCAAAAAATCATCATTACCTGATGATCAAGTCGATAAAATTACCAAGTACGTCGTACTCCGATCTATCGATGAACTCTGGCTCGAACATATTAATGCCATGACAAGCCTTCGTGATCAAGTGGCCCTTTCTGGATACGCACAAAAAGACCCTGTCATGGAATACAAACGAGAGGCGTTTGAGATGTTCCGACGTCTTCTTTCAAACATTAGAAGCACGTGTGTGACCAATCTTTTCCGAATTCAATTCCAAGAAAACATTGAGATGGAAACCGCCGACTATTCCGATGCGGTTACCAACGACGATCAAATTCACGAAACGCTCCGCAACGCAAGAGAGCCTGAAGGGAGTAGTCAGCAAGAAGGTGTGAAAGTAATTGCTTCTGACGCAGGGCGATCTGTTACGGCTGAGAAATTGGGGAATAAATATGCGAACGTTGGACGAAACGATGAATGTCCCTGTGGATCAGGACAGAAGTTCAAGAAATGCCACGGAAAATCTCTTTAACCCTCATTCTCCAATTTAATTGGGGAATCCATTTTTAATTTAGGGGATCCCCGCCTTCGCGGGGATGCGAATTCATATCCCCAGAAATCTCACTTCGCAAGCTTTCTGAGATTCATTCGCACTTAAGATCACTCCGTTGTCGCTTACAAATCTGTAATCCCATACGAATGATTGTCTCCATCTCTCTTTGAAGGTCTGTTGTTTTTTCTTCACCCAATTCTTCACTCTTTACTTCATCCCACTCTTCGTCTGTTTCGATGGTTCTGATAAAAGGTGCTGTGTCATCATCCTGCATTGAATCAACACCAATCTTTATCATACTCAAGCTTCGTTTTAGTTCTGTTATTTGATCATAGGTATCTTTGTCTGACGTAAGAATAATTCCAGGAACAAAGACCTCATCCCCTTCTGCTCCAATGAGCGTTCTAAAATCTCTTTGTCCGCTCTCATGAAGGCTTAAGAACGCTTCTTTTGTTTCCTTTGGAAGTCGATATCCCTCTAGTGTTGTACTAAAAACATTGTCACTTTCATTTTCTGGCGTATCGACAATCTGTTTCCACAAGTTCATAAAAAAGTTTGCCTGCAATGTTGAGGTATCTGTAATACTGCCCATCCCTGCTCCAAGAAAGCAAGAGACAATTATTATGGGAATCAGTATTTGTTTTTTCATGATTCTATCTTTTCTTTTAAGAACGCATCCAAAATCCTCCGAATCGAAATAAATCCTTCAAGCATTGCTTCGATATTCTGATTCCAGAAACTCAATCTTGTTTTTATGGTTTCGTGATATCTTTTTTTCTCTCGAAACTCCATACCATTCTGCCAATCGACAAGCTGACTTTTTAACAGCTCCTCAGCATTTATATTTTTCCCTTCTGTTTTTTGAACTACATTTGAAATAAGTTGTCCCATATTTCTATTACTGTACCGAGCCAACTCCGACATTGCTGTGAGCTCTTGCTTTGCCGTTCCCGATTGCTCATCCCAAGGGCGTGCTATCAAAACTGTTTCTGATTCTGGTGCTGCAGCATCGTCAGATGGCGGATCATATCCTATAACATCTGCTCCATATGTATCACCTGATGTCGTTTTTGGAGTTCCTTGTTCCATCCATTTTTTTCCAGGCTGTCCGCGAACAAGGGAGTGCGATAATAAATCGTCCATTGGCTTTTTGAGTCCTGCAAACATTCCAGTAAGCGAAATATCTCTGTCTTTGTATTTTCTATTTTTCAGCATACTTTGAAGTGCTTCTTCTCGTCCATCCTGCCAGTCCTCACTATCGGGAAGAAGTATTTTTTGTTCCTCGTCATATTTGATAAATAAAGGTGACTCGAATTTTTGTTCTTCAAATTTTTTCCCAAAGAGCACCTCTTCGATCGCATGCAAATCTTCCATTATATCAAATGGAGAATCTTCAAGTGAGTCGTTCACAAACACTGTTTCCGTCCAATTTCGCAAATCTATATCGTTCTCCAAACGGAGGAGTTTTTTTTCATAGGCTGCATATTGCTGAAGAATATCTGAGGTTTTTAATTGATCCGATAATTTATAACTCTTCTCTGCACTCACTTCTGGCGCATTCAGTTTTCGATACTGATCCATTTCTTCTTCTGTAAAAGCAAACTCATGCCATTTAAGTCGTTCTAAAACTTCTGCTTCATCTTCGTAATTTGTATCGTTGTAAATATCCCAATAGACATCTTTTAAATCTTCAAGTGTTTCAAATTGCTCCCAACGATCTGGGTATGGTTTCGTTTCTGCCATCACTGTGGTAGACACAAAAATTAATGCAATTACAAATATTCTCTTTATCATTGAAGTTTCTCGTGATCAATAAATTTAGTAGGAAATGTGTTAAAAATTTTATCGTGAAAAAATGACAACCGTTTTCCAACATCTCTCAGTCCTTCTTGAATACCAATGAGCCACGCATGTCGTCGATAGTTCTGTTCAAATTGCTGATAAAACAAAATCGCATTGTGCATCGCTTTTCTTGATCGAATCTGTTCAATATCAAGATAATCTTTTATCTCATTTGATTCTGCTTCAATCTCCATTAGTGTTCTTCCTTTTGTATCTCCCAAAAGAGTGTGATCGTCTTCTCTTTTTGCCAAGAGGTAATTCTGATATCCACAGAGCTCTGAAAGCATCATCTCCGATATTCGACAAGAGGAATATACATCTTTTCCTCCTTCAAATTCATCTGCCATACACATTGTTACTGGTTCAAACTTTCCAGTAGCAAGATTCTTATTCTTCTCACGGATTCGTTGTTGTTTTTGAATTGTTTTTCGAAGAAGGTTCTTATTGCAAAATTTTTCTTCTTCTTCGAACTCCTTAAATTCAAAATCTGGATGCGTAATTTTTCTTCCAAAAAACTCCTCCACTTCCCTATTTGTACTGGTAATTCTTTTAACAATAGCCCGATTAAAAAGACAGTTAACCGTGTTATCGTATTCATTTTTGTGTTTCCGGAATTCTCCTTCTCTCTCTTCTGCTCGTTTTGTGGAATCAAGTTCTCCGAGATCATACTCAACGGTTGAAGCACAAAGATTCTCAACGAATTCTGGAAATTCTTTTCGGAATTTTGGATCGAGTTTCGCAAAAGCAATCCCTCCAATCGAGAAAGAAAGGCTTAGAAACGCGAGAAACAAACAGAATTTACGCACGGATTCATTCTAAAACGCTCTGATAGATTTTCAAAGTTTCGTTTGCCGCCCTGTCCCATGAGAATTTTTCGATTTGCTTTTTTCCTTTCCCAATAAGGTCTGCCTTCACATCGTCGTGTAAAAGGAGTTTTAAAATTTGAGTGGACATGTCTTCAATATCCTGAGGATTGAAGTATTGAACCGCATCACCGCACACTTCTGGAATTGCTGAAATACGAGATGCCACCACTGGTGTTTCGCACTGCATTGCTTCGAGCGGAGGAAGTCCAAACCCTTCGTATAAACTTGGGAATACATATATTTCTGCCGCTCCATAGAGACGAATCAAATCCTCTTGTCCAACCAGTCCAACCAGTTTAACCGAATCCTTCAATCCCAACTGATCGATTGTTTCTGTCACCTCTGGATAGTATGGGTCTGGTTTCCCTGTAATCACCAATTGCAGATCTTTTAAAGAAGCGGGTCCATCCGGTTTTGATGATTTCTCGAGAATCAGTTTGAAAGCCTGAAGCAACCGTACGAGGTTCTTGTGCTCACGCCAGTTCCCCGTGTAGAGCATGAACGGTGATTCTATTTCTAATTTTTGTTTCACTGTTTGTTTTTCAATATCAGACACCACGTGAAACTCTTCCCCGATTCCATTCCATACTGTTTGTGTTTTTGAAGACGGAGTGCTGAAAAGTTTTTCGACATCCTTCTTCGTGTTTTCTGAAACCGTGATGATTTGTTTCGCTTTTCCAATCGCGTGTTTAATAACGAAATTATACGCCAGCTTTCTCCACCAAGAGTTCATTTTCTTCCCTGGGTAAAAGGAAATAGTCGTGTCATGAATCGTTGTTATAAATTTCCCTCGATACAACAATGGGGCATTGAAATGCGTAAAGTGAACGAGGTCACATTTTTCTTTATTTAATATCTTCAAAAATTTCACCTGCTCTGCGAAAGAATAATGAGGCGCCTTCACAAGAACCTTTTTCACGTGAGAAGGGAAATTATATTTCGAATATTCTGGCTCATTCATAAAGATCACCCACTCGATATCTTCGTGAGAAAAGAATCGTTTCGTTAATTCAAAATTATATCGTCCGATTCCCGTAAAAGAATCTGAGAACATCCGTGCGTCTATTCCGATTTTAAGTTTTTTCACGCTCGGATTGTTGCAGAAAATTTGATTTTTTCCAGAAAAAAAGTACTGTCCCTCTCGCTACGGCGGACGTAGCTCAGTGGTAGAGCATCGGTTTGTGGTACCGATGGTCGTGGGTTCAATCCCCATCGTCCGCCCCATTGAAAGAAAGTTTGAGCTTGTCTCGAGCTTTTTTTCAATAAGAACGATATTAGGATTTAATCCTTTAAGAAGTGGGTTCACGTCCACAAAGGAGTAAAACGAATATTGTGGCGTTCTCGACCTCGGACTGAGCGAAGCGAGGGAGAATGGAAGAGTTCCCCATTGTCCGCCTAAATCCCCTTCTCCTTACACCACGCTTCTACTTTCTCTGCGTAGGGCTTTCCAAGAGTTTTGACTTCCGCGCCACAAGCATGAGCAAGAATGAGAAAATGAAGTCTCTGCCCAATCGCTTTTTTCGTCGATGCAAAGATTGCCAGCGCCTCCTTCATTGTCGAAGGGTGAATCGCTGTCATTCCTTCTGGAGCAAATTGGCGATCCCCTTCTTCCATTGCAATAAAAAGATCTGCCTTGGGCCATTTTTCTGTCCACGGTGCTCGTGCGTTAAGGATCGTTTTTGTGCTTTCTTTTTCATGGACAATATGGTTCTCTAACCACATCTCTACTGCATCTCCCACCACTGGAGCTTCTGTATTGAAAGAACGAAGGACATCCGCACTTGCTTGATCTCGAACAGAAATCGAATGCACATTTTTTAATACTTCTCGCAAGAAAAATGATTGAAACCAATTCTTTGGACGATCAATTCCTTGTGATTGCAATTCGATTCTCGCCGTAGGAAACATTTTTCGTAAACCAAGAATCGTCAGTCCCCATATCCACCACGCTTTGTTTCGAATCGCAAAGAGTCCCCCACCCGGGAGCACAATATGATCAATATTTTTTCGATACGACCACAGTGTTTTATTTCTATTAAAGACAAAACGAATGACACTCTTTATTCCCGTTGGGAACGGTTTGACTGCCTGGAATTCTTTTTCCAAAAAGCACTGTGAATACTCTCCATCAGCCGTTGATACAATTACTTCTGGGTAGCGATCAATCGCTGATGCAAGGATAAGTTCATCACCAATATTTTTTGCTCCGAAATTTCCAACAAGAAGAGTCTTCATTGCATCGACAGGATTGCAGAAAATGGCTGTTTTGGCAATGCCCCTCTTTTGTCATTCCGGGCTTGATCCTGAATTTAATAATCCTCTTCCTTTATTGTCACTCTGAATTTATTTCAGAGTCAGACTTTAAGTTTCTGCACTCGCTACGCTCAAACAGGTAATAACTTCGGGACGCTTGACCCTGAAACAAGTTCAGGGTGACAAAATAGAATTTAATTCAAATATATCTGTTTGTTTCGCACGTGACCGTCTAAGTCTTCTGCGAAATGAATCTGCCCCTTCCTATCATGAAGGTAGTAGTAATAAGGTGTTTCCTCTGGGAAAACGGCTGCTTTGATCGCTGGGAGTCCAGGATTGGAAATCGCTGTCGGTGGCAATCCGTAATTTCTTCGTGTGTTGTAGGGCGTTGTTTTTTCAAAGTCTTCCGTGTAGAGCGGTCGTTTCCACTCATTTAACTCGTATCGGGTCGTAGCATCCACTCCAAGGTGAATACGCTCATCAAGACGTTTCCAGAGCACTCCTGCGACTGGTGCCATCTCTGATTCAAGCCTTGTCTCTCGTTCGATCATGGAAGCCATGATGACGATTTCATTGAGCGTCCGTCCAGACTGAGCAATACCTTGCCGGATTGGTGATATTTGTTGCTGAAAGGTATTGTATAAACGGGAAACAAAGAGCTTCGTTGTAAATGTCTTTGGATTCACAAAATAAGTCGACGGAAACAAGTGTCCCTCAAGCGAATCTATTTCAAACGTAAAATTACAAAAATTCGCACACTCTATTAAATCCCCTGCTTCGAGCAGACTTTTCTTTGCCAAAATATCATCAATCTGCGCAATCGTTGAACCTTCTGGAATGGTGATTCTAATCTCTGAGCTCTTCCCGTGTTGCAGTACGTCTGCTATTTCTTTGAAGGTGAGATTTTTTTGAATCACAAACTCCCCTGCCTGATACTTTGTCGTAAGTCGATTTAATCGAGAATAAAACCGAAACACAAATGCATCGCGGATGAGTTCCTTTTCTTCTAGTTTTTCTGAAATTGCTGAAAGCGTTGAGCCTTTTACAATCTCAATGGATACACGATCCGTGCTGTCTGAATTGGGTCTACTCCACACGAGCAACATTCGCCCAGCAAAATAGAGTCCTATAAATACCAATACGAGAAGGATAAATTTTTTCATAGTTTATTGTTGTCCTCCCATTCCAAGTCCTCCCATGAGAGGTTTCATTTTTTCTGCTGCTACTTCTTGTGCTTTCTTCATCGCTCGATTCATGGCTTCTACAATCGCTTTTTCGAGTTTCTTTGTGTCTTGCACAATTGATTCGTCGATAAATTCAATAGAAAGAAGTTGTTGTTCTCCGTTCACTACGATTTTCACACCACTCGCTTCGGCAGAAACGTGTATTTGTGCCAGTTCCTTTTTGATCTTCTTTGCTTCTTTTTGAAGCTTGTACATGTCGCCCATTTGTCCGAACATTCCCATTTTTAAAAAGTTAAGTGAGGGGATTATAGGGGTTCTTAAAAAAGGGTCAAAATCGTTTGCATTTATTCGAAACTTTCCCACACGAAATCACTTATTTTCTTTTGCTTCCAGGTGCCTCACGCCCTATAATTTATGGGATTTATTCATACACTTTTTTACACAATGACAAAAGATTACAGTGCAAAAGACATCCAGGTTTTAGAAGGTCTCGATCCGGTACGAAAACGACCCGGAATGTACATCGGTTCGACGGATGAACGAGGACTTCACCATCTTATTTGGGAGGTAATCGACAATGCAATCGATGAAGCGATGGCAGGCTTTTGTAAAAACATTAATGTCCGTATCGAAAAAGATGGATCCATGTCTGTTTTTGACGATGGACGAGGAATTCCAGTAGAAAAACACGAACAAACCGGAATCTCTGCTGTGGAAACTGTGCTTACGGTTCTCCATGCTGGAGGAAAGTTTGGAGGAACTGGATATAAGGTCTCAGGAGGTCTTCACGGTGTGGGTGTGAGTGTGGTGAATGCGCTTTCTGTACGAACCGAGGTAACGGTTGATCGAGACGGAGGGAAGCACTTTGTCGCTTTTGAAAGTGGAGCACCAGCAGAACCTTTGAAAAAAATTGGAGATTCGACAACACAAGGAACACTCGTTCAGTTTTGGCCAGATCCAAAGATTTTTGAAACCATTGAGTTTGATTTTCCAATAATCCAAAAACGTATCCGACAACAGGCGTATCTAACAAAAGGAATTACTATCTCTCTTTATGATGACAGAGAAGACCGAGTAAATGCTTGTCAGTTCTATTTCGAAGGAGGAATTGCTTCCTTTGTGCATCATTTAAACGAAGATAAAGAGAGTCTTGGACCCGTTGTTATGCTTGATGAAGAGAGTGACAACATCGCTGTGGAAGTAGCTCTGCAATACACACAGGAGTTCCGTGAAACGATTTTCACCTTTGCGAACAACATTCAGACGACTGAAGGTGGAACGCACCTCACAGGGTTTAATACGGCTCTTACGCGGACATTGAATAAATACTGCCGAGATAATGGACTCTTGAAAGAAAAAGAACCGAACTTCACGAGTGAAGATGTGCGAGAAGGAATCACGGCGATTATTTCTGTAAAAGTTCCCGAACCACAATTTGAGGGACAAACGAAATCAAAACTTGGAAACTCAAACGTTCGAAGTGCTGTTGATAAAGTCTTCTCTGATAAATTCACTGAGTTTCTTTCTGAGAATCCAAACGATGCAAAGATTATTACGAACAAATGTGCCCTTGCGACACGAGCTCGATTGGCTGCCCGAGCAGCTCGAGACACTGTGATCCGAAAAGGAGCTTTGGATGGACTCAACTTACCAGGGAAATTGGCGGACTGTTCTTCAAAAGATCCTGAAGCTTCTGAAATATTCATTGTTGAGGGAGATTCTGCGGGAGGTTCTGCCAAGCAAGGACGAGACCGACACACACAAGCGATTTTGCCACTGCGAGGAAAGATCCTTAATACTGAGGAATCTCGACTTGATCGGATGCTCTCCAATACAGAAATCAAAAGTTTAGTGATTGCGTTGGGAACAGCCATCGGAGATACCTTTGCTCACGAAAAACTTCGATACAAAAAAGTAGTTATCATGACCGATGCCGATGTCGATGGGGCGCATATTCGAACGCTTCTTCTCACTCTCTTTTACCGACACTTTAAACCGCTGGTAACACGAGGAAATATCTTTATCGCGCAACCGCCTCTCTACAAACTCCAAAAAGGAAAACAAGCATGGTACGCCATGACCGATGAGGAGAAAGACGCACTCGTAAAAGAACACGATGTGAAAGGAGAAAGCATTCAACGATATAAAGGTTTGGGAGAAATGAACCCTGATCAGCTCTGGGAAACAACCATGAACCCTGAAACGCGAACACTCGTACAAGTAACGGTTGATGACGCAGAACGAGCGGATCACCTGTTCAAAGTTCTCATGGGAAGCGAAGTACTCCCACGTCGAAAATTCATCCAGACACACGCTGCGGAGGTGAAAGATTTGGATATTTAAAATATCTTTTCCTATTAACGTCATCCTCGCTTGTCGGGGATCAGTCCACGTCAAAGACTTGCTGAAGTATCCAGTCTATCAATCGAAAGGTAACTTTTTTGCGTCCTGAGAAATCTCGTTGCACAAAAGAAATCATGGTGACGCCTGCCACTTCTCGAATCCGAAGGTTGTCTTCAAAGATTCCTCGAAGCGCTGGATCGAATTGAAACTTAATATTATTTTCGTCACAGAAGCTGATGAGATTTAACGTGTGTTCGAATCCATCACATTGAATGAGCGCGGTAATCCCCTGCTCCTCACACACCGATTCTAGTTTGTCGAGCTTCCCAAGTATTTCTGCTCCTTTAATGTGCTTTGCCATTCCATACGGATCAATCACTCCGACAATCTTGTAGGGCGCGTAGAGGTTTGTTTCGATAGCGTGAATGAGTTTCTCGGATACCCGATTGGCTCCCACGATAAGCGTACGATAAATATTCTGCTCTTTCTTCTTTGCCCATGCGAGAAAAGATCGAAATATCCATTGCGTAATCGCCAACCAGATAATTCCAAAGAAGAAGATGTAGACTCCAATGAGTCGAGAGAAAAGAATCTCCCGTGGAAAGAAGTATGTCACGATTAACATTCCGACGGCGAGTGCACCACCGAAAATCGATAAAAAGAAATCAAAACATTTTCGTCCTCCTGATCGAGGCGGTATCCGGTAGTACTTTGAAAAGATAAGAAATCCTATCCAAACAATTGTCGCCCCTCCTGATAAAGCTGCAAAGAGTGCAATGGGAAGGTCTGTCGAAAAGATCCATCCTACACGAATAAAATACGCCAATAGAAATGCACCGTATACTCCAATAACATCTATAAAGATGTGTCCGACTCGCCAGTAAATCCAATTCTTTGACATCGCACGTGGCATTATACTTAAAAGTGGATACGTATCCAATAATACAAAAACCCCCAGCTAATGCCGGGGGCCTTAATTTCAGAAGTAACCTTCTATTTCAATCCTCAAATTCTATTACGGCGTCATGTCAGCAATAATATCCCCATTGTCATCAATATAGTGATCTGATTCCGTACCATCAACTCCTGCTACAAATGCTGCCATAACATCTGTCATGTCTGCTGCACAAGTGAAATCTGCTGAATCAAATGTTGCGGCTTCCAATGCGTCTATCGCTCCTTGTGTTCCATCAAGTAACAGTCCCGGTGTTCCTGTTTCTACTGTACTTGTTGATTCTCCCCAAGTCGCAATAACAAATTCATTGTCATCACCAACTCCTGACTCTGTTCCATCAGCCATTCCAATGAAGTAACAAATATTGTTCTTTCCTGCTGGAACCCTGAAGTCGTTTGCCGCCATAAGCGCTGAAAGATCTGCTGGCAAAGCGTAAACATACTTTGTATTCTTCCAATCGTCCGCTCCATCCACCTTGATCATCAAGGCGATATTTTGCACACCTGATTGCCGTTCAGCATCACGTGCTTTTCCGAAGTAAGATTTAAAAGTAGCAGTAGAAATCGTCGCCAATATACCGATGATCACTATCACCACGAGGAGCTCAATGAGCGTAAAACCGAAATTTCTTTTTTTCATTTTGAAAAGGTTTAAGAATTAGAAGAAAGGTAAACTTCAAGGGCTATTCTATTACGTTTCCTTTATACAAATCAAACCATTTATCTAAAAAACAGTGGCGGAATAACAAAAATGTTTTATTGTACTAAGCAAGAGAAACCTCTATTTCAAGAGACTTTGAAGAGATTCTTCAATTCTTACTTTTGCATTAAGTTCCTCTGGGAATTCAAAAGCTTCGCCCGTTACTTTTTCAAAAAGCTGAATATATTTCTCTGCTGCTGCCATTCGTAGCTCATCCGTCATAAAATCTGCAGGGTTTTTTTCGAGGTCATTTACATCATATCCTGCTCCGACAATCATTCGTCGAACAAACTCTTTATCGAGCATGTCTGGTTCTTCGTCATTATTAAATCGCTCCTCATACGAATTAGCAATCCAGTATCGAGAACTGTCTGGTGTGTGCACTTCATCAATCACCATGAGATTTCCTTCACTATCAATTCCCATTTCATATTTCGTGTCGACAAGTATGAGTCCTCGCTCCGCTGCTACCTTTTGACCGAGGGTAAACATTTTCATCGCATACTCTTCTACTTGTTCATACATTTGGGCTGTTACGAGTCCCTGTGCGACAATCTCTTCCTTTGTGATAGGAGCATCATGAGCTCCAGGTTCAGTTGGTTTTGTAGTCGGTGTAATAATAGGAGCTTCAAACTTTTGATTTTTCTTCATACCTTCTGGCATTTCAATTCCGCAAATCATTCTGTTTAGATTTTGGTAGGAATACCATGATGACGTTTTTGTTGTTCCGGTGAGATATCCTCGAACGATAATTTCTACGGGGAGAACTTTTGCATTCTTCACGAGGGAAATATTTGGATCTGGTGTTGAAATAAAGTGATGATTCACAACCCCATCAAGTTTCTCAAACCACCACGCGGCAATTCTGTTCAATACTTGTCCTTTAAAAGGAATCGTTCCAAGAATAAAATCAAACGCTGAAATCCGGTCTGACACTACGATAGCTCGTTGCTCATTAGGAAGTGTAAAACTTTCCCGTACTTTTCCTGAGTGATAGGAAAGAGCTTGGGGAAATTCGATTTTATCCACTGTAGAGCCGAGAGCCGATTGAATTTTGTCTTGCATTCTTGTGTAGTAAAGTTAAGTTTTGCTCGAAGATTATTACAGATTTTCTCAAAAATATGAAATTCGATATCCTGACCCTTTTCCCAGAAAGTTTCGAAAGCTTTTTAAAAACGTCCATCATCGGACGCGCAATTGAGGAAGGAAAAATTGAAGTTCGATTGTTTGATATTCGTGATTTTTCTGAGAACAAACATCATAAAGTTGATGACGTTCCCTTCGGTGGTGGAGCAGGAATGGTGATGATGTGCCAACCCTTATTTGATGCGATTGAGCATGTAAAACAATTGGAAGATGACAAAGCACCTGTGATATTTATGACGCCTCAGGGAGAGACCTTCAAGCAAGAAATAGCTGAGGAACTCAGTGAGAAAGGAGAACGTCTTATTCTCCTCTGTGGACATTATGAAGGGATTGATCAACGAGTCCGTGAAGCACTGATTGATCGAGAGATTTCTCTTGGAAACTTTGTGCTCACTGGCGGCGAACTTCCTGCACAGATAATTATTGACGGGGTTGCTCGACTCCTTCCTGGAGTTTTGGGCAGTGATGAAAGTGCTGCCGAGGAAAGCTTTTCAAAAAGTCTTGATCGAAAATTAGAATATCCGCACTACACACGCCCTGCTGAGTTTCGAGGAATGGAGGTTCCTGAAGTTCTTCTTTCCGGACATCACAAGAATATTGAGGAATGGCGAAAAGAAAATTGTCGAAAGCCATAGAAAAACTTGAACTCCCCCCTCCCCTTCCTCTACAATAAATCGGAAATAAAAACACACACATGAAAAACCTTAATCAGGCGGATATCACGTTTCCTTCTATTTTTTCTCGATTCTTGGTCGGGTTTGGATCAGGATTCATTGGAACAATTGTTTTAGGGATTGTCCTTTTTCTCAGTTGGAGCATTGTTGGCGAAACGCTTTCTCCAAGTGATGTTGTGAAAAACGAATTTGGGATCAGTGTTCAAACGGAAGCGCATCCCCTCTTCTTAAGTATTATTACATTGGCCGTATTCTTGGCGACGTTGGCCTCTAATGTCTCCTACGTATTGTTGGCAACAATGGTCGATGAAAAATACTCACGACGATCAACCGCTCTCACACAGGTCTTTTTCGGGAATCTTGTAATTCTGATTCTCATGCTTCCTGCGTATGCCTTTTCAAATCAACTCTTTGGACAAATGGGTGGCGCGATAACGGGAGTCTTTCATTTAACGCTCGGAACCTTCTTTAGTTTCTTCGTCCTCGAAGCACTCCATCAATCGAAATACCTTATTGTAAATGTGTATGGGATGATTTTTGGACTCATTTTATTCTTCCTGATTTCAGGATCTCTTGCGAGTTCACAAAGTACCGCCTCTGCGTTTCTTCTTGTGTTCCCTGTTCTCTTGGCAGCTCTAGCACTGGGAAATAGAATCGGTGAAGTTCTCTACCTCTGGATGTACCAGAACTATGGCAAAGACTTCCTCAATGTTGATACGAAGTTCGGAGCAGACTACGGAGAGAAAGATTCTCAAGGTGCTCACGACTTTGATATTTAGACACGGATAATTTAATGCAATAAAAAAGCTCCCCGAGGGGAGCTTCTTTTTTTATTCTTTTTTAATGCTTACTCTGTAGCAGCTGGTGCAGCAGCTTGTTGTTCACATGCTGGGTTGATCAAGTTTACTTGTTGATCTCCTAGATTAAGAGCAACTGGCTGACATTGCAATCCAAGTGCAATTGTTTGAGCAACAGCGTTTTGCATTCCGTGTTGTGCTCCAAGTTGGTACACTTCTTGCTGTAGGTAGTTTCGAGCGCTATTAGCGACGAAGATGATTGAGAAAACAATCCAGATGACCAAGATGATTTTTGATACTGGCCAATCCGTAACTTTCAATGGATTTTTCATGTGAAATAGTGGGTTAGAAATCGCGGGGTACTCTAGGAAGAAAAGTTCGAACCTGCAAGTTTTTTTATTTGCAAAAAAAGCATTTTATTTTCTATAAGTAATTACGTGTAAGAAAAATTGCACAAAGTTTTTTTATTGTTCTATACTTTATTGGGCGTGAAAAAAAGTTTTAAAAAGTTTTGCACTCAATTTGAAACTTGTTACACTTCTCGCCGTAAACAATCATTTTATTGTCTCTAACCCACTGAAAAAATGAAAAAAATGCTTATCGTTTCACTTGCCCTTGGACTGGGGATTCTCTTCACCTCAAGTGCTGAAGCTTATAAAGAACCTGTTCGAGAAGATACAGGGAGTTACTCACACCGATTATCTCTACAAAAGAAACTTAATGACGCTCTTCAAATGCGATGGTCTTTCCTTAATAAGAAACACAACGAACGAAACGTTGATCAAAAAACAGTTCCGTATCAACAACGAATGCACCTCAATTCTCGAAAAGCAACAAACACTTCTGAAGTTTCTACAAGAATGAAACGAACAGGAGCAATGACAGATTATACAAATCTAAAACCCGTGGAAGACCGAAACTACTTCCGTCCAAACCGAAAAGCTGTTTTCAAATCTCGAGCTATCGATTACTACGTTGATGGAGGAGACGCTGGAAAAGAAGCTATGGAATCAAATGTGATTTTCGGATCAACACACAAAATTGATACGAACAAATACTACAACACATACTGGAAGAAGGATTTCGAATCAATTCGAAAAATCCGAAACGTACAACGAGCCTTCTACTCTCCAGCAAACGCAAAATCTGGAACACAAAAACTTTATTCACAACGAAAAGGGAGTTATCAACGAAACTTGATTCACCCATTCGTAAGCGATGAACTCGAAGGATTCTTCAGCACAGAGGCTGAGTAATTCACCCTTATAACGAAATGAAAAAGCTCCGCTCCGGCGGAGTTTTTTTTTGGAGTAACAAACTTTGAATTCCGCCGTTCAATCATCTAGAATCTCCCCGATGCAAGAAATCTACCGAACCGATAAATCATACCAATGGAATTATGACAACGGGCCGTCTTTTGAGGGACCTTTTCCTGATATCAAAATACCAACGAAGAAATTCAAACTCTGGAACTTTGAAATAAACTCCCCTCTTGGAGTTCCTGCAGGACCGTTACTAGATTCGAAATGGATAGATCTGTACGGAAAACTTGGCTTTGATATTCCTGTGTACAAGACTGTACGAACGATTGAACGAGAATGTCATCCAAATCCGAACTGCGTGTTTGTGGATGCACCACGACAATTGAATGTATCTGACATCGGAGGAGACATTACAACGCGACCAACCGACCCTACGAGTGTGGAAGACATTACGATTACGAACTCCTTCGGGGTCCCCTCTCAGCCCCCGAGTGTCTGGATGGCGGATATCGAGCGAGCAAATAATTCTCTTAAAGAAGGCCAAGTGATGATCGTATCGATCATGGGAACACCAGGCGAAGGACGAGATTTGATTCAGGACTACGCTGATTGTGCACGAATGGCCAAGGAAGCCGGGGCAAAGATTATTGAAGCGAACTACTCGTGTCCAAATGTCTGCACTGGTGAAGGAAGTCTGTACAAAGATCCCGAAACGTCGAGCAAAATTTCTAAAGCGATTCGAGAAGTTATCGGGGACACGCCTTTCTTAATCAAGATGGGAATGTTGGCACCGGATGAACTTCGAGCAGTGGTGGATGCGAATCTTCCGTATGTAGACGGGTTTGCGGGAATCAACACAATTGCAATGGATGTGAGAACGCCTGAGGGTGAGCAAGCCTTGCCAGGAGCAAACAGGCTCCGAGCGGGACTTTGCGGAGAAGCGATTCGAGATGCGGGACAAGCCTTTACCGAAGAGTTGGCGAAGATACGAAAAGAAAAAAATGCGGACTTTGTGATTTGTGGAGTGGGAGGCATGATGAATGCTCAAGATCTGCAAGACCGACTCGACGGGGGCGCTGACATCGTGATGTCTGCTACCTCTGCCATGTGGGATTCATACCTCGCAAGAGATTTCAGAAATCTTTAAAAAATGAAAAAGACCTGCCCCATAACCAATCAGCCTTTTGAAATCACTGAGGATGATTTGAAGTTTTATGAGAACATGGGCGTTCCTACTCCCACACTTTGTCCTGAGGAGAGAATGCGAAGACGGTTAGCATTTCGGAATGAACGGAATCTTTCAAAGAGGATTTGTAATTCTTCTGGTAAAGAGATTATTTCTGTTCATGCAAAAAAGACAAAATTCCCTGTCTATGATAACGAACACTGGTGGGGAGATACGTGGGATGCAAAGAATTATGCGGTAGATTTTGATTTTGACCGCCCTTTCTTTGAACAATTTGAAGAACTCTGGGAGCGTGTTCCCAAAATTGCCAGACTCCAACAAGGTACTTCTGAAAATTCCAAATACACCAATGCAGCCGCCAACAATAAAAATTGTTATCTTATTTTCTCTGCCGGATTTAATGAAGATTGTCTGTACTGCCAAAATCTTGATCACTGTCGTGATGGCGTAGATTGTTTCAATATTTTCAAAACGGAACTGGCATATCAATGCGTTGATTGTTCCGATTGTTACAACATCACTTACTCACAGAAGCTGAACAACTGTAATGATGCTCACCATTCCTACGATTGTTTGGGATGTGACAATGTGTTTGCGTGTGTTGGACTGCGAAAAAAGAGCTATCACGTGCTTAATAAACCCGTGAAGAAAGAAGCATTTGAAGCTCTTCTCAAGGATGAGAAAAAGCAGGAAGAGGTATTGAAGCAACTTCAAAAAATTTATCTCTCTGAGCCGAGAGAGTATTGTTCTTTCCTCCGATGTGAGAACTTTTCTGGTGACAATTTGTTTAATTGCAAAAACACACACGACTGTTGGGATTGTAAAAATTGTGAAGATATGAAGTACTGTGATCAAATGCGAGGAGCTCAAAGCTGTATGGATGTAAGTTACTTTGGATGCGCGGGAAGCAATGAATTAATTTATGAATGTGAGGCTGTGGGAATCGGCGCCTTTAATATTAAATTTTCAAAATTTGCAGGAGAAGGTTGTGCCAACGTTGAGTACTCTTATGAATCGTACGGAAGCAAAGATTGCTTTGGGTGTGCCAGCATGAGACAGGCACAGTATTGTATTTTTAATAAGCAATATTCTGAAACCGAATATAAAGCGCTTCGTGAGAAGATTATCGAACATATGAAGAAAACTGGTGAATGGGGAGAGTTCTTTCCGGTCACTATGTCCCCTTTCCCATACAATCACTCCACCGCTCAGGACGTGCTTCCTTTGACGAAGGAAGAGGTATTGGCACGAGGCTGGAAATGGGCTGACCCTGAGAAGAATGATTTTGCATCTCCTACAATTTCTTCATTGCCAACGACTCAAGAAGCAACGAATGATCTTTGCAAAGAATCGATCGCTTGTACGCGTTGCAAGAGAAACTACTCAATTCTAAAACCCGAACTGAAGTTTTATAAAAAGATGAATCTCGAACTTCCTGATCTTTGTCCACAATGTCGTCATGAAGATCGGATCAAGCTTCGACTCCCTCGGAAACTCTGGGATCGGAAATGTGATAACTGTTCAGCAGATATTCAAACACCATTCTCTCCCGAGAGACCTGAAAAAGTGTTTTGTGAGAAATGTTATCTCGATGCGGTGAATTAGAGTAAATGTTTAAAAGTTGCTATCCCTTGGGGGTTTGGGGACGAGAAGTGTTTGAGCGCCAACGGGACTCGGCAACTTTGTGCTATGCCAATGAAAGCGAGTTTTCTTGTCCCCAAAAGTTTTTGGTTCTTTTTGGTTACAAAAAGAACATTCTTCTCGATATCAAATCACAATAAAAGAAGGGATTCCTCCGCTTCGGTCGGAATGACAGGAGTTCTTTATTTTTATTTCTTCAGCAACTCCATCGGATCTCGGTGTTCCCCCTCTTCGTATACTTCTAAATGGAGATGTGCTCCCGAGGTGAAATATCCCGATCCTTTTTCCCCTTGTCCACCTCCCGTTTTGGCAATGAGATCGCCCTGAGCAACCTCCTGCCCTTCATTAACGAGAATATCTGACACATGCCCATAGACGGAGAAAAGTTCTTCTCCATGGTCGAGAACGAGATAGGCATACCCATATTCATTCGTATCAAAACTCACCTTGGACACGGTCCCCTTTCTGGGAGCAAATATATCCGTTCCATGGGGCGCTACAAAATCAATCCCCTTGTGCGTTCTTCCAAGTGCCTTTTCATATTCCGGATCCTGAAACGATGCCGCAATCTCTAAGTCTATTTTTAACGGAAAACGAAAGCCTTCATCTTCCGGCAAATATCCCAATTTCTGCTGAACATTTTCCAACGCTGATTGAAGCTTCCCAATAAACGTTGTTGATTCCATTTTTTGTCGTTGATAATTTTCAATCTCTTTCGCCGTCTTTCCCTCTGTAAATTCTGACCGTGCAATCATGCGTGCTTTATTCTCTGCAAAGCCCACCAATCCCCTTTTCTCTGCCTCAATCTGTTCCTTCAGGGTTTTCGCTTGGTAAAACAGAATTAATGCTTGCCGTTCTTTATCCCGAAGCTTTTGCTTCAAGTGATTGAGTTCCATCAGGGCTCCTCTTTTTTGATCTTTAAATGATTGGAACTGCCGATTTTCTTGCAGGATATCTCCAACTGATTTTTTGGAGAACAACCACTTGAGCACCGAGACCGTCTCTCCTTTTCCGAAGTTTTCATTTCGGATGTAGTTTTTTTTGAGAAAGGTATCAAGCTCTTCCTTTTTCACGCGCAGAAGTGCTTTGAGTTCTTCCTGCTCTCGCGTGATCTTTTCCAGTTCCTCTCTCCACGTTGTTTCTTGTTTAATAAACTTTGCAATCTTTGCTTTGAGCAGGCTCAATTCCTGATCGAGAAGGAGAAGTTGTCCTTGCGAGGTATACTTCTCAGATTGCGCATTCCAAAGTGCTTGCTGTGACTGCAAGGTTTGTTTTTCGAGAAGTTCTAATGCTTTCGTTTCCTTTTCTATCTTCTTTTTGAGTGCTTGAAAGTTTTCCTCTGTCGGTTCTTCTGGAATTTCAATCACCTCAACATCTTCTATTTGTTCAATAGTTTGCGTGGGTGCGTCTCCCCCAAAAAACCGATTGAGCATCGTGTTCAAATCGCTTCCAATACTCGCGAATGCAATGCTTGGAATGAGGCAAAGCACCAAGAGGAAGTGTTTTTTTATTTTCATTTTCCTGATTTTACCGTACAAAGAGCTCGACATGAAAACAATTTCCCCTCAAACATTTGTCGAACGAGTTTCATCACACTATGAGGGAGAAATTTGTCATTTGCATTGGGATACAAAACGCCCATGGACACTGCTCTTTGCGGTGATTCTTTCAGCACAGTGTACCGACAAGCGGGTGAACATCGTGACTGAAACATTGTTCACAGAATTCCCCGATCTTGAGAGTTACGTCGCCCGTCCTATTGAGGAACTAGAGCAGGTTATTAAATCCACCGGATTCTTCCGAAGCAAAGCCAAGAGCTTATCTGGATGTGCCCAATCAATGTTACTCGAACACGGAAGCACTGTTCCTGACACCATGGAGGAACTCACAAAATTACCAGGGGTAGGAAGAAAAACCGCGAATGTGATTCTCTGGAATCTCTTTCAAAAAAACATCGGCTTCGTCGTCGATACCCACATCGGACGGATTTCGAGAAGAACTGGACTCACGAAACAGACCGATCCAGTGAAGGTCGAAAAAGATCTCATGAAGCTTATTCCCAAAGAACACTGGGGCGATCTCTCTCACATGCTCGTGCAATTTGGACGCGATTACTGCAAAGCCCCCAAGCCGAAGTGCTCGGCGTGTTTCTTAAACGATGTGTGCCCAAAGAAAGGCGTGAAGAAGTAATGTAAATCCTATTCTTCTGAATCTGGTTTTTTAATGGCTTCTGCCTCTATCTTAGCGATTAGAACGAGTATATCTTCCTTTTCCTCTACTGCTATTACTAATCGATTAAACAAATCATTGGGACTATATTCAAAATCTTCAAGCAATTTCCTGAGTGATTCTTCCACAGTGGAATCGTTTTCAACGATACTTTTTAATTCTTTTAACTTCGGATAAAGATCCATCGTTGAAAGGATTGTATCTAACGACCATTCCGATTCTGATCTTTCCATTATCATCTTTTTAGGATTATGAAATAGAAAGGGATTAACCCTTTCTCACAATCCGAATGTCCTCGATCTTCTGAGGAAATTCGTGCTCCGAGAAAAGTTCAATCATCTCATGCGTCCGGAGGAATAAATCCGAACTCGCTGAGGAACTTTCTGTTTGAATAAAGAGCACACCATCTTCAAATTTCATCGGCTGCCACTGATCCGCTAAGTTCTCGTACTTGGTATTAAAGATCTTCCGAACCCGCTCACACACCAGAGAAGCTTTGGCTTGTCTATGCAAATTATACTTCTGTGTCGCAATAAATAAAAAATCTTCGGCTTTCTGAAATGTCATGGGGTTGATATCTAGTTTCAAAGTAGAACTTCGAAGGAAAAAATCAACTGAATTTCTTCTTTTTCTCCCCCTAGTAAGGGGGAGTTAGAGGGGGTGGAAATAACAATACCCCACCTAGCCTCCCCTACCAGGGGAGGAATTATTTTGTAAAAACTTTAAGCGGTGATTTCCCCGTGAGTTCTCGAATCACTTCCCCCATCTTGATAACGGGAATGCCCAGTACGTTTTGGTAGTCCCCTTCGATGTCAGCAAGCAAAAATGCGCCGATTCCTTCAATAGTGATACCACCGGCTTTTCCCTGCCATTGATCAAAGTCGAGGAATAATCGGATTTGGCAATTGGTAATATCTGAACGAAATACCAGCCATGATTTTTCAACAATCGTTTTTTCAACGTATTTTCCATTCACGTTTCCTGCCACCGTCATGCCGGTAAACGTTCCAACCTTTTTCCCCACAAATTTCTGGAACATTTCAAACGCCTCTTTCTTTGTTTTCGGTTTTCCAAGTATCTGATTATCGACTTCAACAAGTGAGTCGAATCCGAGAATGAGAACGTCTTTTTCTTGAGAGAATTTATTGTAAACGCTCGCTGTTTTCTCTTTCGCCAAGCGCTTTACCTGCGATTCCATAGTCTGAGAGTTTTCCACCTTTTCCTCGCAATCAGGTTTTACGACGGTAAATTGCATACCCATTTTTGTGAGCATGTCTTTCCGTGTTGGTGATCCTGATGCGAGAATAATTTTCATGATGTAAGTATTTGCTTAAGTTTTTCTAATACCGTGGGTATGTTAGTCAAAATTTCATGGTTTTGAAATCGAATTACACGAAGTCCCATTTCATTTAATAAATTTGTTCTCAGCATATCTTGATCCTTTTGAAATTTGTGAACATATCCATCAATTCCTACTATCATCTTTTTTTCTGCACAATAGAAATCCGCAATAAAAAACCTCTTACCTCCTTCATACTCAAAAAGAAAAGGATGCTGTCTCAAAAACTTAAATCCCTCAAGCTTCCTGTTTCTTACCTCATTCCAAAATAATTTCTCTGCTTTTGTTTGGTTCTTTCTTAGTTCACGAACAGCTTCTTTAATAACATTATCCATCGTTTTTAGCCTAGAAGGAGAATTCTCAATCTTCAAGATACTAAATTCATATCTTTTTAAGATTTCAACTCACCCCTAACCCCTCTCTTTTAAAAGAGAGGGGAAACGAATATCCCATATTTAAAAATAATCTAAATTTACAGAGTTGCGTGAGTTTCTCTATACAAGGAAATAAAGAATCCCGAGTCCCGCGATGATGCAGTACGGTGCAAACCAAATCCAATGTCGACGCACCAGTCTCATCATCCATCGCATGGCAAAGATTGCCGCAATGAGTGACGCGATGCATCCCACGAACTGAAAAGGGGTAATCGCAAAGCCCTCTTGTCCTACGGAAAAGATGAGCGCTGCAAGAATCGTTGGTACCGCCAAAAGAAATGAAATCTTTGCAACGTGTTTCCGGTTCACCCCGAGGAATATCAAAATTGAAATCGTAATCCCCGCTCGTGATATCCCTGGTAGCACCGCTATTCCTTGAAACAGTCCGAGAAGAATTGCGATCCACCACGAGAAATGTCGTTCTTGTTTGGAACGAAAAACCTCCGATCCCATGATAAGAAATCCTGTAATAATCAGTGTCATCGCTACGGCCTCTGTTGTTCTGAAGAATTCAAATTGTGATTCGAGTAACAATGCTACAGGCACCGTTGCGAGTGATGCGACGAAAAGTTTCCATCCAAAGATTCCTTGATCTCTATCGCCTTCGCAAATCGAGCACGTCTTCCCTACTCCTCTCAGGATGTCCCAAATGTCTTTCCTGAAGACAACAAGCACCGCCAGTAAGCTCGCGACGTGCAAACTGATTTCAAAGTGAAGATCGGGAACAAGTCCCAAAAATTCTTCCGCCAAGAAGAGATGTCCACTGGAAGAAATCGGAAGGAACTCTGTTATTCCCTGAATCACTCCGAGAAAGATTGCATTGAGAAAATCCATCCTCGGCATCCTATCTTTTAAACCCGGGTTCTACAAATCATTTCACCGAACAGAACCCGGGTTTGATATAAAATAATGTTCTCTTTTTTCCTCAAGTCTTTTTTGAACAAAATTCTTGACCGCCCTACATCTTGTATATTAACATACGCCTCCACACAACATCTTGTGTGAAAATCTAAAACGTCACTTCCTTTCAGAAGCGGCGATTCTTTAACCCCCGAGTGATTGAACAATAAATGTGTTCAAGAGTGAAGTCTGAGTTCGAACTTTACTCACAAGAAACTTCTTTAAGTTCGAACTCAAATCCTAAAATGAAACAAATATACAAACGTACCGGACAACTCGTCGATTTCGATCCAGAAACAATTCAGATTGCGATTGCAAAAGCCGTTGAAGCCACACCCGATCATGGACTCTCCCTCCCCGCGTTCGCGGAAACAGTGGCTCGTGAGGTAAACATGGAAATAGAACTTCGATTCTTCGAGCAAGAGAAAACACCCTGCGTGGAAGATGTGCAGGACATTGTTGAAGAAGCATTGGTGCAGTCTGGGAACTTTATTGTTGCCCGCACCTACATCCTCTACCGATCACAGCACGCTCAAAAACGAGCAGAACAGCGGATTAAGGAATTAGAGAAGCTCGACAAAGACCTTCTCACCGTGACGAAGGCGAACGGGAAGAAAGAAAAGTTTGATAAAAAGAAACTCGAAAAAACATGGAACATTGCCGCGAAGGGATTTGAGAAATCATGCCCGTTCAATGAAGTGTTTGATGTGTTTAAGATCACACTCATTGATGGAATCGAAACCTCACAGGTGTTGAAAAACTTACGAAAAGCGACGCTCGACATGATTACCGTGCAGAACATTGATTGGCAGAACGTGGCGGGTCGACTCTACGCGATGGAGTTCTATAAAGAAGCGACGCAGAATCGAAAGATGGATTATAAAGATATTTACAGCGCCCAATCATGGAAGACGCACTTCGATGACTATGTGAAGAAAGGCCTCTACTCTACAAAGTTTGGAGAAGTCTACCGCGATGCTGATATTCTCGAAGCGGGCTCATGGCTCGATAAAGATCGCGACTTCACCTACATCTACTCGACGCATTTGGCATTCGCCAAGCGGTATTTGTTGAATCCGAATAAGGTTATTCACGAACTTCCACAAGAGATGTACTTGGCAGTAGCACTCTTCCTGGCCATACCAGAAGACGACAAGAATCGAATGCAGGTCGCAAAAGAAATCTATGAAGTGACCTCAAAGCAACAACTCAGTTTGCCAACGCCTACATTGCTCAACGCACGAACGAATTTCCATCAACTCTCCAGTTGCTTCAAATTGAACGTTGATGATGATTTGCGGTCTATTTACCACAACATCGAAAACATGGCGCAGATCTCCAAATTTGGAGGCGGTGTCGGGGTCTACCTTGGACACATTCGTTCACGTGGGGCGGAGATACGAGGCGTGAAGAATTCCTCAGGAGGAGTGATCCCGTGGACGCGAGTGATTAATGATACCGCGTGTGCTGTGAATCAACTCGGGGCGAGACTGGGGGCCATCTCCCCCACTCTTGATGTTTGGCATCGAGATATTCATGACTTTTTAAATCTACAAACCGAAAGTGGAGACATCCGGTCAAAAGCCTTTGATGTGTTCCCGGCCGTTTCTGTTCCTGACATCTTCATGAAGCGTGTAGAAGAAGATGGAGTGTGGACGCTCTTTGATCCACATGAAGTGCGAAAAGTGACGGGTCAGCGCATGGAGGATTTGTTTAGTGAAGAATTTGAAGCGTTCTACGTCGAGTGTGAGAAGAACGACAAACTTGGCATGAAGGAAGTCGTGCAAGCGAAGGACCTGATGAAAGAACTTTTGAAAACCGCCGTGGAAACGGGAATGCCGTATGTGTTTTATCGAGACACCGTGAATCAGTTGAACCCAAACAAACACGCCGGGAATATTTACTCCACGCAACTCTGTACTGAGATTTGTCAAAATACGTCTGAGGCAAAGTTTCAAGAGGAAACCTTTGAGGACGGGACGGTAAACATTAAGTACACACCAGGAGAAACGGTCGTGTGTAATCTGGCGTCCATTAATATGGCAAAGGTTCACACTGATGAAGATATTAAAAAAGTCTTCCCCGTCGCTATGCGCGTGCTGGATAATGTGATTACGTTAAACTTCTACCCGATCAAGGAGTCTGAACTCACCTCCAAGAAGTACCGGTCTGTCGGACTGGGATTTATGGGACTCGCGGAATACTTGGCGTGCAATGGGTTTTCGTATGATAGTGCTGAAGCCCGAGAAGATGTGGATAAGTTATTTGAAAAGTACGCGTACGCGACACTAGACAATTCCTCACAACTCGCTGAAGAGCGCGGACAATACGAACTCTTCAAAGGAAGTGAATGGGAAAAAGGAGTGCTCTTTGGACGGGACGAGGCATGGTACAAATCCAATGCAAAAACCGATCTTGATTGGAGTGCCCTCATTGGAAGAATAAAAAACAAGGGTGTGCGATTCGCGTACCACCTCTCCCCTGCTCCCAATACTTCGACTTCAGGGGTCGTAGGAACAACGGCAGGACTTTTGCCCGTGTACAAGAAATTCTTTGTGGAAACGAATGTGATTGCGCCAACCGTAACCGTCGCACCAAACCTGAATCAGGAAAACTTCTGGCTCTATAAAGAATATCCAAACCTCGACATGAACGATGTCATCGACATGGTGTCCGTCATTTACAAATGGGTCGATCAATCCATCTCCTTTGAGTGGATGATGAATCCTGAACGCACCTCTCCCGCTGATCTGTACAATTGGTACATGAAAGCGTGGAAATCTGGTGTCAAAACCGTTTACTATCTCCGCTCGATGTCGGGTGATGCACAAGCCGCCTGCGACAGTTGCAGCGGATAAATTTACTTTTAACTTTTTACACAATGAAAAAAAACAAAATCTTTAACGCAACCGGCGATGACTCGATCGAGAATCGAACGATCATCAAAGGGAACCCAACGGGACTCTTTAACCTCAATGCCGTGAAATACAACTGGGCAAAAAAAATGTATCAGGTCATGATCGGAAACTTCTGGGTGCCGGAAAAAATCAGCGGACTCAACGACGATGCCATTATGTACAAAAACTTGAAAGAGGAAGAGAAAACCGCCTACCGAGGCATGCTCTCTTTCCTCACGTTTCTCGACAGTTTGCAAACGGTGAACTTGCCAAATTTCGCCGATTACATCACTTCTCCTGAGGTAAATCTTATTCTTTCTATTCAGTCATTTCAGGAAGCAATCCACTCACAGTCTTACACGACAATCTTGGAAACGGTTGTTGATGCGAAGGAACGAGAATCGATTTATTATTTCTGGAGAGACGACAAGACCTTGCTCGAACGAAATAAATACATCGGGGAGATTTATCAGAAATTCATCGACGAACCCAATGACAAGAATTTCTTCAGAGCGTTGATCGGAAACTTCTTGCTTGAGGGGTTGTACTTCTACAACGGATTCGCGTTCTTCGACACCCTTGTCTACAACAGTAAGATGATCGCCACAGGACGGATGATTAATTACATCCGGCGAGATGAGCTCACGCATGTGGTACTCTTTGCGAACATCATTAAGGAATTGAAAAAAGAATTCCCAGAGATGGTCGATGAAGACGTTATCCGAGAGATGTTCACCGAAGCCGTGGATCAAGAAATTGCATGGACGCATCACATCATCGGAAATGGAATCCCAGGGATTTCCAAAGCTTCTACAGAGGCATACACCAAATACCTCGCGAATGATCGACTCGCAATTTTAAAAATGGATCCACTCTATCCTGAGGTGACCACCAATCCGTACAAGCATCTGGAAGCGATGGCGGACAATAACGCTGAGAAAACAAACTTCTTCGAATCAACGGTGACGAACTATACACAGTCAACGTCGTTAAAAGGAACTTGGGATTTCTAGGTATTCGAATAAGATACGTATCCCAAAAGGATACGTATCTCCCTAAAATCACAAATCAATCTCAATCCCGCCATCATCGTCGAGTTCCTTCTCGACTTCGATTGCCATTTCATCAGGATGAAACACTTTTTTGATAATAGAGTCTCTTCCTTTCTTTCCTTTCGGTTCGACATTTAATGACGCTCCACTCGCGGGACGTTTGGAAACCCTCTCGTCTCGTTCTGGCTGTCCTTTGTCTCTGACATGGGTTTGCACGAGTCCGGAGATCAGTTCTTTGAGCGATGATTCTTCCGTGAAGTTCTTGGCATCGACTTGCTGTTCTCGATAGTTCTCAATAATTCGTGCGACTCTCTGTGGAGCATGCATACGGTGCGCTTCGTAGAGGATTCCCCCGTTGTACTTCATAAAGAACAAGTCTCCGTAATTTCCCATAAACGACCGAATCCCAATCCGCACCACCTGAATTTCATCAAGATTCCAATAATCAATTCTGGATGATTTTTTATTAAGCAGTCCTTTCCTTTCTACAAAGACAAGATTATCAGTCGTCATCAAAATGGCATTGAAATACCACGTGAAGAAAACACAGATTGATTTATAGAAAGCAAAAAGAATGAAGATTAACTCCACCCATTCCCACATGCCATAGAATCTGAAGATATACCAAATCCCGCCAGCAACGCCTCCCCAGAGGAGAAAATAAAACATCATCTTCGCAAACGTTGAAGAAAACTCTTTTCGAAAAACCGCCTCCACTGCCTCGTTATCTTCGAGGAGCGAACCGAATCCTAATCGCTTTGCGTTAAAAAGTTTGTAATTCGCCATCTGGAAAAGATTGTAGCAGAAAACTTTTTGTTTTACACTCTGCAAGAAATTTTATCACATGATCAAAGACAAAGACCAGAGCTGGACCAGTTTTATTATCGAAGCGCTTATCCTTATTGGAATCGTTCTCTTTATCCGATTCTATATTTTCCAATTCTTCCGTGTGTCAGGGCCTTCCATGTGCCCAACGCTGAATGTACTGCAAGAAGAGTGTCAGTATGGCAAAGGAGAATTCATTTTTGTAAATGAAGTTTCATACAACTTCCTTCGAGAACCTTTGCGGGGTGAAGTCGTGGTATTTCATCCTCCTCACAAAAAGATTTTTTACATCAAGAGAATTCTCGGAGTTCCGGGAGATACGATTGAAATCAAAAATGGAAAAACCTATTTGAATAATGAGTTTGTAGAAGATTACCAACTTGAGGAAAGCTACCTCTCTCCTCGTAATCAAGGCAGAACACAAACCTTTGGACGAACTGAATTTACGGTTCCAGAAGGACACTATCTCCTCATGGGAGACAACAGAGCTGAAAGTTTAGATGCTCGTCAGTGCTTTTGGTCAGGAGGTTGCGACGGGACACACACGCCTTTTATTCCAAAGAAAAACATCACCGGAAAAGCTGAATTTGTTATCTGGCCTTTTTGGAAAAGCCGATGGATTGAAAATGAACTCAAGCCCCTTCTTGAATTAGAAACCGTGGAATAAATGTCCTTGACGAAGAAGGCGAGAAACTTAGAATCTGTGTGTTCTTTTCGACGTTCAGATTTGTGAAAGAAAATCTTTCTGTATTCGTACTAGTATCTGATCGTCGTTATTTTTATTTCTAAACAAAAACAAACACCATGAAAAAATTATTTTTCCTCGGTCTCGTTGCGAGTTTCTTTTTTGGTATGCATTCAGTGCAGGCGAGTGACATTACAAATGTAAGTGCGCTCTATACCACGGACAATAAGGTATTCCTTCAATGGGATCACCTTGCTGATTCTCTTCTGTATGATACTGATGGATACGCTATCCAATATAGTGAATATGAAAATAAAGTCCGAAACGTAGATCCTGGAAAGCTCTTTTTGAATAAAAAACTCAATAACCTCTCTCTTCGAGCAGCAGCATTTGAAGACAACACATGGTACTACTTCCGAATATATACCTATGTCGTCGATGGTCGATCACGAATTCTGACAAATGGTTCTAAAGTTTTGAAATGGAAATATCTCTCCAATGGGGAGACTGAAAGTGAAATAATTGAGCCGAATGATCCTGTCGTTGCTGATAATTCATCAAGCGTTGGTATTGAATTCGGAAAACTTCGCGTTACTCGTTACGACACCTACGCAACATTCTCATGGTCTCGACCGAACTTAGCGAAAAGTGATGCAACTGGTGTTATCGTTGTGTTGAAAAAATATGGCAGTGCTGACACACTTGTAGAACTCAAAGCCGGTCTCGATATTACGAGCGGAAAAATAACAGGGCTCACACCAGAAACAAAATACGAAGCGAAAGGATATTTCTATAAATATGTTGGTGGAGAAAACAAAAAGTTTGGTACAGGAATTAATGAAATCTTTACTACTCAAAAAGCCTACTCTGCTGTACAAAAAGCACGAATCGAACGACTCCGAAAACGAGGTTTGGTTCGCGATAGTGCCCTGACAACGGTTTCTGTTCCTGGATCAAGCACAACAACGACAACGACTGATACTTCGACTGAAGATACAACAAGTACGACTACAACGACGTCATCTTCCACTTCTGATTCAAACATAAAAACACGAGCACAGATTCAAAAGAAAATCGCCGAACTGGAACGAGAACTTCAATCATGGAAACTTAAACTCCGAAGACTTGGAACCAGCTCTAATTCAAGTTCTAATCGAACAACAAGTACTCAACCACGTTATCCTGATTATGGAAGTTCTTCGACTCGAACAACGACCGCTACAAAATCAAGAGAAACTCTTCGAGAGCGAATGTGTCGTGTCTTGAAACGAAATTGTAAGTAACATACCTTCTGTGTTACACTCCCTTTTGAATAAAAATAAAATGAAAAAATATCTTTTACTCGGTCTCGCCTTTCTCATTACGCCAGCCTTTGCGGCAGATTTTGAGCCGACTTCATCCATGTGTATTCAAGTCACACAACATGCAGTAAGTCCTCAAGGTGTGTGTGAAACTTTTTCTACTCCCTGTGATGTTCCAGAAACCTGGAAGATCATTTCTTCTTGTGATTTGGTAAAACCAAAATCAACGAGTACTCGTTTCAGGGATGTTGTTAATCGACGAAGAATGGCACGAACCAAACGCATTCAAGAACTTGCAAAAGAGCAAAAGGAAAACCCTGTCCAAAGACGGATGACGAGTCAGCCACGATTCGTAGGACGAGCGCTTTACACTCGTCGACGTGGAACTGAGAATATGAGACTCAATAAAGAAAAAGGTGGTTCTTATTTTGACAATCGATCTTCAACACCCTTGCCTGATTTGAATGATTCAGAAGCCTACGGTCGATTTCGAGAACTGAACGACGGCACAATGCCGGGACTCAAACAGGAAGGAGAAATGACAAAGGTTCAGAAGTTTAAAAAGAATCTAACTGATGGAGGCTCTCGACGTCCAGGATGGGAAACCTCTACTCGTATGAAACGAACCGGGTATATGAACATGAGTAGTTACTTCACACAGAGAGCTATGAAAGAAGATCCTGGAACACAACGACATTGGCGAGAACTAGACACTCGAAAACGACCAAAGTTTCGACAAAAAGTACGAAGTGGACGTTCTGGATGGAGGGGTCCTCGATTAGAAGGAGATTTGGGAGGAAGTTTGAGAGATTAATTTAATTTAGATTTAAATTTAAACCCGGGTTCTAAGAACCCGGGTTTTTTTATTCAAAGATGGTGCACGAGGAGGGACACTTTGTGACGTCGTCGCACAAAAAGAAAATGCCCTGCGGTCGCTTTCTTTTTTTAGCTCCTTGTATCGAACCCACTGGGTTCTCGTCCGTCCGTATTATAAAAATACAGCACACTCCTTCGGAGTATTCTGTATTTTTATGGTGCACGAGGAGGGACTCGAACCCTCACGCCTTGCGGCACTAGTTCCTAAGACTAGCGTGTATACCAATTTCACCACTCGTGCGATTACAAAAAAAGCTCCGAGATTGTAAGGAACTTTTGTAACTTTTCAACTTTTTACAGTGCCAACTCTTTAATGTTTCTTTTGATGTTCTTCCAATCGTATTCGAATTGTGAATTCTCAGAAGCTCGAATAATCGCTGAAACAAATCCCCAAAAACTGTTTGGTTCAAAGGTAAAGGCATTCCCCTGTTCTGTTTGAGCATTGAAATTTTGCAATCCAGATCCATCGGGAACAATCGATACAATTTCATTCTTTGCCATCTCTTTTACCGTTTTCCAATCTGGCTTACTCGTGAACACGACCACATCTACTGATTTCAATATATGCGTCTTATTTCGAGGCACGGCTTCAAGAATATGAAACTGTTCGGGATATTTCTCTGACAATTCAAAACATTTCTTCTGAGCGTTGCTATCCCCTTCCGCCAACACTGATACTTCAATTCCTAACTCACACATCGCTTCAAATCCTTGAAGAAGAAAATCAGCATGATTTTTCTCTGTCATTGGAGCAATGATCCCCATATGCAATTTTGTTTGTACTGGTTTGGTAGAAGTCATGGACTGGTCTTGCGAAGAAACTATTGAAGTCATTTGAGGATTTAACAAATCCGGCTATGATAGCAGAAATAAAGACGAAAGTCGAGCGGAACCCCTTGTCAAACAATGAAAACTATTATTTTAGTCGATGGAAACTCCCTCATGCACCGATCCTATCATGGGATCAATAAGGGCTTTATCCCCATGTGGAAGGGCGTAAAGGTCGGTATGGTGTACGGATTCGCTTCAATGCTCCTGCATATCATTCATCACTTCAGACCTGATGGATTGATTGTTTCCTTTGATACAAAGGAGAAAACCTTCCGGCACGAAGCCGATGAGAACTACAAAGCCCAACGTGAAAAAGCACCTGATGATTTCTATATTCAGATACCGTATATATACGAGTTGTTGGAAAGCTTTGAAATCCCTGTTTTAAAAATGCCCGGATTCGAGTCTGATGACATCATCGGAACGCTTGCACACAATGCGGATGACAAAGAGCACGATGTGAAGATTCTCAGTGGAGATCTCGACTTCCTCCAATTGATCTCCGACAACGTGTCTTTGGTGCGATTTAACGGACCTATTGAACAACAGATCCCCTACGGTCCCAAGGAAGCGCTTGCGCGCTATGGCATCACGCCCGATCAAATGATTGATTACAAAGCGATTATTGGAGACAGCTCTGATAATTTTAAGGGTATTATGGGAATCGGTCCCAAGACCGCTACCAAGCTCCTGCAGGAGTTCGGAACGCTCGAGAAAATCTATGAACATCTCGATGAACTCGCGCCAAAGGTAAGCGAGAAATTTTCAACACAAAAAAACCAAGCTCTGCACTGCAAGATGCTGGCAACGATTAAGATTGATGTGCCTGTAGAATTTGATCTCGATGCAAAGTTCGAACTCCGTCCTGACAAAAGCATTGCCTTCTTGGAGAAGATGGAATTCCGTTCACTTGTAAATCGGTTCCACAGGTTGAACACAAATCTTGATCAACCTCGAAAAGTTGAACAAAAAAAGAAACCAACAAAAGGTGATGATGAAGAGCAACTCGCACTCTTCTAATCATTTTTTACTGTTTTTTTCTCGACACACCCCCTCTTCTATTTTCTTAGATATCTTTTCAGAGCTGGGAAGCCCATAAGAGTGAACACATTTCTTGTTTTTTCGACTTTTTTTATTTTGAGCACGACGAACGATAGCCCTGTTTATACCGTAGAAGAAATGTTCACAAAAACAGTTCATAAGCGGGTTAAGCGAAAAAAACATTTGCACAAGAACATAGTATTTGTTACCGTAAAACGCGAGATTAGCTTTTCGCTTTTCTCCAAAAATCAAACAAAATGGCACAACAAAAGACATTCGTGGCGCTCGACATTGGATCTTCAAAAATCCGATCTGTTGTCGGTGTTGTCGAAGATAAAAAGAATTTAATTAATATTTTAGGAGTCGGAATTTCCCCTTCAAATGGAATCCGAAAAGGAATGGTAACGAGCATCGACGAAGCGGTCAGTAATATTACCGCAGCACTCGAAGATGCAGAACGAATGAGTGGTGAACCAATTCATCGTGTCTTTGTTGGGTTCTCTGGACCACACATTGAAACTTACGATTCAAAGGGTGTGATTGCGATTAGCGGAGCAAACTCTGAAATTACAGAAGATGATGTCGATCGAGTACTTGATGCAGCACGAGCTGTTTCATTGCCTTCAAATCGAGATATCTTGAGAATTATTCCAAAAAGCTTTTCAATTGATTCACAACACGGAACGAAATACCCCGTCGGAATGACAGGAATTCGTTTGGAAGTGGAGGCTCACATTATTGCTGGGCAAACAGGAGCGATTAAGAACCTTGAAAAATGTCTCTACGAAACAGGTGTTGATACAGAGGAAATTGTTCCTTCATCACTCGCGTGTGCTGAATCAGCATTGAACAAGAAACAAAAAGAACTCGGATGTGTACTCGTTGAAGTAGGTGCGTGTTCGACAAATGTTGCTGTCTTCGAAGAAGGCACCATCGTTTCTTCAAAAGTAATCCCAATCGGTGGTGAGCACGTGACAAACGATCTGGCTATTGGATTGCGATGTGCTGTGGAAACAGCGGAGAAGATTAAAATTGAATACGGAACAGCCTTGCCAGATGATGTCAGCGATCGAGAAGAAATCGATCTTTCTGAAATCTCAAAAACGGACAGTCACTCCGTAGACAAGAAACAAATTTCAAAAATTATCGAAGCCCGCTATCACGAAATCTTTATGATGGTTCGTGATGAATTGGCGGAAATCGGACGAGACGGACAATTGCCGGCTGGTGCTATCATCTGTGGTGGTGCTGTGAAGATGCCAGGTGTTGTTGATCTCGCTCGAGAAACATTGCAATTACCGTGCCAACTTGGGTTCCCACAGAATATTGAGGGAATCGTTGATCGTGTTGATGATCCAAGTTTCGCATCAGCAATTGGACTTCTCCATTTCGCAAATCGATATGGATCAAGTCGTTCATTTTTAGATTTTGATTTCAACAGAACATTTAGTTCTGCTGTTAGTTTTTTCAAAAAACTTATTCCTTAAACTTTTTATTGAAAAGACCCCCCTCTTAACCCACACCCCCTCTTACCCCACCCTCCCATGAAAGACCTCTTACAATCGGCTGTCGATGAAAGAAAGAGCGAAAAAGCTCAATCACATTCTCAGGAAATTACTCCTGGCGTAACCCCCGTTGCTAACATTAAAGTTGTTGGTATTGGTGGTGGCGGAAATAACGCGATTAACCGAATGGTAAAATCTGATTTTGCCAATGTTGAATTTATTGCGGTGAATACTGACGCACAAGCGTTGTACCACAATAAAGCGGAGGCAAAGATTCATATCGGACGAGAAGAAACTCGTGGACTCGGAGCTGGTTCAAACCCAGATGTTGGGAAGGCAGCTGCTGAGGAATCACTCGATGAACTCAAATCTGCACTCAAGGGAGCCGACATGGTGTTTATTACGTGCGGCTTTGGTGGAGGAACCGGAACAGGAGCGGCGCCAGTCGTGGCTGGTATCGCACGAGAGTTGGGAGCTCTCACTATCGGTATCGTAACAAAACCGTTCTCATTTGAGGGAGCACAACGAGGAAAGAAAGCAGAGACTGGGTACGATGAAATGAAAAAGAGTGTAGACACATTGATTATGATTCCAAATGATCGAATCCTTTCTATCATTGACCGAAAGACACCACTTACGGATGCCTTTTCAGTTGTTGATGAAGTACTCCGACAAGGTGTACAAGGAATTGCTGATCTTATTACACTTC
>CAZOER010000001.1:0-108244 GCA_964578905.1 uncultured Candidatus Peribacteria bacterium | reverse complement strand
ATTCTCACTAGCCCCTCAAGCTAGCGCGTCTACCGTTTCGCCACTCGTGCGTTCGCGCCTCCCGTATTCAAGGGGAGGTGCATGAAAACAAAATCGTTCAAAGAACGGCGGGATTGTAGGAAGAGAAGAGTTTTTGTCAATTCGGGGATTGCGTTTTTTCCGATTTAGGGCTATAAAAAGCGGTGAAATTTTGCAAAAAAAAAGGAATGACAAAAGCGAAACAAACAGTGTTGAGATTATCGGTACCGAAAAAAAACGAAAGAGGGCCATTGGCCTTTGAACAAATACTTGCGAGTCTTCATGGACTCCTTTCCAAAGAAGCAAAAAAGGGAGGACGAGAAACGATCAGTTTTGAAATTGTGTGTACTGGGGGACGCATCCATTTTTATGTGGTGGTGCCGGCACACTTGAGAACACTGGTGTCTTCGCAGTTCTATGCACAGTACAAAGAAGTGGAAATCGAAGAGGTGACGGATTATTTCACAAAGAAACTTATCGAAAAGAAAAAAGTAATCGCGACGACGCTCAAACCCTACAACCCGTGGGTGTTTCCGTTTAAACGATACCCGCAATTTGATGATTCTAATTCACGAGAATTCCAAGATCCGCTTGGGGCAGTAACCTCAGCGCTTTCTCATTTGCCTCACAAAAATGATACTGCCGTGGTGCAGTTTGTTATCAATCCCGTGGGATCACGATGGCAAGAAGCCGCGGACAATGCCTTGAAACACGTGGTACGAAGCGGAATTTGGCAATGGAATTGGTTCCGAGATTTTTACCAATGGACGCGTCTCGATACACGTCGATGGGTGAGGATCACGCGAGCTCCGATGTGGAGATTATTGCACCTGCTCTTTGCATGGAAAAAAGGAGCCGATGGATCGTCAGGACGAAAAGATTTAGACGACGATAGTTTAGAAGTAGATGAGCGAACATCCTCAGGTCGCCACGATCGAGAAACGATTTACTCAGCGGCATTTGATAAGATTTCCAGACTCGCTTTTGCCGTAAATGTGCGAGCGCTGTACGTGCATTCTGATCGAGACGACCTTCACGCCGAAGCGAAGTTGAGAGAGATTGCAGGGACGTTTCACCAGTTTGATGCTCCGCAAATGAATCGGTTTTTGGTAGGGAAATTTGCCCACGGAGATTCATCAAGACTCTTTCACAAAGTTATTCATCGGTCTGTGCACGCACCGTTTGTTCTTTCTCAAGAAGAACTTGCGACCATGTATCACCTGCCGACGATTTCAGTGAGCACGCCTCGTATTACGTGGGTGGAAAACGCAAAACTCGAACCGCCAGCGGAATTGCCAGATGACAGCGAGAAGGATGTGACCTTGCTCGGACAGACAAACTTCAGAGACCACGCTGTGAAATATGGAATCCGACCAGACGACCGACGACGACACGTGTACATCATCGGGAAGACGGGAATGGGGAAATCAACACTTTTGGAAAACATGATTTTTTCCGACATCGAAGCGGGAAAAGGAGTCGCGGTTATTGATCCTCATGGAGATTTGGCAGAAGCGGTGTTGCGATTTGTACCAAAGAAACGAACGAACGATGTGATTCTTTTTGATCCATCCGACCGAGATTTCCCGGTAGCATTCAACGTGCTGGAAGGGAAAAACGCAGAACAACGAGGACTGATTGCATCAGGACTTATTGGGGTAATTAAAAAATTGAACATTGATTCTTGGGGACCAAGACTGGAGCACTTCTTGAGAAATACCGTGCTCGCACTCGTCGAAGCGCCTGACACCACGATGCTCGGAATTACGAGAATGTTGGTGGACAAAGTGTACCGAGCCAAAATTCTTCACTACGTGGAAGACCCGATGGTGCGGAGTTTTTGGGAGACAGAATTTAGTGCGTTAGCGCCTCAGAAATTAGCCGAAGCGGTTGGACCGATCCAGAATAAAGTGGGACAGTTTCTTTCCACCCCTGTGATCCGAAACATTGTCGGGCAACCAAAATCAACACTCGATCTGCGGTTCGCGATGGACACGGGGAAGATTGTGATTGTGAATTTATCGAAAGGAAAAATCGGAGAAGACAATTCTTCGATGTTGGGATCACTCCTCGTGACCAAGTTCCAACTCGACGCGATGAGCCGAGCGGATATTCCAGAGAAAGATAGAAAAGATTTCTACTTGTACGTGGATGAGTTTCAGAACTTTGCGACGGACTCCTTTGCAACCATTCTTTCTGAAGCCCGAAAGTACCGACTCAACCTCACCATGGCGAATCAGTACGTGGCACAGATGTCAGAGGAAGTGCAGGCGGCGGTGTTTGGAAACGTGGGAAGTTTGATTTCATTCCAGATTGGAATCGACGATGCGAAAGTTTTCTCAGAGCAATTTGATGAAGAAGTAATCTTGCCAATCGACCTTGCCTCTCTTCCAAAATACGAGGTGTACAACCGGATCATGGTAGAAGGAATGACGAGCACCGTATTCTCAGGAGCGACTCTTCCACCACCGGTTATTATCGATGAAGAAGATCCAGAAGTGCGACGAGAGAAAGTGGTGAAATTCTCACGACAGCGATACGCTAAACCACGAGAAGAGGTAGAAAGCAAGATTGCACGATGGGCACGACCAGAACAGGATAAACGAAAAGTGCAGAAAGACGGGGCGGATAAAAAAGAAGAAGTGAAGAAGCCGGCTCCAAAAAAGGATGTGGTTGACAAGTCGGAAAAAAAGAAGTAAAAGGGGGCACAGATAGAGTGTGATTGATTGTAAATTCATTTGATTTTATGTTTTTATACTTAAAACAAGATTTCATGGTTCGGGGATTTACAACAAACCTTCTATCTATTAATACGGAGGTGCCATATTCTCCTTTTGTCTCGATGACTTCTTGCCAGGGGTGAAGAGAAATCAGAGAGAAAAAGGGAAAAAGAATGGGCACCTTCTCTTTTTTGAAATTGACAAATAAAAAGAGGAGGTTATAAAGCTCTTCGTAGCAAGTATTGTTCTTTACTAATTCTTGCACCAATATTTGGTGCTTTGTCATTCCACGGATTTTTCCGGGGAATTAATAAATCAATTGATACTAGAACGTCAAAATGAGGATGATTTTCGTAGAGCGAAAAATCCAAGACAAAGTGCCAATGTTTTTTGGCTCCCACACAACCACTTTCGTTGTATTTAGGTGAATACAGACGATTAATAGGGTAAGAGAGGTTGTACGTGGGAGCCTCTTTTTTATTGCCCAAAAAGAAGCATTCCTCAATAATGCAGACGATGAATTTTTCAGAAACATTGGAAGCGGCGGTCAAAGAAAAAGGGTCTATTCTTATGCTTGGGCTCGATCCCAATCCAGATAAGTTTCCCGAAGGAGTTTCCAAAGATGCGAAAGGCGCCTTGGAATTCTGCACAGAAATTATGAAAGCAACGCACGACTTGGTCTGTGGAGTTAAAATTCAGATGGCCTATTTCGAGCAATTTGGAGCAGAAGGAATCAAAGCCGTAGAAATCCTTCTCAAGCTCGCAAAAGAGCTAAAGTTGATAACACTCGTCGATGGGAAAAGAAACGACATAGGGGCGACTGCAGAGGCGTACGCGAAGGCTTACTTCGGCAAGGGATCACCACTCGAATGTGATGCGATGACCGTGAACCCACTCTTGGGAACCGACGGGATTCTCCCCTTCCTCAACTACTGTGAAAAGGACGGAAAAGGAATCTTCGTATTAGTGCGAACATCTAATCCATCAGCCATAGAATTCCAGGGAGGCGAATCTGAAATTTCCCTACGAATAGCAGAGATGGTGGAATCATGGAACGTCACAACACAATCAGAAAAGAATATGTTCTCCGCCGTTGGTGCGGTTATTGGAGCAACAATCGAACCAGAGTTTCTCAACTTCTTCCGAGAAGAAATGCCACACACATGGTTTCTTTGTCCAGGGGTTGGCGCACAAGGAGGTGATATGGACGCGGTCAAAGCCGTGCAGACAAATGGCCTCGGTGTGATCGTTCCGGTCTCACGTTCCGTCCTCTATGCAGGAAGTGGGAAAGACTACGCGAAAGCAGCGCGAGTTGAGATGGAGAATCTTTTTCAGTTACAACAGTAGACTAAGATTGTTTTAGCTGGAGCTTATAAAGCATTGCTCGAGAGTGAAGACTTTCGTCATTTTCGTAATCCGCAGGATTAACCACAGAGGGGCCAGCTCCATTAATAGAATAGAGGGTGCACAAATTCTCAGCACTCATGTTTTTTGCTCGCGCTCGATCAAGAGACCCTGGAACGGGAAAGAAAAATTCTTTTACCTTTTCTACTCGATACCCTTCTTTCATCGCTTCAAGAGATTCACTTGGAGCTGAATAAGAAAAGAGAAGCAAGAAGAGGGATCCTTCTTGAGAAAGAAGGTCTTTTCCCTTTCGAATCCAGTCTAAAATATGTCGATTTCCTTTTTCTCCGGAATTAAATTTTCCTGGAGTTTGTGGAATATTTGCGATGATGTAATCAACTTTCCCCAAGAATTCTTTCTGATCCAAAAGGAATTTTTCAAGAGAAAGGAATTCGGCATTTTTAATTCCATTTGCTTGTGCATTTTTTTTAGAGAGCAAAAGTGCACTTGGGTTTGGATCAATCCCTACGAGCTTGTCAGCGCCTTTCTTACATAGCCCTATACCCAAAATTCCTGAACCACAGCCAACATCCAAAACAGTTCCTCCCTGCGGAGCGGGGAGATTGTCGAGTACGGCGGGGGCCACCTTCGTAGGGATATAAGCGTCTTCTTTTACATTGATGAAAATATCATTTTCGAGTTGAGGGGTTGTCGTGAGGGAATAAACGCGTCCTTGTATCTTACTAGAAAGATTACTCGCAACAGAGTATCCCTCAGCAGAAAGACCAAGAAGGGTCTCTTCAGGGTTTGTTTGAACAGAATCAATCTTGAATCCATTAATCATCAACCACAAAAGAGCACAAAAAAAACACATTGTCAACTCTTTTATTTCCTACACCAACAACGCCTTAATCCTTCGCACTCCTCGAGAAGAACTTTCTTCTTTCTTGATTTTAAACGTGCCCAAGTCTCCCGTTCGTTTCCAGTGTGGTCCTCCACAAAGTTCGCGAGACCAGATTTTTCCAGTGGCATCTTTGAAGCTGTAGACTTTCACGGTGTCGGGATATTTTTCCCAGAACGCTCCAACAATCGTTGGATCATTTTCAGCTTCTGCCTTTGGAATTTCTTCCATGATTTGTTCGGCATCGGCCGCAATCGCTTCGTTTACCCATTTCTCAATAGCAGACTTTTGATCGTCGGTGAGTTTCTCATCGTGAGAAAAATCAAATCGCAATCGCTCAGGCGTGATGTTTGATCCACGCTGAGAGATGTGTTCCCCGAGAACTTCTCTCATCGCTGCCACCATGAGATGAGCTGCGGTGTGGAGTTTTACCGTTGCGTCTTCGGTATCTCCGAGTCCTCCTTGGAATTTCTTCTCCGCTCCTGCACGAGATTTTTGTTGGTGCATTTCTTGCGCTTTGCAAAAGCCATCTTCATCCACTGTCATTCCTTTTTCTTGCGCCAATTCCATCGTCATCTCAAGAGGGAACCCGTAGGTTTCATACAAATTGAACGCGCTTTTCCCCGAAATAACACCAACCTTGTCATCCTCGGATTTATTCCGGGGATCTAGATTCCTGCATTCGCAGGAATGACAAGAGGAAACGAGTTTTTCAAACTCGCGTTCCCCGTTTGTTAGTGTTTTAGAAAAGAGAGCTTCCTCTCGTGTCAGTTCTTCAAAAACAAACGCTTCGTGCTTCTTTAATTCACTATAATGTGATGACAATTTTGTGATAACAACTTTTGCAATAATGTTGCAAAAAGCACCTTCGATCCCAATCTTGCGACCATGACGAATCGCTCGTCGAATAATTCTTCGTAAAATATATCCTTGATCCGTGTTCGACGGAGCAATCGCTTCTGCCAACATAACCGTTGCTGCTCGCAAGTGATCAGCGATGATTCGCAGAGAATTTCCATCTTCAGTATCGGCAAGTGGGTCATCAGCGAGGGCCGGTTTTCCAGCGGTTTCAGCAATAGTTTTCAAAATATCAGCAAAAGCATCGGTTTGATACACCGATTTAAACCCATTGAGAATCGCGACCGTTCGTTCCAGTCCCATTCCTGTGTCGATATTTTGTTGAGGAAGGTCATGCAGTACGCCCTGATCATCTCGATGAAAAGTCATAAACACGTCGTTCCATATTTCAACCCAGAGAGGATTGTCAGCCGTTTCTTGAAAGTTCTCCGGAGCGGGTTCATCACCAGACCAGTAAAACATTTCACTGTCTGGACCACACGGACCCACGTCCCCCTTTGCCCACCAGTTATCTTCTTTTCCAAGGTACGCAATTCGTTTCTCATCAATTCCGCAGTCTTTCCAAGCCTTCGCGGCTTCTTCGTCTCGAGGGGCATCGTCGTCTCCCGCGAAAACAGACACTGCAATTTTATCGAGAGAAAGTTCCAACACTTCTGTCAGAAATTCAAAAGACCATTTGATTTGTTCTTCTTTTCCATAGTCCCCAAGCGACCAGTTCCCCAGCATTTCAAAAAATGTCAGATGTGTTGCATCCCCCACTTCTTCAATATCACCGGTTCGCACACACTTCTGAGAATTTACGAGTCGCACTCCTTCAGGATGAACCTCTCCCATGAGATAGGGAACGAGTGGGTGCATTCCAGAGTTATGAAACAGGGCCGTTGGATCGTTATCAGGGATAACTCCGGCGGAAGGAATAATCTTGTGTCCCTTCGCTTCGTAAAAAGCGAGCCATTTCGTTCGTAATTCATCGGTCGTATATTTCATAGTGGTTTTATTATATTGAAAAATGAAAGATTGTCTTTGGTTTATTTGTCACCCCGGGCTTGTTCCGGGGTCAAACCTTGAGTTTCTGCACTTACTTCGCTCAAATAAACAATAACTTCGGGACGCTTGATCCTGAAACAAGTTACTTCGTGATCTGCGATATCAGGATGACAAAAAATAGGGTTCTTCAAAAATTATCTCTCAAAAAAGAAAATAATTCGCAATTGATTACTACTTGTATCGAACCTGAATCGCGCGTGTGAGTCCCTCGCCAACAGAGTCAGTCGTAAGATCAGGATAGTTCTCCGCAATCCATAAGTGAACCAATCGACGAATAAAAGGCTTCATCGGAGAGAGTTTTACTTCTGATAATCCTCGCTCTTTCATCATCTCGATAGTTCCTTTTACACGAGAGTAGATTTTCTCATATTGGTCTTGTCGGTATCCATCAATATCGAGCGTTACAAACGCTTTCTCTTCATTCTGATTCCACAGAACATTTTTGAGAATAAGTTGTAATGCACTCAAAATAGCTCCATTACGTCCAATAAGTTTTGCCGGTTCCGGCGTTTCGATACTCGCTCGATAGTGCCCATTTTCCTCCAAAACAGTAACGCAATCGTACTGGGCTCCGTATTTATCGAGGAGAATTTTCAACGCTTTCTGAATAATTGTCTCCATCGGGGGCGATGGTACAAAATTTCTATTGTGTGTCAACGGTTCTTCTTTTCAGGAACAAAGAGCATAAAGAATGGATCCCCGCTTTCACGAGGATAAGTTCGACTACCGGCTCATGCTTTGCCGAGTCTCACTTATTTCTTCGTCACTTTTGAGAAAGAACACAATTCAGTCTTCCCATTGAAGGAGACTTTCAATGTGCTCCCGGCTTTAATGCTTCCATTTAAAAGGCCTTCAGCAAGAGGGTGTTCCATCTTATCAGCCAAGACTCGACGAACTTGTCGGGCGCCGGACTCTGGGTGATACGACGCTTTTGCAAGAGAATTAATCGTTGATCCGCCCACCTGAAGCGCAATCCCTTTCTCGTTCAATCGTTCTTGGAATTCTGCAACCTGAAGCTTTACAATTTGCTTAATCGCATCTCTGTTGAGCGGGTGAAAAACAACCACCGAATCGAGTCTGTTCACAAACTCTGGAACAAAGGCCTTTTTCAAATCCTTCATCACGTCGTCTGTTGCCATCTCAAATTCGTGCTCTTTTGCAGAGAGATCTTTTTCGTCATCAGCAAACCCAATAGCATTCGCGGTTGTTTGAAATCGCTGTGCTCCAATATTTGAAGTCAGAACGATAACCGTGTTTCGGAACGAGATTTGTCGTCCTTTTCCGTCGGTCAAATGCCCGTCTTCAAAGATTTGTAAGAGCAGGTTGTGCACGTCTTTGTGCGCTTTTTCGATTTCATCAAACAGAACAATAGAATACGGTTTTCGTCGCACCTTTTCCGTTAACTCTCCACCATCATCATGTCCGATGTATCCAGCAGGAGCACCAACGAGTCGTGATCCAGTATGACTCGCAGAGAACTCTGACATGTCCATTTTGATCAAGGCTTTTTCGTCGTGGTATACCTCCTTGGCAAGTTGTTTTACAAGCTCGGTTTTCCCAACTCCTGTGGGACCGAGGAACATAAACACTCCCAGCGGACGGTTTGGATTTTGCAATCCCACCCGTGCTCGACGGATAGCCTGAGAAATTTTTTCAATTCCTTTTTCTTGTCCCACCACCTTGGCTCGCAAAGTTTTTTCTAAATTTTGTAAGTGAATAGATTCACCGTCGAGCATCGCGCTCATCGGAACCCCCGTCATTTGTTCGAGCATTCGAGCGATATCTTCCTCAGTAATTTTCTTCGGCACTTTTCCAACAGCCGCTTTTGATTTCATTGTTTGAATCGCCAACTGCAATCGCTCTTCTTCTTGGTGGAGTTTGTTGGCCTTTTCGTAGTTCTGTCCAATCACTGCCGTCTCTTTATCCTTTTGTGTTTTTGAAAGTTTCTTTCGCAAGTCTCGAATTTCTTTCCCATTCGCGTTGTTCGTGAGCGATTTAGAAGCACACGCTTCATCGAGAAGATCGAGCGCTTTGTCTGGCAAGAATCGATCATTGATGTATCGGTGAGAAAGTTTTACCGCGGTTGCGATCGCCTTGTCATCAATTTTTACGACATGGTATTTTTCATAATGAGGACGAAGTCCTTGCAAGATTTCCACGGCTTCATCGGCTGTTGGTTCAGGAACATCAATCGGTTGAAACCGACGCGCAAGTGCAGAATCTTTTTCTACATGCTTTCGGTATTCCTCCATTGTTGTTGCTCCGACCATTTGAATCAGTCCTCGCGAAAGGGCAGGTTTCAAAATATTTGCAGCATCCAATGATCCTTCTGCAGATCCAGCTCCGATAATTGTGTGGAGCTCGTCGATAAACAAAATCACTTCGTTTTCCGCCGCAGACGCTTCATCGATAATCCGTTTTAATCGTTCTTCAAACTCTCCACGGTATTTTGTTCCCGCGACCAAGTTCGACATAGAAAGCGACAACACTCGTTTATCAACCAAACTATCTGGAACCGTTCCATCAACAATGTGTTGTGCAAGTCCCTCGATAATCGCTGTTTTTCCAACTCCTGGATCTCCGAGGAGTACAGGGTTGTTTTTTGTTTTTCGAGAAAGAATCTGAATTGCTCGTTTAATTTCCTTATCTCGTCCGATGATTTTATCAAGCTTCCCATCAGCCGCCATTTCGGTGAAATCAGTACAGAAATAATCCAAGGCGAGCTTTTTCTTTCGAGACATTCGTTGTCCTCCATGAGCGCCCCCTGCCATATCTTCACCATCAATCTCTCGCGGAGCGAATTGTCCACCACCCCCCGTATCGCCATCTTCATGAAGTCCGACAGTCATACCAACCAAGATACCATGAAGTCCATTGAGAAAGTTCTCAATCTGTGTTGCGTTCGGGGCAGCTCCTGCTTGTCCAGCAGGTCCTTGGACAGATTCTTTTTGAAAGAGTCCCTGGAGTTGTTCGGCAACGTGCTCTGGTTTAACAAGTAAATTTTCTAAAATATGAATGGCCCCGCAATCTTTTTGTTTCACAAGCGCATAGAGAATGTGCTCGGAATCCACCATTGCATGTTTTGAATCGAGCGCTGTTTGTGCCGCCAGTTCGATAATCTTTTGAGAGAAAGACGAGAAGACGTTTTGTTCATCAGGAACAGATGTGCTTTCGGCGTCCTTTAGTGTTTCTGCGATTCGAAAGGCATTTTCGTATGTAACTCCAAAATCCCGAAGAACAGCTCCTCCAGTGGATTTAGGCTGCCTGAGAATCCCCAATAACAAGTGCTGTGTTTGGACCTGTTGTTCGCCCAATCGACGCATCTCTTCTTGAGAAAGGATAAGGGTATTTTTTGCAAAGTGAGTGAAAGAATCAAAGTGTGACATAAAAAAGGAACGTTATTTGTTGTGATAAAAGTCGTGATATTGTACTCCAAGAGCGGTAAAAAGGCAATCAACTTCCCTTGCCTTCCTATAAAAACATGGAAAAAAGATTACTTTGATGCGGTGAGTGTTTTCTTCACAACGACAAAGTTCTGTCGTCCACGAGCGACCATGTTTCCGGTTTCGCTTCGCTTGGCGACATATTCTCTGGTTTCAAATCGCGCCGTACGCGCATCAAGTTGTTCAATAGTAGACGAAAGTTCAGCATTTTTTTCTGCGAATTTCGTTAGCACATATCCCTGCATGGCAATCCGATTCATCCAAAAAAGATAAATTCCAAAGAGAAAAAGAGCAAAGCCTACGAGTCCCCAGAACAAAAGTTTTTGTGTTTTTGCTACCAGGAACGAAAGGTGAATTCTTTTTTTTGCAGTCCGCATAGAAGTGTTGTGCACCGAGAAAGGAAACGCCCTTTCTCTGGGGCGATTTTAGTTCTTTGGAATTCTCAGTCAAGCTTTTACGGGAGAGAAATCCGTCGATCAATCACGGTCCGAGGGGCCATAATTATTTCATTTCCATGAAGATCTTCGACTCCCAAAATCTCTAACGAGAACCGTTCGTCTTCTTGTCGTTCGGTTTGTATATACCCAAGAAGTAATGTTTTTTTATCCGACAACAGATCAGCTACCACAAGTTCAGGATTCTCTTTTCGAGACTCTTGTCCGATATTTTTATCAACAAGATCAGCAGAAAACTCCTCTTGTCGCTGTACCATCTCATTGAAATGAACCTCAACAGTAATAAAAGATTTGCCCCCCTCACTCCACACGTCTTTCCATTTTACACGCTGATCGACAGAGAGTTGATCAACAGAGATTATTTCATGAAGTGTCACGAAAGGAGGAAAGGTGTCTTCGGACGTTACCCATCGAAAGGTTCTTCGAGGGGAAGAAACTTCTCCCAAGAAATGCCCGACATTCTCATGAGAAGAGAAGGTTGATTTTCGGAATGATTTTTGAGGAAAGAGAGAGATTGAAACGTTGGCAAAAAGCTCTTGTCCTCGAGAACGAAAGATCGAGAACTCGTTTAACGACCCTTCGTATTCAAAGAGAAATTGCTTTCGAAATGCTCGTCCAGGCTCGATTTCTGCTTCTGCGAAAAACGGCTCAATTCCCAAGAATTTTGGAGCTCGAATTTCAAAGACCCCCTTCCAATCTTGAGACAAAGGTTCGTCGATTCCTCCGACATGCTGTGCCGTGAGTTCAACAAAAATTCCCCAGCTATTAGGGCGTACTTCACGAGCACTGACATTGAGTGTTTTTTGTAAAAACCGAGAGCTCTTCCCTCCTCCCAAATTCCACTCGGTCACCACGAAGTCATTTCGTTCAGGGCGAATTTGAGGAGAAATCTCAGGAGAGTACATCTGCCCTGACTCGAAACTATCTTCGATGATTCGTGTGAGCTGAGGCAAGATCGCAGGATTAAACAAGGATCGCCATACCATCTTTTTTCCGAGTTTTGAAAGCGGTCCTTTTCGTTCAGCAAGAGCTTCCTCGCTGTGTCGATCTACATCGGAAACAAGACGAGAAAGTGTCGCAAAGAGTGTTCGGGCGTTCAGATCTTTTCCGTGGAGCTTCATATCTCCGAAGAGAACAAAGATTTCCTCAGCGGTTTTGAGATCAAAAAGAATTACGTGGTCGATGTTTTTTTCTCGATAGGATTGATAGGCAGTTCGGAAATTTTCAGCACAGATTTCAAGATCGGCAGTTGTTCCGAGATCCCAGAAGTTTTGCATTTTCGAGACACGATTCATTGGGAAGGTTGCTTCTCCAAGGTCCGTATTTACTTCGTATGCGTTGCGAAATCGGATAACAGGAGGAAAGAGTTGAACCTCTCCAACAGCGGTTACAAATCCTCCACACGGTCGAGCTTCAGCTTCATTCGTAAAGACAATCAGAGTTCGCCCACCAAGGAATCCATTCACGGCCAAGCTTCGTAATGGCCACAGGGAAACAACAACGTAAACGGCAATCAAAAGAAAGAACACTTCTCCCAAATAGAGTCGTCGCTTCTTTGGTTTTGCAGGTTTCTTTTCTCCTCGTTCCCAGAACTTCCACTGAACGTTTTTTATTTTTTCAACCGACTTGTTCAACCACTGTTTCATTATAAAGGGAAAAATTTTCCAGAGTTTATACACTTTCCACGAATTCGTCGACTGCCTCTTTCCAATCACGAAGTCCTTCGGGAAGTTTCGTATTCATAAAGACAGAATTCTTTGGGCGTTCGGCTTTGTATTGTCTTTCTTCTGAAGAGATTGTTTTCACCGCTCCTTTCCACCCTTTTTTGTCCAAAAAGTACTGTGCAAAGCCGGCCCAACTCACAGGATCGCCAGAGTTTTGTAGGTGATAGTGTCCAGATTCTGGTTTGTTCAAAATAAAATAATCGAGCACGAACTTCGCCAAATCTTTGGCATAGGTTGGTCGCCCAATTTGATCGCCCACGATTTCAAGAACATCATTTTCTTTTGCTGCACTCCAAATTTTTGTCAGAAAATTTTCTCTTCCTGTTCCAAAAAGCCACGATGTTCGGATATTCCAAAAATCAACACCCGAAGTTTCTAAAACAATTTCAGATTGCTTCTTTGATTCTCCATAAAAATTTAATGGCTCTCTCGGATAATTTTCAGGAATCGCAATATTGTCCGGTGCAGAAAAAACATAATCTGTTGAGAAATGGATCACTGGTTGTTTGTGCGTCAAAAGGTTTCGAAGGGCATCCACATTCATGCGTTCACAGGCCCCCCGTTCGGTTTCTGCCCCCTCTACATTCGTGTACGCGGCACAATAAATAATCCGATCAAAGTACTCTCGCGCAAGGAATCGATCCACTGCATCAAAGTCCAGAAGATCCAATTCGTGGTGAGTCGGTGCTTGAAAATCAAAATTTTGTTCCTCCATTATTTTGAGGAATTCTGATCCCAACATCCCGCGTTTCCCTAGCAAAAGGATTTTCATGACTTTTTTGTACCCCAAAATCCAACCGTTTGCAACGTTTGTATTCTCAGGATGCTCTTTTTGGTAAGCCGAGTTCTGTAAAAGCTGTCATTTATCTGATCCTGTTTGTTTCCAAACAGTGTCATCGGCGAGACCAAACATTCTCTCAAACGTGAGAAAAACATCACTTAAGAAGTTTGGGCCACTCGCTTCTCCGCCCAGTGGGTTTAGCATTGTAAGGTCTTGCGACAATACAAATGGGGAGCATCATCTCTCCAATATTTCACTAGGGCCCCGAAGGGATACATAATTTCTGTGCCACTTTCCCTCCCTACAAGTAGGGGATTCGCTGTGAGCGATACTAGGTTTTTTCGTGCGGCTCGGACTTTCCTCTTTATTTATAAAAATAAAGCGACAACGTTAAAAAGAGCACGTTGTGTTTAATTGAGAACAAGGACAAAGTAAAGAACTTTTTATCGTTCAGAATGACCTTTGTTCATATCTCCAGTACTTCCGATACAAACACCGGAAAACTCAGAAACTTTTTCTGCGTGCATAACAACTTTATTTTCCAAAAGTCCTAATTCAGGATTTGCGTGCGCGATAGCAACAAGAAACTCGTCAAAGGGTTTATTGTTTTTTATAAGATCCCTATTCATCCGGTCTACTGATGAGAACTGAACATGATCACCTGAAACCATAACCCCAAGGTTTATTTTTTTAAGAAAAGCAAGGAGGTTGTCCTTGTTTAAAGTTTCAGTAGAGAGTTCAAAAGTGGGTTCTACTTTTGCTACGACCTCATTTTTTTTGGTATTATTTTCCATGTGTTGATAAATAATTATTTAAGTTGTCAATATTTTAGCAAGAAAAACAATTTTGTCAAGTATTTCCTTTTTTTATTCTCTATCCAATCTGTTCCCATTCGTCATCCTTTTTTATGATTGTGCTGACCCTTGCCGCATTAATTTTTTTTAACCCGATCTTTATTGGGCTCAACGAGAAGGGCCTCCCAGAGAGCTTCGTCATCATGATGTGATTCGATGTCGGGTGGTGCCCTATCAAGGACATACAACACTTTCTTGAACTTCGAGTCAAATAACTTTCAATCAACTTGAAAAAAACACCCACTTGCAGTAGGTTCGCCCCAACCCATGAACGATAGATTTATCGAAGACCTCAAGAATAGAACCGACATTGTCGAGCTTATTCGAAAGTACGCAGAACTGAAAAAATCAGGGAAGAATTACATGTGCAGATCTCCGTTTCGAAATGAACGAACGCCGAGTTTTTGTGTGTCTCCAGACAAACAATTCTGGTACGACTTCGGATCATCAGAAGGAGGAGATGCGATTTCTTTCTTGGAAAAGATGGAAAGCTTCAGCTTCGCGGAAGCCGTGCAAGTATTAGCCGATAATGCGGGAATGGAGGTTCCGAAAGATTTTGAAAAAGAAAAAGGACCCTCTCGAGAAGAAAAGAAAGACATCTTTGCGTTGCACAGAAAGGCAGGAGAATATTTCCAAACACAACTTGAGAAATCGGCCAAAGCAACGAAATACCTTGAGAACCGAAAAATTACGAGCAAAATTGCAAAAGAATGGTGGCTCGGATTTGGAGGAACGGCAAAAGATGGACTGACGAAACACCTTCTTAATTCCGGTTTCTCACAAGACATGATCGCTCAATCGGGGGTGGCATTTGAACGAGAATTTGGAGGAAAGAAAATGCAGGATCGATTCCACGGACGACTTATGATCCCGATCTTTGAACCCAAAAATGGAGAAATTATCGCCTTCACGGGGCGGGATCTATCAGGAGAAAAGAAAGTAGCGAAGTATGTGAACTCCCCAGAGAATCCAGTCTATCACAAGAGCGCAACCCTCTTCGGATTGCACCGAGCGCGAAAAATAATCCGTGAAAAGGATGCGGTTATTTTAGTCGAAGGAAATTTTGATGTGATTTCTACACACTCCGCAGGATTCAAAAACTGCGTGGCAACATGTGGAACTTCACTTACGGAAGATCATTTGCGTTTGATAAAACGACTCACAAAAAACATATACCTCGCGTTCGATTCAGACCTTGCCGGAAAAAAAGCGACACTCCGGTCAACAGAAATGGTTCTCAAAATGGAGCTCAATCCATTTATCATCGACATCCCAGGAAAGAAAGATCTCGATGAAATTGCTCAAAAAGACCCAGAAAAGCTCAAAGAAGTTATTGGAGGGGCACAGAATGCGGTGCAATTTTTACTTGAAAGATTCGCTGAAAAAAACCTCGATGGTTCTATTGAGGGAGAAAAAAGATTCCTCGATTCTATTTTTCACTTTCTTCAATTCGTTTTTCGTCCAATTGAAAAAGACGAAATCCTTTCTCGAGTTGCTCAAAAAACAAAACGAGCAAAAGGGATTATCGAGGATGAATTTACAGCCTTTGTGAGGAAGTCGAAACAATCCAAGCCGAAACAAAAAGAAGAAACGGCTTCTGCAAAAAAATTCACACGAGAAGAATGTTTTACCGGTTTTATAAGCGCCAATTGGACATTTTTTGAAACAAAGCTGAACGAAAAAATACTAGATCTTTTTGAGGGGACGGCGAAGGAAATTCTCGAAAAAAAGATTCTCGGAACGGATATGACAAAAGAAGAAAAAGAGACGTTGGTGGGGTGGGAGCTTTTTATAGAAAATTTGTATGAAGGTAATATTTCAGAAGACCTATTGAAACAGGATTTTCAAAACTTTGTACAAGTGCTAGAAAGACAAAAACAAAAAGAAACGCGTTTAAACGACGCGAAGGGATTCGGGAAATAAAAGCGTGTTTGATTTTTCTAAACCCGAAGGGTACAGTTTCTGACAGAAGATGAAGAAAATTTGTACGGCATCAGGAAAAGAATTTGAAGTTACCGATGGTGACCTTGAGTTTTATGAAAACATGGGGATTCCGGCCCCAACGCTTTGCCCAGAAGAACGCCAGAGACGACGACTCGCATGGCGAAATGAAAAGAATCTCTATCGAAGGACGTGTGATGGAAGTGGGAAACAAATACTCTCTGTGTATGAAAAAGGGAGAGCGCCCTTTCCAGTGTATGACCCAGACTACTGGTATTCTGACAATTGGGATCCGAAAGAATACGGACGAGATTTTGATTTCTCACAACCCTTTTTTCCACAGTTTGAAGCCCTAATGAATAGTGTTCCACAATTGGCTCGCTCTGTGTCCAAAAATCAGAACTGTGAATTCGTAAACCAATGTGGGTGGTCTAAAAATTGCTACCTTGTATTCGAAGCCGACCATGATGAGTCCTGTTGGTATAGTGGATATGTCTTTGATTCTCGATTTTGCAGTGATTGTGCACACGTAACCAATTGTGAGCTGTGCTATGAATGCATCGATTGCACGAATTGTTACGAACTGAAATTTTCTCAAAATAGTAAGACCTGTCACGACTCTTGGTTTCTCAAGAACTGCATTGGGTGTTCGAATTGTTTCGGATGTGTAAATTTGCGCAACAAACAGTATTACTTTCTTAATCAAAAATGTACGAAAGAAGAATACGAAGAGAAAGTGAAAGGCGTGACGCTTTCTACTTTTGCAGGACTGCAAAAAATGCGCCAAGACTTTCAAATTTTTTCTCAAAAATATCCTCATAAATTTCTCACGGGCGTGCAAAACGAAGAGTCGACAGGGGAATATCTCAACAACACACAGCGATGCGAAGAATGTTATGACCTGAACAATGGGCAGGACTGCAAATGGGTCTTTAATTCTCGAAACGTAAAAAAAACGTATGACATGACGGTTTTTGGATCCAAAGAGGGGGTGGCGTTTTGTTGCGACAATCATGAAATTGGAGACGGAGTTCAAAATGTTCTCTTTTCTGATCAAGTATGGACGGGGTGTTATGACATCATGTATTCAAAGTTATGTGTAAACAATTCTCGGAATTGTTTTGGATGTATGGGACTCAAGCATGCAGAATACTGTATTTTCAATAAGCAATATACGAAAGATGAATACCTCGTTCTTCGAGACAAAATCATCGAACACATGAAACAAACAGGTGAATGGGGAGAGTTTTTTCCCATTACAATGTCCCCTGTTGCCTACAATGAGACCAATGCGCAGGACTATTTCCCTGTCACCAAGGAGGAGGCACTGAAGCAGGGCTGGAAGTGGAGAGAGGAAGACAAAAAAGATTACCAACCCGCGAGTATTCCTTTCCCAGAAACAATTGCAAAAACAGGAGATGACGTTGTGGTAGAAATTTTTGCCTGCACGTCTTGTAAAAAGAATTATCAGATACAACGGCCAGAATTGAAATTCTATAAAACGATCGGACTTCCAATCCCACATAGATGTTTCGACTGCCGACACAAAGATCGAATGAACTTACGAAACCCGAGAGAACTCTTTGACCGAATGTGCGCAAAATGCTCAACGGCGCTGAAAACCACATTCGCTCCAGATCGACCAGAACAGGTGACTTGCGAAAAATGTTTCGGAGAAACGGTGAATTGACAGGGTTGTAAAAGAGGACGTTTTCTGGCATTGTGCCGGCGCAATGAAGACCAATAATACCCTTCTCGAAAATAGACGTATTCGTTTTGATTACGAGATTATTGATACCTTTGAAGCGGGAATGGCGCTGGAGGGATGGGAGGTGAAATCACTTCGGGAGAAACATGGAAACCTCAAGGGTGCTTGGATTCGTTTTCGTGACGGAGAGGTCTTTTTGGAAAACTTCCAAGTTCCACAGTGGAGATATTCTGCAGAAGTACAACCAAAAGAACGACCAAAGAAACTTCTTCTCACAAGAAAAGAAATCGAAAAAATTGCGATTAAATCCAGTGAAAAAGGGCACACCATTGCGCCGATAAGAATTTATATCAAAGGACGAAATATAAAATGTGAAGTCATTATTGGAAAAGGGCGAAAAAAACACGAGAAACGCCAAGTGCTCAAAGATCGATCAAATCAAAAAACCGCCCGCCAGACTTTAAAAAATTTTAATGCTCGCTAAACTCTATTCCGCATGAAATGTCCTAGTTGCGCCTTCGATGACAGTAAAGTAATCGACTCACGAACCTCTGATGGAGGTGGGGCGATTCGACGACGACGAGAATGTCCGGAGTGTTCGTTCCGATTTACGACCTTTGAACGAATGCAGACAACAAACCTCATGGTGGAGAAAAAAGACGGGAGCGCAGAAGCCTATGACCGAGAGAAACTCGAACGAGGAATTCTCGTGGCATGCGGAAAGCGTCCGGTATCAATTGAAAAAATTCGTGAAAAACTCTCAGAGCTCGAAGAAAAATGGGCAGGAGAAAAAATAATTTCATCCCAAACAATCGGAGAAGACATTGTGGAGATGCTTCGACAGCTGGATGACGTGGCCTTTATTCGTTTTGCGTCGGTGTACAAAGAATTCAAAGACGTCGAAACATTTAAAAAAGAAATTTCTAATATATTTAAACACAAAGAATGACAGATCTTATACTTGTCGGTATTCAGGGGTCCGGAAAAGGGACTCAGGGGAAGATTTTGGCTGAGAAATTTGGCTACAAGATTTTCGAAACAGGAGGCGAACTTCGAGCAATTGCGAAAGAAGATTCAGAACTCGGACGGAAGGTAAAAGAAATTACAGAGCGTGGAGACTTGGTTCCGAATGAAATTGTAATGGAAATTGTGGAACACTTTTTCTCACAAATCTCACCAGAAATTGCCGTAATCTTCGACGGAATTCCACGATCGGAAGAACAACGAGTGAGTCTGGAAGCCCTGCTCTCGCAGCACAACAGGGAGTTCCGAGCGCTTGAAGTACACTTGTCTGACGAAGAGGCTTTGGCACGCTTGTTGAAGCGCGCAGAGATCGAAGGCCGAGCAGACGACAACCATGAATCTATCCAAAAACGAATTGCGAATTTTTATAACCACACAAAACCACTGCTTGATGCTTGGAAGGGCGAGGATCGATTGATCACCGTAAATGGAGAACGACCAATCGAAGAAGTCCAGCAAGACATTATTGCAGAACTCGGGTTATAAGAAACAAAGTTGATTTTTGCGAGCAGAATAAGTAGTGTCTTTCCACTATGGAGATACGACCAAAGACTTGTGAGGAACTCAAAATCATGCGTGAAGCAGGGCTGATTTTGCAATCTGCACAAAAGGCAATGAAAGCGAAAATAAAAGCAGGGGTTTCCCTCGTAGAGTTGGACACAATTGCCGAAGACATTATCACCGCTGCTGGAGCGAAACCAGCCTTCAAAGGATTTCATGGTTTTCCAGCGACACTGTGTACGATGATTAATTCAGAGGTGGTACATGGGATTCCCGACAGCAGACTTTTGCAGGACGGAGATTTATTGTCGATTGATTGTGGAGTGCTTTGGAAAGGTTTGCATTCGGATGCAGCGTTTTCGGTTATCGTTGGAGGCGATGAAAAAAACAAGGAACGTGCGAAATTTTCCCTCTGCGTAAAGAAGGCACTCATGGCGGGATGCAAAGCCGCAAAGACAGGAAATCGAGTTGGAGATATTGGAGCCGCGATTCAGAATGTGATTTACAAAGGAGGCTATTCTCTTTGCAAAGAATACACAGGACACGGTCTCGGGAAGGAACTTCACGAAGACCCAATCGTGTTTAATTACGGAAAAAAAGGAGACGGAATGGTGCTCAAAGAAGGAATGACGATTGCCATCGAACCGATTGTGGCGAGTGGAAATCCACAGGTAAAAATATTATCAGACGACTGGACAGTGGTAACAGCGGACGGGAAAGATGCGTGTCAGTGGGAACATTGCGGGGCGGTAACAAAAAAAGGACTCGAAGTTTTTGCATAGAAGAACTGATTGCGCGTTCGTCCAAAATACCGATAATAAAGACAATTTATGGAAACATTACTTGATGTTGTCTTTTGGGGAGGTGGAAGTGCACTCGGTGTCGCGCTTATCATCTTGCTTGTTTGGTGGGGACGACGACGAAACGACTTCAAGCGGTCTCTCGACTTCGTGTTCCTACAGGTACTCATTCCCAAAAAAGAATCAAAAGAAGATTATGAACGGGAACGAGATCAGATTTCAGAAATCAGAAGAGTTGTTGGAATCTCTGACCACTTCTTTCAAACGTTGTACGGAATTTACTCTCCAGACGTAAAACATTTTTTCAAAAATCAAGACTTCTTGTCGCTTGAGTACGTAGCAACGGACAACGAAATCAAGTTTTTTATCGGATGTCCGAGACAGATTCAGCCGTTAGTAGAGAAGCAAATCACGAGTTTTTATCCAGAGGCAGTGATTGAGGAATCCGGAGCACCGAAAATTTTTCATGAAAAAACATATCAATCAACGGGATATTTGCGAACGGCCAAGGATTTTTTGTTTCCAATAAAAACATATCCTCACTTTGAGTCAGCCGATCCGATGAACAACATTCTCAACTCACTCTCCAATGCGAGTGATGAAAACGGGAATTCTGCAGCGATTCAAATAATGATTCGTCCTGTAAAAAACAAATGGCAGAAGAAAGCGCGACGACTTTCGCAAAGACTTTCAACAGGAAAGAAGCCTGTCGTTTGGTGGAACCCGTTATCAATTTTGGGAAGTATTTTTGGAATGCTGGTGAGTGGAAAAACGGAGGAAGAGAAAAACTCTGGAGGAGATGAGAACAAAGACACAGAGTCGCAAGAAACAACAAAAGCTATTGAGGACAAAGCGAATCAATCAGGATTTAGAACCATCATTCGATGCATCACGTCGTCTCCCGATAGACGCACCGCGAATCTTAATATGACATCTGTTCTCAATTCCTTCGCGCAATATGGAGCACCGGGGCTCAATGGATTTAAATCTCACAATGCCCACCAATGGCATCACAAAAGAACACTCATCAGAAACTTCCTAATGAGATCATTTCGGCGATCATGGATGCCACAATACAAAATGATTCTTACCTCAGAAGAGCTCACATCGCTCTTTCATTTCCCACATATTAAGTACAACAAGACACCAGCGGTGAAATGGCAGAACTACAAAATTGTAAAAGCTCCAGCGAACATTCCCAAAGAAGGACTTCTTCTTGGGCACAATGTATACCGAGGAGAAAAGACGCCAGTGTGCATTAAAAATGAAGATCGATTCCGACACTTCTATGTCATTGGGCAGACGGGAACGGGGAAATCTTCCAGTTTTCAAAGTATGATCCGACAAGATTTGAAAAACGGAAAGGGAATCTGCGTGATTGATCCCCACGGAAGTTTGGTCGAGAGCGTGCTCCCCTTTGTTCCCAAAAGCCGTATCGATGATGTAATCATCTTCGATCCATCAGACACAGAGAGACCGATGGGACTCAATTTGCTCGAAGCTGAATCAGATGAAGAAATGGATATGGTGGCGCTTGATGCAATGAATATCATGCTCAAGATTTTTGACGAGGAAGTCTTTGGTCCACGAATTCAGGACTACTTCCGAAACGGAGTATTGACGCTTATGGCCGATCCAAACGGAGGCGCGCTGACCGATATCATGAGACTCTTTACCGACGATGCGTTCCAAAAGGCAAAGGTAAAACATGTGACCAATCCTGTCGTGAAAAACTTCTGGACGAACCAGATGGCCAAAACAGGAGCTCGAGAAAAACAAGAAATCATCCCGTACTTTGCCGCGAAGTTTGGGCAATTTACGACCAATGGAATGCTCAGAAATATCATCGGACAAACCAAGTCGGCCTTTGATTTCTCAGAAGTAATGGACGACGGAAAAATTCTTCTCATGAATCTTTCCAAAGGATCAACAGGAGAAATTAATTCCAAATTGCTAGGACTTATTATCGTATCAAAATTACAAACAGCAGCACTTCGACGACAGAAAAAACTCTCACAAGGGGCTGCTCCCCAAGACTTCTTTATGTACATCGATGAGTTCCAGAACTATGTGACAGACTCGATTGAATCCATTTTGTCTGAAGCTCGAAAGTACCGATTGTCATTGAATATCGCTCACCAGTACATCGGACAAATCGATACCTCACAGACTAAAAAAGGTGGTGTGAATTTGAAAGATGCGGTGTTCGGAAACGTGGGAACGATCATGTCCTACAAGATTGGTGCGCAAGACGCAGAGTACATGGCAAAAGAAATGGAGCCGGTTTTTACCGATCAAGATCTCATCAATATCGACAAGTACAAATCTGTTTTGAAGCTGTCTGTCGACACTCAACCTTCGCGACCATTCTCTCTTGTTCCCCTGAACCCATATGATGAAAAAGGAGATCCAGAAATGGCGACAGCACTAAAGCAAATTTCACGGCTTACCTACGGACGAAGTAAGAAGTTTGTAGAGAAGGAAATCTTCGCAAGACTCGACGTTTAGAGAAGTTTTTCCAACGCACCGACGAGCAGTTCTTTTTTGGTGTCTAAACTTTTTTGATCCTTTGCTTCGATTCGGATGGCAATTTTGGGAGACGTATTTGAACACCTGACAATCGCCCATTCTCCATCTCCAAAATCAATTCGAATTCCATCGAGAGTGCTGGCATCAGGGAATTGTTTCAAGAGTTCTTCTGTATATTTCTCAAGGATTTGAAACTTGGTTTCATCGGGCGCAGTAAATTTCTCAGAAAATTCAATCAGATTTGGCCACCCACTGGTCACCTCTTCAAGCAATGAGTGATTGTCTTCAACAGCCCTGATAAACCGCAGGGAAGCGAGCATGGCGTCGTCATGACCGTAGAAGTCTTCCCCAAACATAAAGTGTCCCGACTGCTCTCCAGCAAGCTTGGCACCAACTTCCACCATCTTGTGTTCGATGTGAGAATGTCCTGTTTTTGAGAAAATAGGATCCCCTCCCTTTTTACGAATTTTGTCTGCCAAGGTTGCAGAACTCATCGCATCAATCACAATTGGACTTTTTGGATTTCGAACAAGAAAGTCAGAAACAAGAATAAAGAGAATTTTATCTGCAGAAAGAATGGTTCCTTCTTTTAAAATAACACCCACCCTGTCTCCATCGCCATCAAACGCGAATCCAAAATCAGCAGCTTCGGTTTGAACTTCCTCGATAAGTTGCCCCAGGTTTTCCGATCGTTCAGGGTCTGGTTGATGATTGGGAAAGGATGTATCAAGATCGCAAAAAAGTTCTCGTACTTCGTGTCCAAATTTCTGAAAAATATTCGGATAAAACATCCCACTAATGGCATTCCCACAATCAATAATAACCTTGAGGGGGTCTTGCGAAGGCGTGATTTCTTTGAGCTTTTGTTCGTAGTGCAGAGAAAAGTCGACAGATTCACATTCCACACCATAGTCTTTCGACTTCTGACACTCTGTACATTCTGCAATTTTTCGTATCTCTTGAATTTCATCTCCACACACCGCTCCGTTTTTATCGAGCAACTTGAGACCATTGTCGTCAGCAGGATTATGCGAAGCTGAAATTTGAATAGAGGCATCGAACCCGCCTTCATGAAAAGCAAAGTAATTCACAGGCGTGGGAATAGCGCCACCCCAGGTAACATTGGCTCCTGCAGATTTCAACCCTGTGATCACCGCCGGATAGAGTTCAGGCATTGACAGTCGTGCATCTCCCGAGACAAAAATATTCGGATTCTTGAGTCCGTGTTTTTTTGCAATATACTTGCAAAAAGCGTGTGCGATTACGAAGAATCCATCTTCATCGAAATCGGTGAAGGCTTCTCCTCGGATATCATAGGCTCGGAATATTTTTGAGTTCAAAATCATCGTTCACATTGTACTGAAAGGATGGGGTTTTGGAATGGGAAATAAAAAAACCGCTAGAGATTCTAGCGGTCTTTCTTGAGTGCAATTGCTTAATTACTCTGTAGCAAGCGCAATGTTCTCAGCCTTTGGTCCTTTTTCGGACTCACCCATATCGAATGTGACAACGTCACCTTCTTTTAGGCTTTCAAAGTCGATACCAGCGAGATCGTTCGCGTGGAAGAAAACATCTTTGTCTCCGCCTTCCGGAGTGATGAATCCAAATCCATTCAAGATCTTTTTGATTGTACCTTTCATGATAAGAAGAGGTTAGGAAATAAATTTTGCAAGAGTGGCCTTGTGGGAATTTATTTACTAAACTCTCTAAAACACAACGTATTGCAGGGAGAGGGTAAAGAAGTAGGAAAAATAAGCAAGGGGAAAAGGGGGTGAACACTTTTAAGAGGGGGGGCGGATACTTCTTGCTCACCTTCGGCTCACCGAAGTCTTCAACACCAAATCAAAGATTTGGGCTTTCGATCGAACCTTCGGTTCGACACGCTTCGCGTGCAAATAAAAAAACAACCAACCGCAAGGGTTGATTCTTTTTTTATGGCTCCCGGGGCCGGATTCGAACCGGCGGCCAATTGGTTAACAGCCAATTGCTCTACCACTGAGCTACCCGGGAATGTTTAAGATCGTTTTTTCAGGACGCATATTTCTCTTCCTACAAAGCTGTCTGGTCGAGAATAAATAAACGTGCGTTTGCCTTCAAAAAGAGCGGACGGAATATAAGAACTTTTCTCTATTTTAGCAAATAAATCTTCGCTTATCGAGATTGTTTTTCCTTTAAATTTCCACGCAGGAAGGCAAAGAGCAATCGTGTGTACAGACGAATCCTCAAGATGGGCTAAGACTTTTTCCCACATGCGAAGAATTAACCGACCGGCATCGGCGATTGATTGTGGAGTGGCGTGCTTCTCAAATACATCGCCCAAAAACCCCTCTGTAACAATGACTCCACTCGCTTTCTTAAGAGGAAATTTCATTGCGTCGCCTGCGAAAAATTCACCACTGGTTATATCGTATCGAAATTTGTCAGACATTTGTTCAAAATTCTCTTTCGCCTTTCCCGTTCTTTTTTCATCAAGATCAGAACCGATAGTTTTGTACCCCGTAATCGCGGCTTCAATATTCACCGTTCCACTTCCGCAAAACGGATCAATGACAACGTCCTCCCACTCAGGGTTTGCAAGATTGAGAAGAATCTGAGCTACCTTTGGAGGCAACATTCCCATGCGTGCATCTCGGAAATCTTTATCTCGGTCTCGCAGGACGTAGTTTCTCAAGTTCTGATTTGCGGCCGTCTTTGCCACAAGAAAAGAATCTTTTCGTTTCCACACCAAGAACTCAAATCCTTTTTTCAATAACTTTTCTCCAAAGATTTTTCCTGAATCAAGATTCTTCCCAGGCGCATTTACGATACGACAATTTCGGTCGTGTTGATCTCTCAGCGCATTCTTCATTTCTGGAAGAAAGTGTCTGAGAAATGTGTTTCCGCATCCCCACGCAGAGACACCAAGTTGCACCTTTCCTTCGGGTTTGTCTGACTGAATTTGCTCAATGATCTTGTCTTGTACTTCTTTTTCACTTTTACATTCCCCCAATACTTCTCCCATACGAATCGTTCCCCCGAGTCGATCGAGGAAAATTTGTTCGGGTGATTTCGGCAAGTCTCGTGGATTTTCAAATTTTATATTCTCCACCAGCATCAATGATTTATCTTCCGCATACAGCACTTCGTCACAAAAAGGTTCCAATTCACTCCGAGAGAGAATCGGGTTTCTACCGAGGACAAAGAGATAAGTTTTCATATTAATTTCACTGGAGCCGCCTTCGGGAGTTGAACCCGAGACCCCATCCTTACCATGGATGTGCTCTACCTCTGAGCTAAGGCGGCTCGTCGTCGAAGACTTCATTGCTTCGTTCTGCGGTGCAGAACTTCGCTTATTTCGTCATCTCCTCCTCTCCCCATAAAATCTTCGATTTTTCGGGGGCCCCAGGTTAAAAGGCGCAAGAAGAACGGAAAACTTATACGCGTTTTCTCAAAGATTTCAAAGATTTTTTTTTGAAAATATGATAGTTTCCCAGCGATGAAAAAATTACTCATAACAGGTGGCGCAGGATTTATCGGATCGAACTTCATTCATCACCTCTTGAAGAACCGAGATTACCAAATCGTAAATCTTGATAAACTGACTTATGCGGGGAATTTAGAAAACTTACGAGACATCGAAAATGACCCTCGATACACGTTTATTCAGGGAGATATCGCCGATGTGGAATTCGTAGATCAATTGTTCGCAACAGAGGAGTTCGACGGAGTAATTCACTTCGCGGCAGAGACACACGTGGACAGATCAATTGAAGATTCCAATCCATTTATCCAAACAAACATTGTGGGGACGCACACACTGCTTGAGGCATCACGGAAATACAACATTAAACGATACCACCAAGTTTCGACCGATGAGGTGTATGGGGACTTAGGAGACGGTTCAACAGACTACTTCAAGGAAGACACCCCAATCGCGCCAAACTGCCCGTATGCGGCAGCCAAAGCATCAGCAGACCTGCTCGTGCTCAGCTGGCAAGAAACCTACGGACTCAATGCGATTATTACCCGATGTTCAAATAATTACGGGCCTTACCAATTCCCTGAAAAGCTGATTCCTTTCTTTCTGTTTAAAGCGATGGGAAGTGAAGACTTGTCTTTGTACGGAGATGGGAAAAATATTCGAGATTGGTTGTATGTTGAGGATCACTGCGAAGCGATTCTTCTCGCCTTTGAAAAATCAGACTCAGGCGATGTCTGGAATATTGGAGGGCACAACGAAAAAAATAATATTGAAATTGCAGAACTCATTCTCGCAAATGTTCCCGGATCTACCTCTCAAATTAAATTCACAAAAGACAGAAAGGCACACGATCGACGATATGCGATGGATGCAAACAAGATTGCAGCGAAGCTTGGGTGGCGACCGCGACACACCTTTGAAGAAGCCCTGCCAATGACCATTAAATGGTATCTTGAAAATAAAGAGTGGGTCGAAAACTGTCGGGAAAAAGTCTAATTTTCGGATGCGCTTCTCAAAAAAATAAGTACACTCCTTTCGATTAATTTTTAAACATGGCTGACGAAAAAGTGTATTGCGGAAACGGAAAGAAAATAACAACTCGCTTCGGAGACATGATGAAGCTGAGCATTTCAGAGAGCGACGTGCAAGCGATGCAACAAAATCTTGATAATGGGTGGGTAAACGTAAAAGTCTGTGAACGACGAGAACCAAGTGCGAGTGGAATGACTCATTACTTGCAGGTTGATGACTGGAAACCAAACCAAGAAAAGAAAGAATCTGCTCCTGCGAAAGAAGCGCCAGCGGACTTAGGAGAACCCTCAGTTGAGGATTTGCCGTTCTAGTTTTATTCCCAGTTTTGTTCGCGTTTTGCTTTTTTCCAAAAGAGTGTAAAGTTAAACTTGATGAAAAAATATGTAATTGCATTCGGGGTGCTGTTCCTTATTTCAAGCGCTTTTGCGGCTGTTCGTCCTGAGTTGGAAGTGAGCTTGAGTTCAAACAATTTACCAACACAACGAATCGAACCAGGGGAAGAAAATGTAGAGATTTTACGGATATGGCTTCTCCCAACGGGACACAATGCAGAGGGGGTAACACTGAAGAAGCTTCGGTTTCTTCACAAAGGAGATAATCGGGATCAATTTGTTCGATATGAATTGATGCAGGGAAACAAATCACTTGGAAAAATGGCATTAGCCGACAGCGACGTGATGCAGTTTGCGAACCTCGACGTTTGGCTCCCAGACGAGAAAACAACGGAACTCCGAGTATTAGCGGACACCTCAATGGGAACGTTTTCGGGCGAGCATCAGTTCTCTATTCCGAACCCAGATTTCTTACTCACAGAAGAAAGTGATTTCCGTGATCTTGAGACGTGGTTTCAGGGAGACTTCCCCATTACTGCGAATAAAATCATTCTCGGAAACCACATCGATAGCCCCTCAACAGAGTGCAATTTGAGAGAAGATCCGGTGTGTGGAACCGATGGAAAAACCTATTACAATCGATGCTTCCCGTTTCAAAAAGACGTAAAGATTCTTCATGAAGGCGCCTGTCAGAAATGGAGTATTCCCAAAGCAGAACCGTGTCCAACGGAGAAAGAATTCGTGTGCGGAACGGATGGATGGACGTATGACAACATGTGCTTTCTCACTCGAAAAGAAGGTGTGTTCAGACGGCACGAAGGGGAGTGTTTTCCAACGGAAGTGCCACGCGTTTCAAACTTCAGGCAAGCGGTGGAACTCTTTGATGTAAAACACATTGAACTCAATGCTGTTCGTCCACGAATTAGCGACAATGGAGCAGAACGATTAACCGAAATTTCATTCGTACTCCATCAGTACAATTTTAAACCCACGCCCCGGAGAGAGCTTATTGCCTACATTGGGAACTTTCTTAAATTCACACAAGCATTGTCAGATCGAGTACGACTTGAACAAGAAATCGAACTCCTCAACTCGCTTGTCGTGGAAGCGCGGATTAATTCTGCAAAAGAAAAATTCAGAGTAGGAGAGATTCCATTCATTGATGTCGATGAAGAAGCGTGGTTTTTGGGACCCGTAAAATTCCTTCAAGACCTTGGCATTATCGGAGGATATCTCGATGACAACGGAAACGAAACAGGGCTCTTTGGTCCTGGAGATCCCGTGACAAAAGCGGAGATTACCAACATGTTGTTCCAGATCGGAGATGTGCCATTTGTCGTAGAGATGGAATCCGAAAATCCATATGCAGAAGGTCACTGGGCAGCATCTGAGATGGCGATGGGGGAGGCGATGGGACTGACTATGTGGGCAGATCATCCGAACCCAGACAAGAAGGCGGATCGAGTTGATGTCCTTCGGGCAATCTTTGAAATATTTGATGTCGATGTTCCAACGGGTCCAGTGAGGAGTTCTTTTGTTGATGTCGATTTCCATTCGCCCAATCTCCACGTGATTCAACACGCGAAAAAAATCGGAATTATCAGTGGATATCCAGACGGAACATTCAAACCAAAGAATTCAATCCTCAGGGCTGAAGCGGCAAAGATTATACAAAAAGTGTTTGAACTGACGCAGAAGTAAGATTACTTTTGTTTCTTTTTCCACCACAGAAACCATCGGAGTCCGAGGTATATTAAAAGTAACAAAATTGGACCGCCTTCGAGTTCTCCTTCTGATTTCCATTCGCTTGTGGCGATATGAAGCGCCGTCAAAACAAATACGAGATAAGCCGTGCTGTGAAGGATTTTCCAGGCCTTGTACCCCATTGCTTTCATCGCCCATGAGGATGAGGTAAGGGTAAGAGGAATCATAATGAGAAACGCCAACGATCCAGTCGAAAGACTGAAGTTTTTAAACATATGGAAAGGAATATCTCCCCATCCGTTTATTTTCCAGAGGAAGAAAAAGGCATGGAGAAGAACGAAAACAAAAACAAGAATCCCCGTTTCTTTTCGCAAAAGGACGAGTTGGGAAATGATTTTTGTGCGAGGCAATATCGTACTGACGGGATAGATAAACATGACAAAGACCAGTAATCCCCAGGCCAGATTCCCAGAAGCACTGATGGCATAGGAGCGACTGATAACACTTGCAATGAAGAGATAAACGCAGGCCACCACAGCAAGCATCCACACGATTCTTTTCATCGTGGAGAGGGTGAGGGGAAGTTTTAGAGACTGAATGGTTCCAAAAAACTTCGTTCGATCCTCAAACGTTTTTAACTCTGCTATTGCACGAGCAATCAGTTTTTTCATGAAAGTTTTTTAAGCTTTTCTTTCGCTTCCTCGAGTTCTTTGTTTGTTTGTTCAATCAAATGCGCGGGCGCTTTATCGACGTATCCTTTATTCCCGAGACGAACCTCGAGAGATTTGATCTGCCCTTCAAGCGCAGTTTTTTCACGAGCGATACGTTTTTCATCAACAGGAATTTGAATAAAAATTTCATGTCCTCCTACTACAATTTTTGTAGTCATTTTTACATCAAGGAATCGAGATTTCACGTTTGCAAGAGTTTCAATAAGTGGCTCGTTGAGACTATATTCAGTAGAAAAGGAAAGCTTTTCCTTTGGATTGAGCTGGTTATCCGCTCGAACTCGACGAATTTCTGTCACAACTTCTTGAATCAATGAGAATGATTTTTCAGCGCCATTGTCTGCAAAATCTGAAATAGGAAATTCCTGATCCACCAAAAATCCATCGTCTGCCAGTTCTCCCCAAAGCTTCTCCGTGATAAATGGACAGAGAGGATGGGTGAGTTTCAGGATTTCAAGGAAGATGTGTTTCAAGAATGCTGGATTTTTTTCCACTTTGCTCGCTTCGATGTACCAGTCGCAGAATTCATCCCACACGAAGTGGTAAATCTTGTCTCCTGCAATAGATATTTCATGTTTTTGCAAGTGTGTTGCAATTTCTTTTGAAACAGTAGAAAACCGAGATGCAATCCATTTATCGGCCAAGCTTTTTGGTTCAGCGTTTCCAGATTCGCCATCTTCCAACTGCATCTGAACAAATCGTCCTGCGTTCCAGAGTTTGTTCACAAAGTTTCGGTATCCACCGATTTTTGCTTTTCCGATTGGGATTGGATTCCCTGGGCTTGTTCCGATTACCAAGCTCAGTCGAACGGCATCAGCCCCAAACTCATCAATCATTTCGAGTGGATCGATTCCATTGTTCTTAGATTTAGACATTTTTTTCCCATGTTCGTCGGTCACCATCCCGTGAAGATACACAGTTTCGAATGGGTATTTTCCAGTCGCATATCGTCCGAACATAATCATTCGCGCCACCCAGAAAAAGAGAATGTCGTGCCCTGTTTCAAGGACGTCGGTGGTATGGAATTTTTTAAAATCAGCATCTTCTTCGTTTGGCCAACCGAGCGTTGAGAGTGGCCATAGGGCCGAAGAGAACCATGTATCGAGCGTGTCTTTGTCTTGCTTAAGATATGACGTTGGTAATTCGATAACAGCAGAATTTTTTGGATCCCATTGTTGCTTGAAGAAAGTAGAAAGACCTTCTAGGTGTCCGTCTTGCGTGAATTTCTTCATAGTTCCAAGAAGACCTCCGTGAGCAATAACGAGAACATCGTGTTCTTTCTCTAATTTTTTGAGGACGGTTTTCCCTCTTTTTAACAACTTTTCTAAAGTCTCCGCCTCGGGTCCGAACTCCCCAGCTTCAAATTTCTCCGCCATTTTGTCATAGGGAAATTTGTCGGTTCCAAAAACTTCTTTAATAGATTTCATAGTTGCGGTTCCAGTGTTCCATTCTCGCAATTCTGGCCAGATTTCAATTTCTGCATCAATGCCAAGTTCTTCTTTTAGAATTTCAGCAGACTCCTTTGCTCGCTTTAGATCAGAGGAAATAATTTTTTTGAAAGTCTTTCCTACTAGTGATTGAGCACTTTTTTTCACCTGATCTCGTCCTTTTTCTGTTAAAGGGTTTCCTTCTTGTTGCCCCTGAATAAACCCTTGTGCATTTCCTTCACTTTCTCCATGTCGTATGAAATAGACGCTTTTTCTTTTCCCAACCTCTGCAATCATTCCCTTCTCGTCGTACCACACTGGGATCTGATGTCCCCACCAAATTTGACGAGAGATGCACCAATCACGAAGATTATCGATCCATTGGAAATAAGTTTTCTCAAACTGCTTTGGAATAATTTTTACATCGCCGCCGCGAACGGCTTCTTGAGTGAGTTTTTTTAATGTCGTTTTCTTTCCTGTGAATTTGTCGGTAAATTCTTTCTCTACACTCACAAACCACTGCGGAGAAATCATCGGCTCGATAACACATCCACTTCGGTAACATTTTGGAACACGATTTGAATACGGAATTCTTTTTATCAAAAGCCCTTTTTCTTCCATGTGCTTTACCGATTCTTTTCGGGCTTCCGCTACCGTCATACCTTCGCATGGGCCGGCAACAGCGGTCATCTTTCCTTCGAAATCAATCTTCTGCAACATTGGTAAATCGTGTCTCTGAGCGAGTTCGTAGTCTTCCAAGGAGTGAGATGTTGAAATCGTCATGGCTCCCGTTCCGAACTTTGGATCGACACATTCATCGACCAACACGTAGAATTTTCGCACTCCCGCATACGTCTCAAACTCGAATTCCATACCCTCTAATTTCTTTCCTTTGATCACTTCCTTCAAATCATATTCATTCTGGAAATGCACTCCGTCATCCCATTTGTGCTTCGAGATAATGAGAGGAGACTTGTCAGTTTCCTTTTCTGCTTTTACGTAATTTGCTGCGGGATTAATCACAACGGGACTGTCGGCACATTTCGTTTCAGGACGAGATGTCCCAATAATAAATGGTCCACATTGGATGTCATAGAACTCACCTTCGTTGTCTTCCCATTCCACTTCATCATCAGCAATAACTGACTGCGCCCCCACCGACCAGTTAATCATCCGATGTCCGCGAACAATAAGTCCGTCATCGTATAATTTTTTAAAAATCGTATTTACGGAGTGATTTCGTTCATCATCAAACGTGTAGGCTTCACGTGACCAGTCGAGCCACGCCCCCATTTTTTTAATTTGATGCACGATACGATCGTGTTTTTCTTGCGCAAATTTTCGACACTCTCCCAAAAATTCTTCTCGCCCCATTTCTTCTCGGCTTTGAATTCCCAAGTGCTTGAGTACCACGTTCTCAGTCGCAATCGCGGCATGATCAGTTCCTGGTAGCCAGAGAACCTCTTTCCCCGTCATCTTCTGGTACCTGATCATAATATCCTCAATCGCGAGCATCGCCGCATGACCAAGGTGTAATTGCCCCGTCACATTTGGCGGAGGAAGTACAATAGTAAAAGGTTCTTTGTCAGAAGTGTTGTCTGCACGCATATTTCCAGAGTCTTCCCAAGATTGGTAGATTCCATCTTCCGTCGAATTGTGATCGTAAGCTTTATCCATGTCGGGGGTATTGTAGAAAACTCGCTGGTAGAAAGCGAATTGAAATTAAAAAAATATAAAAGAGAGGTTGACGAATTTTGAGAACTTTGTATTTTCCAAATATGGAAGAAGGAGCGAAAGAAATTTGGCCATCTAACCCATTAAAGCTTAATCGGCCTGGGAAATTTCAAATAGCTTCAGATCTACAAGAAATTTTTGGAGAGATGTTGTTGGATATCTACGAGGGAGCTGTTGGTGAAAATTTAACAAAGGTAGCCGAAAAAATTCGAGAAGAAGCAACAAAAAGAATAGAGGAATCACATGACGAAAGATTGGAGCGAATTTTAAGACAAAACCCGGGGACGCTTAGAAGATATATAGCAGCGGCTCTAAAAGGATGTGTACAAGTCCATCATAAAACAAAGGAATTTTTGGATTCCCTAGAAGGGATTGATCCTGAATATTGTGATAAGCAAGGAAAGCGTCTTGAAGACACGCGGACATTCTATGCCAATCCTCAAAAAGAAAACCACACTCCTTGGGAGGAACTTGAAAATAGATATTTACGATTTCTTAATCGGCGTTATGGGATTACTTCAAATGAGAAATTAGTGCAGATATTTCTCAATAGAGAAGGAGTCGCAAGGTTTAAAAAAAGAGAAGAAAGTGCAGTTTTGTCACACATTCGAGATCTAAAAAGATCTGGATATCTGAAAAACAGATTCTCAAAACAAGATTTTATAAAAGACAATAAACTTGGGGAGAAGATAATTTCTCTTCTTTCAGAAGAGAATAACAATGCAAAGATTGCAAAAATATTAAATGATAAACACCCACTTCCCGGGCAGTTAACTTTTAGAGGAGACGATATATATCATTATCTAAGCAAGACAGAGTCATCTACCAATCCTTCAAATGATTCAGCACCTACTTCAAGTACGTAGAGCGCTTTTTCAGCAGGTTGAAAGCTTGGACACTCTTCAACTTCACAAGGGGTGAGTGTCTGTACATCAATCACTTTCATATCTGCAGAAATCCAAATGACATCCAGTGGGATGAGTGTTTTTTTCATCCAAAAGGCGTGAAAATCTTCTTCCTCGAATTTAAACAACATCCCTGTTCCTGCTTCAAGCGATTCGCGGAGCATAAGTCCTTGTTGTCGTTGTTCAGGCGTCCGCGCTATTTCAACATTCCATGATTGTTCCCCGATTTGCACGGTTGCGGTTTCCAACTCGTGCGAAGTGTGAAGAATTTCTGAAGTTGTGTGTTCACATCCCATCGAAAAAAGTGTACAAAGAATCACGCAAAAAGAAATCATTTTTCCCATATGTCTCAATCTACGGATTTTCTCAAAAACCTCAATCCCGCCCAGCGAAAAGCGGTGGAAAAGGTCTACGGACAGATTTTGGTTTTAGCGGGGCCAGGAACGGGAAAGACACATCTTCTTACAGCGCGTATCGCACACCTCCTGCAACAAGATGTAGGGGCACATGCACACAACATCCTCTGCCTCACGTTTACTGAGGCCGGAGCGACCGAAATGCGAGATCGGCTTCAGTCAAGCATCGGGAACGAAGCGTACAAGGTGAAAATTTCCACATTTCATGGATTTTGCCAGTGGGTGATGGATGAGTATCCAGAATACTTTGAAACGAAACGAGGAACACGGGAAGTAGCTGATGATCTCCAAAAAGCACTCGCATTCCAAGCATCCGTACAATCAAAAAAATGGGAATTCTTCTCCAGTGTCTGGGATGATTTTATCTTTCGGCACGATATTTTGAGCGCTATTTCAAAGCTCAAACGAGAAAACATTTCCGCAGAAGGTCTTCGAACCCTTATTCCCGATGAGAAGAAACGACTCGAAGAAGATCCAGAAAATTTCTACAAACGAAAATTTAGCGAATTTAAAGAGGGCGATTTCAAACCAAAAAAAAGAGAAGAGATCGATCGTAAAATTCGACGTATGGAAGAGCTGGCAGATTTTTGGGATGTGTATGAAGCGAAGATGAAAGAAAAAGGATTCTTTGATTTTGATGATCAGCTCATGTGGGTGATTGGAGAAGTAAAAGAAAATGAAAATTTGCGACTCGATTTAGCGGAGCGATTTCAGTGGGTTTTGGTCGATGAGTACCAAGACACCAATTCTGTACAAAACGAGCTCCTGTGGGCACTCAGCGACTTCCATGACGATCCTAATATCTTCGCCGTGGGAGACGATGATCAAGCGATTTATCGATTTCAGGGGGCGAGTGTGGAGAACATTTTTGAATTCCAAAAACACTTCCCCTCACACGAGCAAATCACGCTCACCGAAAACTACCGATCTGCTCAAAATATTCTCGACGGAGCCTTTGCTTCTATTGCGAATAATAAAACTCGAGCCGATGCCGACAAAAAATTAACCGCGAGTGGGGCCAATAAAGATTTTGCGGGAACAATTCACAAAGCCGTATTTGGAGCGAGACTGAGCGAACTTGGATTCCTTGTGGAACGCATTCAGCAGTCATTAAAAGAGGGAACAGCGCCTGGTGAAATTGCGATTTTATGCAGGAAAAATGCAGAAGTTTTGGAAATTGCGCGCGAACTCCCAAAGTTTGGGATTCCTGTTTCGGCTCAAATTTTTCAAAATATATTTGAAGACCAATGGATACGAATCCTCATTTTAATGTTGGAAATTTTCGCTGATCCGGGGAACGATGAAAAAATGATGGAGCTTCTTCATACACAATTCTTTGGAATCTCTGGAGAAAAACTGCTTCAACTATCCCTCAAACGAAACGAAGAAAAAACATCGGTTATCGCCCTTCTTGAGCGAGAATCGGAGAGCGATGAAAGCTTGGAAAACATCTTCAATCTTATCATTAACTCTCGCCAACAATTTTGGCACTGTCGTCCAGAAGTGTTGATTGAAAAATTATTATACGAATCAGGACTCGCCGAATTTATTTCACAAAAAGATAACGAAACATCTTCAGAAGACTGGCAGATGATTCGGAAATTTATCGAATGGGCGCGGGAACAAAAATGTGAAAAGCTTTCAGACCTTCTTGAACGAATTGATCTTCATGCACAGTTGGGCATTCCAGTCAGACCCAATTCCTTGCCCGCTGACCAGAGGGCTGTGCACATTCTTACCGCTCATGGATCGAAGGGGCGAGAGTTTGATATCGTCTTTCTTCCAGGACTGCTTGATCGTGTGTGGGGTAATAATAGAGCCAGAAACGGAATTGCATTGCCACAACTTTTCCATGAAGAACACGATGAAAATGAAGACGAACGTCGTTTGTTTTTCGTAGCGATGACTCGAGCGAGAAAAGAAATTTTCTTGTCCTACAGTGCGACCGATTTCTCTGGGAGAGAAAAAAATCCATCACAATTTTGGCACGAAATTCCCGATTCAGTTTGTACTCTGCTCCCGCGAGACAAGACAGAAGAGTCCGTTCAAAAACTGCTTCCGGTTTTTCTTTCGACAAAAGAACAACCATTGTTCACCGCGCAAGAAAAAGAAATTCTCCAAGCACGAGTGAAAGATTTCGTTTGGTCGGCGACGAGTTTGCAAACGTATTTAGATTGTCCGAGAAAATTTCTCTATCAACGATTGCTTCGATTTCCACGTCGTCCATTGCCACAGCTCGCACTCGGTGTCTCACTCCACGAGGCGCTTGAGCGATTTTTGGAAATGTATAAACGAACGAAAGAACTCCCAACACAATCACTCCTTTTGAGCGAATTCGAGCGAGCGCTCCGAGGACAAAATCTCGAAAAAAAGGAATTTGAAAAATGGTTGGATCACGGAAAAGAAGTCTTGGAGAATTATTTCGAAAAACGAAAAGAGGCATTCAAAGAAGATTCTTTGATTGAGTTTGCGTTCAGTAAATACAATCCCGCGATTGATGATATTCGTATCACAGGGAAGATGGATCGCGTCGACTTTCTCGATGAAGGAAAAACAAAAGTAAAAATTGTGGACTACAAATCTGGAAAGCCACGGGCCATTACAAAGGGCGAATCTTTGTGGAGACAACTGGTTTTCTACGACCTTCTGGCTCAAAATAGTAAAGACCTCGGATGGTCAGTAGACGTCTGTGAGCTTGAATTCCTCACATCATCAGATCACACTGGAAAGATTGGGCAGAGGCAATTGGAAGTATCAGAAGAAGATCGTCAGCAAGTAATTTCAGAACTTCAGGACGCACACAAAAAGGTACAGAATTTAGAATTCCCATTCGTTCCAAATCAAGGGAACGATCCAGAAATTGAATATTGGCAAAACTTCGGACAATGATAACAAATGTTATTTTAACGCTCTTCGGAATCATTCTGCTAGGAGCAATTGTGTTTGGGGTATGGATGGCATGGGGGATGTTTTTTTACGGAGCCCCGCTTGTTTCCACTTCCAAAAAAGTGACAAAAAAAATGATTGAGCTTTCGGGAATCCATCAGAGGGACATTGTGTACGATCTCGGATGTGGAACAGGATCTATCTTATTCGAAGTTATGAAAAGTACTTCAGGGGCGTATTGTCGAGGCTATGACCTCGTGAAGCCCGCCATCCTCTTCGCCCAAATAAAAAATACGCTCCTCAAAACGAATATCGATTTCCAATCCAAGGATCTTTTTACGGTAGATTTATCTGATGCGGATGTAATTTTTTGCTACCTCCTTCCCGAAGCTATGAAAAGAATTTACACGGAAAAATGGGAAGAACTCAAACCTGGATGCCGGATTGTTTCAAACGGATTTCAGCTACCATCCTTAAAACCGACTCACACTGAGCCGGTTGGAAAGGGAAAGATTTATATATATGAGAAGTAAAACTTCTTAGACCATGATGTCTGGAATCGGAAACCGAAGACAGAGGTCTCGGATTTCTTCACGAACCTTTTTCTTGAGCGTCGGATTATCTTTGTCCTTGAGCACCTCAATCATAAGTTCTGCAACACGAGCACAGTGAGCTTCTTTAAATCCACGAGTCGTAATCGCTGGTGTTCCAAATCTGATTCCAGAAGGATCCATTGGCTTCCTCGGATCATCGGCAATCGAATTCATATTAAGCGTCATTCCAACTTCATCGAGAACAGTTTGTGCTTCTTTTCCAGTTACCCCTAAACTTCCAAAAACATCTGCCAGAAGCAGGTGATTAGAGGTTCCGCCTCCGAGGAGTCGAATGTTGTTGTCTAAGAAAACCTTTTCCATTGCTTTCGCATTTTTCAAAATCTGTTGTGCGTATTCTTGAAATGCTGGTGTCATTGCTTCTCCAAATGCCACCGCCTTCGCTGCAATGAGGTGCATGTGTGGTCCCCCTTGAAGTCCTGGGAAAATAGATTTATCAATTTTTTTCGCTATTTCTTCACTATCCCTCGTGAGAATCATTCCTCCTCGAGGACCTCGCAATGTTTTGTGCGTTGTTGTGGTAATCACATCGAATCCATCATCGAATGGATTGCGTACGGCCTTTCCCGCAATCAGTCCAGCAATATGGGCCATGTCAGCGACAGTGATCGCGCCGACTTCTTTTGCAATCGCTACAAATTTCGCGTAATCGAGTTCACGACTGTATGCAGAAAACCCAGCCAAGATGACTTTTGGTTTTTCACGGAGTGCCGTTTCACGGAGTGCTTCGTAATCAATTTCTCCAGTTTCTGGATCTTTCATTTTATATCGTACGAAGTTAAAGATCTTCGCCAGATGTGTCACAGGGTGACCGTGTGTGAGGTGTCCTCCATGCCCGAGATCCATTCCGAGGATGGTATCTCCTGGTTCGGCGAGAGCGAAGTACATCGCCACATTCGCAGGCGCTCCAGAGAGAGGTTGGACGTTCGCGTATTTGCACCCAAAGAGCTTACACGCCCGTTCGATCGCAATGCGTTCGATAACGTCTGTGTAGTCCTGTCCGCCGTAGTATCGACGTCCTGGGTATCCTTCAGAGTATTTATTCGTAAAGACGGATCCATCGGCTTCTAGCACCGAACGAGATACATAGTTTTCACTTGGAATCAGTTCTAATCCTTCAGATTCTCTTCGCTCTTCGCCACGGATGGCATCAGCGATTTGAGGATCGTTTTTTTCGAGAAATGGTATTGATTGTTGAGTTGTCATAGTTGAGAGAAGTAATGAACGAAAAATCCCATAGTTTCGCTACAGGAGAATACAAAAATTTCGGTTTTTTTTAAACTTCTTTTCGTCCTTTTCCGACTGGGCGATGGTGGTGAGAAGCTGTCATCATTTCGCTTTCATCGTACTGCGAGAGCGATTTCTCGTCAATAAAAAAAGAGGGGTTTTGTTTTTTGTCAAAATTCCTACACTCCTACCGATGCCAAAACGAATCCGACCGCACGTAAACCCACTCGCGATTACAAAGGAATTTTCCTTTGCAGGCTTTGGGAATGACCATCCTGTCATTATTGATGTCGGGGCGTGCAAAGGAGAATTTGTAGAAGTATTGATTGAAAAATTTCCAGAGAAGAACTTCATCGTCTTTGAAATTCGCGTGCCACTGGCAGAGAAATTGAGAACAAAGTTTGCCGACGTAAAGAATGTCGTCGTATTCGACGGAGACGCGGGGCGAAACTTTCGTGCCATCGTTGAACCCTGTCAAAAGCAAGGCGCGCTCGTTGAAGAAATTTTCGTTAATTTTCCCGATCCGTGGTTCAAAGAAAAGCATAAAAAACGACGCTTCGTAAATTCTAAATTTCTTGAAGACTGTTCCCAGTGGCTTGATGGTCGAACGGACTTTATCTTTCAAACGGATCAAGAGTTCCTCTTTAATGAAACGTTGGAAGTGGTGGAAGAGTCTCCCTATTCCTCCATTGAAAGATTCTCAACCTCTCCCTACGACACACAAACCGACTGGGAGCAGGCAAAGATAAAAGAGGGATCTTCTGTGTGGAGAATGCGATTTAAAAAAGTATAAAAAAAATAGGATACGTATCCTTAGGATACGTATCCCACTTAAATAACTATTTCGCAATGCCCTCAAACCTGTTCTCTCGAAGGATGGCAACTTTTACCTCTCCTGGGTAGTCGCAATCTTTCTCGATTTTTCGAGCGACTTCATATGCCAATTTCTCAGCTTTTTTGTCGTCGACTTCTTTTGCGTTTACGAAGACTCGCACCTCGCGTCCCGCTTGAATCGCGTATACCTTCTCAACTCCAGAGAAGCTTCCAGCAATTGATTCGAGTTCTTTTAGACGTTTGATGTATTTTTCCAACGTCTCTCGTCGAGCGCCTGGTCGAGATGCACTAATCGCATCCGCTGCTTGCAAGATTCTCGCTTCAACAGATTCATATGGGAAATCTTCGTGGTGAGATTTCATCGCTGTGATAACTCGTTTATCAACACCGAATTTTTCAAGAATCTCAGTTCCGATAATAGCGTGTCCTCCTTCTACTTCGTGTGACACCGCCTTTCCAATGTCGTGGAGGAGTCCTGCTTTTTTACAAACTTCGGGATCAACACTGCCTCCGAGTTGAGTCGCAATGGCTTCAGAAATGAATGCCACCTCAATAGAGTGACTCAATACATTCTGTCCGTAAGACGTTCGGAATCGAAGTCGTCCAATCAATTTCAAAATTGGTTCTGGATACAAGTTTGCAATTCCCAAATCTTGGCAGGCCTTTTGCCCGATTTCCAAGATGAGTTTATCAGCGCTGTCTTGTGCTTGCTTCACAGACTCTTCGATTCGTGATGGGTGAATTCGTCCATCCTTAATCAAATTCTCTAAAGCAATCTTTGCAACGTATCGACGGAACATATCAAAACTTGAAATCGTTACGGTTCCCGGCGCATCATCGATAATAACGTCTACTCCGGTCATCATTTCGAAGGCATTAATATTTCGTCCTTCTCGACCGATAATCTTTCCTTTGATATCTTCGCTTTCAATTTTCACAACAGTCGTTGTGTTTTCGTTTGTTGTTGTAGAGGCAAAGCGTTGAACGGATTGAACGATAACATTTGCGGCTTCATCATCCGCATTTTGTCGCATGAGTTCCACTTTCTTGTGAAGTGTTTCAGCCAATTCTTCATCGACTTGTTTTTCCATTCGATCGAAGAGCTCTTTCTTTGCTTCTTCCTTGGACAACTTCGCAACTCGTTCGAGTTCCTCGTTTTGCTTGTCGAGTCCTTGTTGAAACTCTTCTTTTTGTTTCGCGTACTGATCGATAGCGTGTTCATACTTTTCTTTCGCTTCTTCCGTTCGCTCTACTTTTTGTTCGAGTACCTGTTCACGCTTGGAGACACGTTCATCAGCCTGCGCTTGAAGGTTATCGATTCGTTGACGAGACTTCGTCTCTTCGTCTTGAGCTTGTTGGCGCAATTTTTGGGCATGCGCACGAGCATCAGTAAGTGTTCTATCACTTTCTTGCTCAGCCTTTTTTCGTAGTCGCTCGGCTTCTTGTCGAGCGTGCGATTCTATTTGCTTGGTTTTGGGACGAAAAACAGCGAAGCTGATCCCGCCTCCGAGCAATAAACCGCCGATTCCGGCAATAATCATTTCCATGGAGAAAAGGGTATAAATAAAACCCTCTCCCTCAAGTACGCTACTTTAAATTATCCTCCTGCATGCAAAGGGATGAGGAGAAAGAAAGGTAAGTTTTTCATAGTCTAAGTCGTGTCTTGAGAAAAAGGTAAATTCTCTAAAGGTATTCTACAAAAGCCTTCGTAAAAGTCAACATCACGGTTGAACTATTTTATTGTACAACCTTGGCAAACCCCCCAAAACTCGAGGTCTACGTCGGTTAACAGAAAGTTTTTTTCAGAAGCCAGTTGTGAGGCAATGGATTTTTTGTAATCAAGAAAAATTTCTTCCACGCTATTGCATTTCTTACAACGCAAAAAATGATGTGCTTTCGGATTACTCATGTCAGAGCATTTTACAAAGCGTCCTTCATGTAACGTATGAATAAGACGGCATTCTTTGAGTCGCTCCAAAATACGGTAAACAGTAGTCGCATCAACAGGATGATCTTGTGCTTTTAATTTTTTTCCAATGTCTTGCACCGACAACGGTGTCAGGCTGCTGGAAAGAATAAGCAGTACATTCCGAACACCGGCTGTAAGCCGCCATCTTTTTTGTACGAATGCTAATTCGGATTGGGTTAAAAAATCCATCGGAATCGAACCTAGCAAAAGCAAAGGAAAATGCAAGAGTATTGCAACAAATAATGAGCGCCAAAAAAAGGCCTTGCAAAGAAAAATTGTCAAAACCGATTCCAACCCTGATAATGCCAAGGATGTTGGAATTCCAAAACGTATCTCTTTCCCTCCAGAAAAAAGAAGTTTTGAAAAATATAAACTTCACAGTCGCTCCCGGAGAAATGGTGGCCATCCTTGGGGCATCGGGAACGGGGAAGACATCTATTTTTCGACTTCTCTTGGGCGAACTCAAACCAACATTGGGATCGATTCAGCTTGATGATTTTGCTTTAGAAAAACTCTCCTATTCCAATCTTCAAAAATATCGTCGACAAATAGGAGTCGTCTTTCAAGACTTTCAACTCCTTCCTCAGAAAACAGTTTTCGAAAACGTGGCCTTCGCTTTGGAAGTTTGCGGGGAAGAAGAAAAAATTTCCAGGAAGGTTCCAGAACTCCTTAAACTCGTTGATCTCTGGGAGAAGCGAGATCAGTTCCCAGACACACTTTCGGGGGGGGAGAAGCAACGAACAGCCGTTGCGCGGGCACTCATCCACAACCCAAAAATTCTTATAGCAGATGAGGCAACAGGAAACCTCGATCCACAAAATTCAAAAGATATTGCCGCGTTATTCCACGTGCTTCATAGAGAAAAAAAGATTACCACCTTGTTCGCGACCCACGATCCAATCCTAGTAGAAGCCTTGAAACCTCGTATTATCAGACTCGAGGATGGGAAAATATTGTTCGACAAAAAAGGCGTCACGTTAGCAGAAGCTTTTGCGGGAATGATTTAAAACGTGCTTTCAATCTTTTCCTCAAGCATTGTTTGCAGATCAGGAGGAAAGAGAATGGCGACTCGTTCTAAGAAATTCCGAGCCAATTCATTGTGTGGTAACTTCTCCATTTCTTCATTCAAAAGGAGAACCTGATCAATACGGAGCTCGTTATTTTGAATTCTCTGTAAGAAGGAGATTATATATTTCTGTTTCAGTATTTCACCAAAGTACGGTTCTTTGTCAGTTCCCAATGAGAAAAGGCGATCAAGAAGAACGAATCGATCAAAAGTCTGTACGCCCGTTTTTTCTACCTGAAACCCAAGGCTTGCTCGATTCTTTTCTACTAAATCAAGAAGGACTTCTACGGCTCGTGCTTCCTGAAGAAGCGCCAAGTCGTTTGTTTTCTCAGCCACTCGTTGTACCACCTCGGTTAGTGGAATAGTGTCAACATACTTTCGTTTTACGATCTGTAGGTTTCGAGAAGCTTCCAACACTTGAACGATGGACTGAAAACTCTTTTTCGCAGAAGCAAAATCTGCATCAGCATCTTTTCGTTCCCCCTCAAAAGCTCTTTCAACTCCCGTGAGAACCTTTGTTCGAGTAATGATGAGTTTCGCTTGGATTGCTCGAATCTGAGAAAGGGAGAGCTTTAAATCGTCAGGGATTTCTTGATTAAGAAGGGCTGTGTCGGTTCGCAATCGAAGTTCTTCTCCTGCTAAGAGCTTCATTTCTCCATCCTTCCAATCAAAGATCGTAAGATGATTCTCTTCGGATAAATTAATCACATGAGTTTCTCCACTTTCAGAGACCAACACCCGAAACATAGATTCGGAAGGACTTGAGATAAGCCCTCGTTGTGTTGTGATTTTCCCTTCGCTTGCACTCATTCCTTCAATAGTTCCCTTTTCAAGAAAGAGGGAATCATTTTTTACCACTTTTAACTGCGTACTTGATTTTATTGTTGAAGTGAAGCTGTTTGGAAAAATGATTTCTGCTTCAGAGTTGTTTCCCACACGTACAACATCGCCCTTCTTTAAAGAGAAAGCTTGATCAACAAGAATGATGTCATTTCCACGAAGCACTTCTACCGGTCCAAATTTCGGGTGAATCTCTCCCGCAGAAAGAAAGTTTCCAGGGGCAATATTAAAAAGCACCAAGAAGGTGACTGCGGCAAAGGCGACGGTTGAGATTTTTGGAGAAAAGAAGCGGTGCCACATGGGAACAACAGAACCTTCGTGTTGTTGTGAAAACGCTTCGAGGGCACTCATACGAATGCGCTCTTTTTGTTCAAGCCCCTGCGGAATGCGAGCATTCCGGAAGAGTTGACGAATAATTTTTTCTAGATCCTCAAATCCCATACGTTATTGGTTTTTATACCAACTCGTAGAACGGAAAGGAAGAAGGTTTGTTACAATATTTTTTTACCCTCTCCACCAATTTTTGTAGCGGTGTAATCGATGATTGCTCCCCAGAAAAATCCTTCAAGTGCAGCAAGCAAGAGAAGATTCCCTTCAACAAAGGATCCCCAACTCATATAGAGCGCCATTTCAGCAATTGAATCGTAGAGTAAAATTGCGAGCATAAATTCAAGCCACGCTCCTACAAACCCTCCTCTGAGAATAGGACGAAGCGTTGACCATCGGTACAAAAGACAATGTTTCCAGAAGGGGCATTCAGTAATAAGACCCATGAGTCCAATCACCGATCCAAAAGTAAGTCCCCAAAGAAGAACTCCCCATTGGAGGTATGGAGAAATATAATCTCCAGCATAAATGGGTGCTAAAAGGTAAGCAATAATCCCGAGGACGAGTCCAAAGGTTTTTGCTACGAACATTCGGCGTGTTATTGTGTGTGTTTTTTTGTGAAAAAGACGCATAGTCTATAAAAATTAAGAAGTAGGGTTATTCGGCGACAACATCAAAAACAGTGATACGTTCAATAGGCGCATCATTCGGTCCTGTTTTTGCACTTGCGATTCTGTCGACGGTTTCCATTCCCTCAATTACTTGTCCAAAAATTGAGTGACGACCATCGAGAAAAGGAGCATCTTGTTGAACGATGAAAAATTGAGAACCATTTGTATTCGGACCTCTGTTTGCCATAGAAACAACACCTCTCACGTGGGAAAGATTTTGTGAAAATTCGTCTTCCATGTCTTCTCCTACATACGAAGACCCACCCGTTCCGTTCGCATTTTCATAGTCTCCACCTTGAATCATAAAACCTTCGATGACACGATGAAAAATTGTTCCGTCGTACATATCGTCTTTTGCGAGTGCAACAAAGTTTCGAGTAAGGTTGGGAGCTTCTGCTGGCAAGAGTTTAATTTTAATATCTCCCAAGTTCGTCTGCAGTGTTACCGTTTCTGGCATTTGAATAAGACTTGCTTGAAGGTAGTCTCCAGCCTTTGAGAAATATAAAATAGCGCCGAGAGCAATGATACCGAGAGCAATAAGAAGTTTCTTTTTCATATACAGAGAAGAGTAAAGACGTATTTCATTCTTCTGTTCTTTCGAAGGAAAGTCAAATTTTTTAAGGAATGATTTTTTTTGCGTTTTTGCCAAGAGAGCCATACAATTCGAGATGCACTTTTGTATCCCAAATAAGGGAAAATTATGATTTTAAAACACAAAAAAAGACCCCTCTCGTTTCGTAAAAAGACAGCCGTCTTTTTTGGGTTCGTTTTTTTGACTTGTTTATGCGCTTTTTCAGCATTTGCCGTTGACGCAGACGGAGATGGGTTATCGGCCGAAATCGATAACACGGATTCAATTCTTCTTACTACTCCGTATATTTTGGCACCAAAACAAAGACAGGCTGTTTTTGATCTGGATCTCAATGCTGTGTTTTCTGGAAAAGGAGAAGCGGGAACAACCACTCGTGTTTTTGAATCAAGTACCCAACTGTGTACAGATGAAATCACAGGAAACGGGGTTTCTGTAGGAAGTGGAACTTTTGGAAAAATAGATGCGGTAGAATTCCTTGCCGAGGGAGTTCCTGCACAGTATTTTTATGACACACGACTTGATTCCTTGGATGACTCATGGCGATCAAATCGAGGAAGCGGAGTAACGTGGTTCAACGAAACAAAAGACGATGGGGGCGACAGTATTTGTGATTACCGAACAGGGGATGATGACAACTTGGATGGCCTGATTGACGAAGATGACGATCCCCGAAGCGGAGCAGATGATCGATGTGGAGAACCAGCATTTCCTTCGCAAGTGTTTCTTATGGCGACCTCTGACACGTTGTATATATTCAACGCAGAGAAACAAAGCTTTTGGAAGCGATTCGCACTAGCGGGAATCACTTCGATGAGCGCAGAAAACGGAGTCTTCTACATAGGAACCCCAACAGGACTCCATATTTATGATTTTGTGAACGATGCCTTTTCAGAGGTTCTTACGACAGCGTCTACACCAGCCATTGCAAATAATAGCGTGACAGATGTCTACTCAAAGACGATTAGTACAAAAGATTACGTTGTTGTCGGAACAGCTACAGGAGCCTCTATTTATAATGCTACAGACGGAACAGTCGCTTCCAAGACAACAAGCTCAATTGATGGAATATCCATTACCAACGACAACAAACTCATCTACGGAATAGGAGGAACGACAATGTCTTCCACAATATCGGTAGCAAGTTTAGGAGCAAGTTGGACGGAAGAAGAAAATATTTCTACAAGTGTGAATTTTAGTTCGGGAACGGTAAACGTGGTGTATGAAGATTTCGTAGGACATTCGAAAGGACTGACGCAGATATCGAATGGATATGCAGACATCGAATCAGGAATGATATACAAAGAAACATTTGGAAGCTTGGCAGGTGTTGCTTCAAATGTGTACGTGCCAGGAACGGTGACAGGAAGTCCAACCGTTGCGAGTAATGAAATAACTTTCGACGGAGTTACCGATTTCATTACGCTCGATGCGGTTGAGCAAACGATAAAAACAGTGAGCTTTTGGGTGGATGCAACCACAACAACAGAAGATCTGATCGACCTTGATGGAGGAACACACACTATCAAAACAACATCAGGAACATTAAGTGCGCCAGGATTCGATACCCCTTCAATTTACATCGACGGAGAGCTTAGCACGACGCTCGACACAAGTTTGCGCCACATAGTCATTACCACTGACACGGCGATAACATCAAGTGATGTGGTGATAGGAAAAATTACGAATTTCTTCGACGGAAAAATGAAAGATGTTCGATTTTATAATCGAGTCCTTTCAGCAACAGAAATCGCGACGTTTTATACAAACTCCGGAGCGTATTACCGATCGTATCGATACCTTACCCCGACCTATTCTACATACGATCTTTTGGGGACAGAGAAGCTTGTGCTTTTTAATTCAGTATCAGACTGGAGTTCGTCGGGCAATGATCTCACAAACAATGGAAGTGTTGTTATCAGTGCTGCCAGCACAGGAACAGATATGCAAAAGTTTACATTCAATGGAACTTCGAATTATTTGAGTTCGAGTGATTCAGACTTCAATATTACGAGTGACCAAATAACAGTGGGAATGTGGATTAAACGACCCACAACCGGGGGAACTGGACCATATCAAAAAATACTTACCCATGGAGAATCGGTTGAAACAAGAAGTTATTTCCTTTCAGCGGGAGACAATTTCTTCAACTATCCACTTGCCCATGATCCATACTTCTTTGGAATTAAGACGGATCAAGGATTTCAAGCGGCGTCTGTTCAAACAACTCCAGTAGCCAATACTTGGGAACTTATCATAGGAACCTATGATGGAACAAATATTCGTATATATCGAAATGGTGTATTAGAAGATGTTATTTCTCATACAGGAAATCTTGTGAGCGTAGAGGAGGATCTTCGTATTGGATATGGATATGATGATGAATACTTCGATGGATCGGTAGCACTTCCATTTGTAGCCACTTCTGTTTACACCAGCGATCAAGTGCTCAATCTCTACAATCTAACAACAGAGTGGTTTACAGAAAATAGGACAACAATGTTGCAGACCGCTTCAGAGGATATACTTGATATCGTTCAGGATCGACTCAGAAATAAAGCTCATATTCTTACAAATACAGGAATCACAGAATTAAACACCTCTACAGGAGCTACATCTACGGTATCGACAGTTGCGAATATTGCGAGTATTGCACCAACGTATATCAGCGCATGGGAATGTAATGCAACAATGACAGAAGGGCCCCATACTATCTTTGCGAGAACATACATGGGAGCCAATGCTTCAACGATAACCTCAACGAATAGAACCTTTTACATTTATGAATCAGGAACAGAGGATATTGATGCCGATGGATTAAAAAATCTCTACGAAGATTTAGAAGGAAATACGTTAGGGATCGATCAAGATAATGACGATAATGTCTCTATTGATCAGCCCGTTATTACATCGGTGCTCAGAGATGCGGAAGATCTGTATACATACACACTTACAGGAACGGGTGATCCGCTTTGGAAAGGAACAACGCCGAGTCGAGTAGCCATTTTTGCCCTCGGAGAAAGTACCCCGCGAGGATTTGCAGAAGTAACAGAGGGCGTTGGAACATGGCAAACAGCATCGATTTCTTTTCCAGAAGGATCTTACACACTTTATGCCCGAGCGTATGTGGGGGCCAACGCTTCAAATGTCGATTCGGAAGAATCTTTTCTAGACGTAGAAACAATTGTTCTTGGTCCGCCAGATGTTAATGCGCAAGCCGCTTACACAGGAGTGAACGAAGTGACCTTCTCATGGGCAACAAATGTCTTGAATGCTCAGTTCTACACAGAAATGGCAACGGATGAGGACTTTACCACCATCGCTCAAAACTCAGGATGGATTCCAGAAACATCATACACATTTCAAAATCTGACCGACGGGCAAACCTATTATTTCAGAGTGAAACTTCGTGACATAGAAAGTACAGAGACTGCTTTTTCAGACACGGTTTCAACAGTCGTTGACACGAGTGCTCCGACGATTGGAACCATTGGAAATGATGGAGCATATTCAGCAGAAGCAGATTTGTCATTTACATGGATAGGATTCACTGACAACGGGGGATCAGGAATTGATCACTACGAAGTCCAAATCGCAACAGATTCAGAATTTTCCACCGTTGTTTATGAAAACAATCACTATCTTGCATCCACAAAACAATATGTTGGAACCCATGGAACACGATACTTTACGCGTGTAAAAGCCGTTGATGGAGTCGCACTAAAATCAGATTTCGTATACAGCCCAGGAGTACTCGTTGATACGACGCCACCAGCAGATTTCACAATTACACAACATCAACATCCATCTCCAACAGGAGACCAACTTATTGATTGGGACGCATCCTCTGATGACGAATCTGGTTTGAGTATTTATGAAATTCATCGAGAAGATTACATATTTAATGAAGCAAGAGTGACAGAATTATCGGTCTTAATGCGATCGATAGGAACAACAACGGATACAACGTTTGTCGATAGCACAACGGAAGACGACAAGTTTTATGAGTACAAAATCGTCGCCATAAATAAATCAGGACTTGAGACAGAATCAGATGCCACCCAATTCCATGTGAGTGCGGCAAGCACCTATCCGCCACCACTTCAAAATATGGTTTCATATGCCACCACTGACACGGTGACACTCGACTGGTTGCCGGCAACAAATGTCACTGATATTAATGCATATGAAGTTCATCGAGATGGAGTGTTGATTCACACAACTGCCGATGGAGACACAACACTCTATGCTGACACGGAAGCAAAAACAGAAGGGACCGTATATATCTATAGAGTTCGTGCACGAAACGCACTAGGAACGCTTGGAATATTCTCCAATACAATGGCTGTTCTCATCGATAAAACAGCACCGGTTTCCACAAATGTAATATCAGGAACGGTGAATGGAGCGGGTTGGTACAGTGCTCCTGTAACAGTGACGCTGAGTGCTACGGATGGAGTATCTGGGGTGGCAGATATTTATTATAACAAAAACATTGCTGGAATGGCGCTCTACACAGCCCCTCTTTCCTTCAGCACAAATGGAACCAATACGCTGAGTTTCTATGCCACTGATGAGGCAGGAAAAACAGAAACCGCTCAAGACATTAATATTAAGATGGACACTTTGGCGCCGACAGCACAATTTGCCTCTGATCTCGACCTTGCAACGAATAACGGATTCGTAACGGACAATTCACATGGATTTACGTCATCAGGAGCAGATGTTCATTCTGGAGTTGCGTCAATTACAACGTATGCTCAGTTTGATCAAAATGGAGACGGGGCCTTATCGGGCACAAATGATTTCGACTTCACGCAAATTTCTACCACCGCAACGTCACCAGACACGGGGACCTATTATTTCACAAGTGACGGACTTGTTGGAGGAACAGCTCGAGATGGGCAATATAGTTTTAAATCAATAACAACCGATAACGCGGGAAACCAAACAGAGAGTTCAATTCTAACCGTAAAAGTAGATCGAACGGTTCCTGTTACCGTGGACGACGCACCAACAGCGGTGCCAGCAAGTACACCATTTACGATAACACTGACGCCAAGTGATGCACCGGTGAGTTCAGGAATTTCCAATACCTACTATACAACGGATGGAACAACACCAACGATATCAAGTACATCAGGGACATCGATTTCTTCTGATGACATAACCTTCTCGGGAGACTACTTCACGGTGAAATATTTCTCGATTGATAATTTGGATAATTCGGAGGGAATAAAAGTAGCAACAAACCAGCCAACAGACACAGATACCGACGGGATGCCAGATTGGTGGGAAGATCTCTACGGTTTAGATAAAAACAGTAGTGCCGATGCGAGCACAGATGGAGACTCTGATGAAAGAACAAATCTTCAAGAATACCAGAGTGATACGAACCCAACGAACGCAGATTCCGATGGAGACAGTATTGCCGATGGAGTAGAATATGATGACGGGACCGATCCAAACGATTCAGGAGACCATCGAACGATTCTTCTTTTCCCGCAGACCACTTCAATAAAAACAACGACTTCGCCATTCACCATAATTGCGAAAGCACCGGTAGGACAAAGTGTGGCCATGAAGGACTCGGAAGGAACCGTTATTGGCACAGGGGAATCTGATGCGTCGGGACGAGTATTTATAGAACTAAATTTATCGCTTGGAGTAACACACACACTTTCAGCAGAATTTATTCATGGACAAGGGCAATTGGTAGAAACACCAAGTCTTATTATTCACACCTCCAGTGTTGGTTTAAACCCAGTTTTTAACAACTTGATCAACAATCAATTATTTATTCAAGGGCTTATCGACCTGACAATGGTAGGACAGCCAAATGCAAAAATTGAAGTATTTGAAATTCAAAATGGAAATCTCAATTCTCTAACACTCAACACGACGGATGGGAACGGGGGAGCAACGCTCACCTTCCCAAATACATTTATAGAGGAGCAGGTGTTTGCGGTTGACCAGACGAATGCCCTTACTTCTCAAATTATTGATGTAGAACGAGGAGTTTATATGAGTGGACAAGTGTTAGATGAAGACAGTGCTCCTTTGTCAGGTATCACGGTGAAGTTTATCGACGGAGCGAATGAGTTCATGACAACGACTGATGCAAACGGAGAATACCTCCTGAACATTCCAGGAATGAAAGAATATTTGGTAAAAATTTATAGCACCCAATATTTGAAAGACGAAAGAACCGTGCAAGTGGAACGGGAAGATTTAAGAATTTCTCCAATCCTTGTTCGAATCACCGACCCAACACAAGTGCAGGGAGAAGAGGGCCTCGAAACAATTACTGCGAGTGGAGAAACAGGATTTCACTGGGTTGGAATGACGCAAGACGAGCTCATCAAAGTTGCGGAAAAAGGCTATCAATATGCGGTGAAACAAGCGAAAGAATTAAACCAAGGAGTAGCGAGTAAAATCATCACTCGAAAAGATGACTTTGGGCGAGAGATTTTTGTTGGATACAAGGCTGGGAGACTGAGTACGGAGGAATTTAAAGTTCAGCCGTATGTGGCACAACGAGTAACCGGTCTCTTGGGAGCCGAACGACGAACGATATCATCAGGAGAAATAAAAGCAGGAGAGGGGGAAGGATATCTCTCTTCGGCAATCGAAGGCACTATTTGTCTCAAAGAAATAGCAACAACAGGGCAGTTTAAAGATGTTTCTCCACGACACACCTACGCTACTGACATTATGCAAATGCACTCGTATGGAATAATGAGTACGAATAAAAACAATGAATTTCTCTCCAACGATCCCACAACGTGGAAGCAAGTATTGCAGCTTCTCTTAGCAGCAGATTGTATCGAACCAGAAAGCTATGGAGCATTGCAAAGCACAAACCTCCCAAGGGTGGAAGGAGTTGCATTGGCGAACAATATTGAAAGTAGAAGCTTTTACACGGCTCTCAAAAAAGGAATTATTGATACAAAAATAAATTATGAAAAAGCTCCAACACGACAAGAGGCACTCTTGGTAATGACAGGAGTTTTCCCACTAGAAGTGAATCAAAAAGCAACAAACGTTTCGTATGTTGATGTTATAAAAACAGATCCATTGGCACCTGTTATCGTTGCTGCAAAACAAGCAGGGTGGCTTGATAATTTCGTATCAGGACGGTTCTTCTACCACAACAAAGCCATTACGCGTGGAGAGTTTTCTACATGGTTTGTTCAGGCGATAGAACACAAGAAGGAAATGTTGAAACCAGGAAATGCGTTTAAACGGTTACTCAAAAAATTTCGAGGAGAAGATACATCAGGAAGTGCGCGACTCGGAACTCGAAAAACAGGAAGATCTGAAGTGGAAACAATTCTTCGTGCGCGAAAATATTATGAAGAAGAAAAGAAAGAAAGACTCTATCTTCCAACGAGAAACTCATGGAATCCAGCCGATCCAAATACAGATCGTAAGCCAATGCAGATTCACAACAGAAATCTCAACATAAAACGATATCAAAAACCAGGGAAGCTCAGAGATAGTCGATAAGCTTTTACTTCTGTGCCCGCTCAATTCGACGAAGGGTTTCAGCTTTCCCGATAATTTCAGCAATTTCAAATGGTCCAACAGAGACGGGACGGTTCGAAAGGGCGATTCGAAAAGGAGAGAGAAACTGTCCATTCTTTACTTCAAGTTCAGCAATCTTTTCAGTTGAGACTTCTCTTAATTTTTCACGATTAAATTCATCCTCACACACCCCCCCAAGCATTTCCCCAATCGCCGGTAATACTTTTTGAACCATATCCTGATCAATGTTCATTTTCTCGCTAAGGAGAAGCGTGGTATCGATGTCAGGGTCTGCGATAAGATATTCTAATTGAGCTTTGATATCGTGAAGATCTCGACTTTTTTCTCGAGCCACTTCTAATACTTTTTCATCACAGGTTTCTCCAGAAAATTCAGTGAAACGTTTCGCCAAGATTTTTAAATCCATAGTTCGAACCCAATGCGTGTTGAACCATTTCATTTTTTCAAAGTTGTACTGTGCTGCCCCTGGATTTACGTTTCCTAAATCAAACGCATCCACCAGTTGGTCAAAAGAAAAGACCTCTTCTGTAGATTTTGGATTCCACCCAAGAAGAACAAGTCCATTCACAACAGCTTCAGGAAGAAATCCCTTCTCTTGAAAATCTTTAATCAAAACACACGTGTCAGGATCAACGTTTCTTTTTGAGAGTTTTCGTTTCTGTGCATCGAGCACGAGTGGAATGTGTCCAAATTGTGGCAGGTTTGCCCCAAGCGATTGGTATAAAAGAATTTGCTTGGGAGTATTGGAAATATGATCTTCGCCTCTTAGAACGTGTGTTACACCCTGTGTCCAATCATCAACGACATTCGCCAACATGTACAAAACAGAACCGTCCCCTCGTGCCACAACAAAATCCCCCAGCGTGTTTGTACTGACAGAAATGTCACCACGAATAAGATCGGTAAATTGAACATCTTGATCTTTCGGAGTACGAAGTCTCCACACAAATTTTTCTCCCGATTTCATTTTCTCCTCAAGTACCTCCTTTTTCTCATTACGAAACGGAGACCAAAAAACAAAGTTCGTTTTTTGTTTCGTTGCTTCATTTCTCTGCGCCTCAATTTCTGCAGGGGTCACAAAACAAGGAAACACTTTTTCCATTTCCCATAATTTCTCAAGCCACCGAGTGTGTACTTCTCGGTTTTCAGATTGCCTGAAAAAATGAGAAGATTCTTTTTCAAAATCCATTCCAAGCCACGCAAGCCCGTCCAAAATTTCAGTTTCAAATTCTTTTTTACTTCGTTCTTTATCAGTATCTTCCCATCGGAAAATTATTTTCCCTCCTGCATTCTTTGCAAATAAATAATTAAACAAGGCTGTTCGGGCGGTTCCCAGATGAAGCCCCCCAGTGGGAGACGGTGGCATACGAACGATAACTTCAGACATAAAGGAAGGATAAAATCGCCCCCATTGTAAGAATTCTAGAAAAAGAAGCTACTTCCGAATGTTTCCGAAGATCCGAGAAGAAGCCACGGTTTGAAGAGATATGTTCGAAAGCTCTCCATCCTCCATTCCAAAATCAGATGGTTCTCGAAGTTTTGTTTCCATTGAAACAGAGACATGAGGATGCACCTGAGATTCGTCGACCGCAAAGCCTAAGAACGGATCCCTATTTGGAGCGGGTGAGAAGAAAAGATTTTCAATTTCTATGTCATCGGGAGAGACAGCTGTCCAGTCATGTGCTTGCATACAAACATCCTGATAAGTACTTTCTCCTAAAATTTCATTCCCTCCTACGGTACAAATACCACTTCCAGCAAAATCCCATAGTCCGATTGAACCCCAGGTATCAGCAACTCCATCATTATCGGTATCAGCACCAAGCTGTTGTTGAATTTCAATTTTTGCAAAATCATCATCGAGTGGATCTACGGTGAGTGTCCTGCGAACAGCAACACGAAGGGTTCGGCTACTGTTGATAAGATAAAGAGTGGTTTGGATGCCACTCCAAGCCTCCGTACAATCATCAACCTCTCCGTCAAGATTACTTCCTCCTAAATTTCTATTCTGAACGTCATCGTCGTTTGTATCCCAAAAGAAAATAGTTTCATACCCAAGATCCAAACGGTTGGCAGCATTATTTGTTCGAAGCGTTCCTCCCGGAACTTGGTCTCCCTGAAAATTCACACAATCAGCAACGGGTGGTCCCACCTCTGTAAAATAACGATCGTAATCAATCGTATTGGTTCGAACCAGCTGAACGATTCGTTCCATGAGAAATTGAGTCTCTGTGGCGAAGCTCTGCGTGACATGTATTTTCTTTTGAGAAAAATAAATACTCCCCACGCTTTGAACAGCAGCAGTGATGACGATGGCAGAGAGTGTCATCGCGATGAGAATCTCAAGAAGAGAGTAACCGGAATGTTTAGTACGCATCACGTTGGTAAAAATCAAAAAGGTGTGTTTCGAGAATAACGTTTTTTGAGAGATCATTTTCAACCCATCCTACGCGGACGGTGACTTTTAATTTCGCTTCATTGCATTCAGTTCCACAAACAGGATCGGTGGCCACATCGAGCTCTATTTGTCGATAGAAAGGGGTGGCTGGATTATCTCCCCCATCATCATCATACGTAAATTTTCCCGTTAGGGGTTCTTGATAAAGACGAAAGGATGCTAGTCCGATCGAATCATTTGGGATATCAAGTTCATCCACGCTAGGCACTATTGAGAGGAAATATCGCTGAAACGTGTCGGAGAAATTTGTTTGATAGTATCCATCAACCATAAGAGTCGGTGCTCCGCCGCCTTCGCACGTATCGGGAGTTCCAACGCTATCGAGACAGAGCCATTTTTCTCGCCTGTTCCCTGAGTATTTAAGCCAGTTTGTATCGCGAATATTTCGAACAGACTCCATGCTTTCTCGTGCTAAATTAATAGCCACAACTCTGTTCTGCACATTGATATTCGTTTGAGTGGCACGAGTGAGCGCAACGAATGCACTTGCTAATACAGACACCAAAAGAACCGTAGCAATAAGTACTTCCACAATTGTTTCACCACGGGCTTTGTGAGAATATTTCATAATTAAGGGGTGCAATCAGTATCTCCATCGGAAACTTCAGGGATTCCTACAATGCGATTAAAGCAAATAGTTTGTTGTTCGCCAGATATGTGCGTAAGAAGAATCTTCGCATCGTCTCCCTGGCTCGCACCAAGGGGAACGCCATAAGGAATAAACGATTGAGATGTGTCGGGAAGGAATTCGACATAGATTTCTACATTTGGAATTTCGTCGAGTTCGATAGCTCGTGAATCAAGCCAAAGAGTAGTGTAGGTTTCAGCAGAAAACGTTTCCACACTGTTTTCACAGGCCAGTTCGGAAGAGGTCGCATCAAAATGGAATATCCATTTTTTACTCGCCTCTCCATTACACACTTTCCCCGTCAATGCGTTCATACGAGCTTCTAAGAGGTGATTAAATATCGTTGCAACCTCCCCCTGGAAGTTCACTTGACTCCTCATTCGCGAAAAACTAGGAACGGTAATAGCAACCAATATCGCAACAATCCCCGTTACAACAAGGAGTTCAAGAAGAGAGAATCCTTTCTTTTTTCGCATTGAACTTATTGTAGAAGGAGGGGGCGGAAGTTGCAAGTTGCAGGTTTCTCAGTACAATCGCGCGCGAATGGATATACGAAATTTCTGCATTATTGCGCACATCGATCATGGGAAGTCGACACTTGCCGATAGGTTCCTTGAAACCACAGGAACAATCGACAAACGAGAGATGAAAGAACAGCTTCTCGATACAATGGATTTGGAGCGAGAACGAGGGATTACGATCAAACTTCAGCCCGTTCGGATGAAGTGGAACAAGACACAACTGAATCTTATCGACACCCCAGGACATGTAGATTTTTCGTATGAAGTTTCACGTTCTCTCGCAGCCTGCGAAGGAGCAGTCCTTGTTGTCGATGCCACGCAAGGAATTGAAGCCCAAACTTTGGCCAATGTATTTCTCGCACTTGAACATGGACTCACCATTATTCCCGTTTTAAATAAAATAGATCTTCCTGCTGCCGAGCCAGAACGACGAGCGATGGAAATAGAAAAACTGTTAGGATTTTCAGCAGAAGACATTTTACAAGTTTCGGGGAAAGAGGGAACGGGAGTTCCAGCATTGCTCGACCGAATCGTGGAACGAGTTCCAACTCCAGAAAATAACGAAGTATTTAGCGATGCCGAGAACGTCTTTACAGGAGGCGAAACGAAAGCACTTATTTTTGATTCCACATTCGATTCGTATCGAGGAGTGGTATCGAGTGTGCGTGTATTTCAGGGAGAAATTAAGAAAGGCGATAAATTAAAACTTCTCAAAACAGGACGACAGATTGAGGCGATTGAAGTTGGATTTCTCAACCCGCAATATTCCCCGACCGCTTCCATTAAGGAAGGCGAAGTGGGATACATTGTTACAGGACTCAAGAATGTTGTTGATGCAAAAGTCGGAGAAACGTTATGGCAGGGAAAAGAGAAAGAAGGAGCAAAAATCACACCACTCCCAGGATACAAAGAGGTTACTCCATTTGTGTTTGCCGGTATCTATCCGACAAGCGGAGATGACTTTTCATTGCTTCGAAAGGCGTTGGAAAAACTATCTCTGAATGATGCTTCACTTCAATTTTTACCAGAACATTCTGGAGCACTCGGGCATGGATTTCGAGTGGGATTTTTAGGACTGCTTCATTTGGACATTGTTCAGGAACGACTCGAACGAGAGTTTGATCTCGATATCATGATTACGGCTCCATCGGTGTCGTATGAAATCGTTCTCACCGACAAAACAACGAAGATGATTTCTAATCCGGGAGAACTTCCAGAAGCAGGACACTATCTCGACATTAGAGAGCCGTGGATGAAGATTACGATTCTCACTCCTTCAGAATTTGTGGGATCGATTATGGAACTTTGTGCACAGCGCCGAGGAATTTCAAAGAATATGCAGTATACAGATCCGACACGGGTAGAACTGTTTTTCGAAATCCCACTCTCTTCGATTATTACCGACTTCTACGACGATTTAAAATCACTTACATCAGGATACGCTTCAATGTCTTACGAACCGATCGGTCTTCGAACAGAGGATTTAGTTCGTCTTGATATTCTCGTTGCAGGGGATCGAGTGGATGCGCTCAGCCAGATTGTTCACAAAGACGGAGCGTACAACATCGGACTGGCGTGGTGTCAGCGATTAAAAGAAATTATTCCCAAAGCCCAGTTTGCGATTGCGATTCAGGCAACAATAGGAGCTCGTATTCTCGCACGGACAACGATCTCTGCGATGCGAAAAGACGTAACAGCGAAACTCTATGGAGGAGATGTGACTCGAAAAAACAAACTCTTGAAGAAACAAAAGAAAGGAAAGAAGCGTCTGAAACAGTTTGGGAAAGTAACAATCCCTCAGGATGCATTTTTTGCCATGATGAAGAAATAAATTATAAAAACAGAACTTCAAGAGAAGGGATTGTTATCCAGAGGACGAGCGAAGTGAGGACGTGGGATCCCATAAACTTTGGCAATATGAAGCCAAACAAAGAGAGCAAGAGGAATGGATATTCTTCGCAATGATGAAAAAGTAGCCTTGACTTTTTCCTGAAAATGGCTCAAAAAGGCTTTCGTAGAATTCTTTGTTTTTTTCGAAAAACGAAAGTTCTCAGTTCTTTTGCAGAGCGGGAATAAAATATTTTGTTATTTGGATTACTGTTTTTGCTCTTTTATAGGGGCAAGGAGAGTGATTCAAATAATAAACCTAAAACAATATGTACTTATGAGTAACAAAAATGATTTTAGACAAAAACAGGCGCGATTTGATGAAAACGTAGCGCCAATGTGCACAGAGGTAGCCGAATACCTTTGGACACACCAAAGCCAATTGACCGATAAGGCAAAGTTCGGAAAATTCAAATTAGTAGGGAAGGATACAAAGAAGGTTCAAGATGGAATTCTTTGCATCCAACTTACTTCGAAAAATCTTTTTTTGAGGGTTAAAATTACTGCAAATGAAAGTGCGGGAACTTACTCCTTAAACATAGAAATGACGAATGGATCAGAGCAGAAGATCAACAAGTATGAGCAAGGTTTCTGTACAAATGTGAAAGATTTGCTCACAGCACTCAATTCAAAAAACAGCGTGCCCAAAGAAAAAAAGTCATCTCATCCTATTCATTGTTAAACATTCCCACTCCCCAGAAGAAAGACCCGTGCTTAGTGCGGGTCTTTTATTATTCAAATTTTTCTTCCACCTTCGCAAATTGTTCCATGAATTTCACGTGAGCAGGCGTCCAGAATTGAGATTCAAAAATACGAATCAAGTTCAATTTTTCAGTATCAATTGCAGATCCATTCGAGAAAGATTGTCCGTGAACACGATATGAAAAAATTTGTGGGGTGCCTTCTTTTTCTTGCAGAACTTCTTGGAGGAGTTTCGTTGTAACACGGTGATCAGGATGCTGATCTTTGCCAGAGGGGAGATAAATTTCTCCAACATTCCATCGCTTCAAAAGCTCGCGATAGTTTTGTTTTAATCGCTTTCGTGTGTAGGGAGAATACGGAAACGTGTGCCCACCGAGACTTTTATTTTGATCGGTGAACTTACTTCGTACAGAACCCCATTTCTCCATTTTTTCCAATTGTCCATCCGGAAACCCAAGGAAGAAAAGGTCGGATTTCCCGAGTCCCAAAGCGGTCGTTGCTTCACGTGATTCTCGTTTTCGGAGCTTTCCATACTCCCGTGCTTTCTGATAATCAGAGCCCTTGAGAGCGTCTCCGTTCGTGGTATAAATTATTTTCACATCTTCTTTTTTTGCCAATTTATCGGCAATCAAATTGGAGCAACACAAAATTTCATCATCAGGATGCGGTGCAAAAATGACAGTTGTTTTTGGTTTTTTAAATCGCAACGGTTCTGTTGTCGTTTGTCTTTTTTTGAAAGAAAGACTGTGGAAAAACTCTCGATTTTTTTGAGTTTTTGTTTGTGGTGTTTGGAAATATCGAACATTCTTTCGTTTTACTTCCTTCGAAATAGAACTGAGAGGATAGTTTGGGCGCACGTTGTGAGAGGGAGCGGTTATCACCTGTTCCCAAAAGAGTGCTGCGACTAAAAATCCTTCCATCGGAAGGCATTATCATTTTTTTTCCATTTTTGGGAAGCCTGTCCTCGCGAAAGCGGGGATCTAGCTCGTCACTCGATACAATTCCTCCAACGTTGTTTCTCCACTGAAGACTTTCATAAGTCCATCTTCGAAGAGAGAAAGGAATTTATCGTTCTTTCTCAGGACTTTCAAAATCTCAATTTCTGATTGTTCTTCCAAAACCATTTTTCGGATTTTATCGGTCATAATGAAGGCTTCGCAAATTGCCATTCGATCTTTGTATCCTGTTCCAGAACATTTCTCACATCCGACGGCTTTTGCAATTTCGTCAGGAATCACAATTTTTGAAGATGTTTTTTGAATTTGTTCGAGTGCTGTTTCTATTTTTTTACTATGCGGTAGTGGAACTTTGGTTTGGCAGTGTGGACAGACTTTTCGAACCAACCGTTGTGCGAAAACAGCAGAAATTGTGGGTGCAATATTGAAGTTTTCCATCCCTAAGTTTCTCAATCGAGAAAGGGATCCAACAGCAGAATTTGTGTGCAAAGAGCTGAGCACAATGTGTCCAGTTAAGGCGGCTTCAGAAGCGAGGTGCGCTGTGTCTCGGCTTCGGATTTCTCCCACCAAAATCACATCCGGATCGTGCCGTAAAAGCGCACTAAATCCATTTTCAAAATCGTATTCCATCTCTTCGTCGACTTGTGATTGAGAGATTCCCTCAAGGTGATATTCAATCGGATCTTCCAAAGTTACAATCTTCCGTTCAGGCAGATTGAGCTGTGAAAGCATTGAATACAGCGTTGTTGTTTTTCCACTTCCCGTCGGTCCTGTAACAAGAATGAGTCCTGTTTTTTGTTCCAACGATTGTTCGATTTTTTCTCGAGCTGTTTCTGAAAATCCAAGATCGGTAAAACTTTTCAATCCTCGGCTCGCATCCAAAATACGCATCACAACAGACTCTCCAAATGGTGTCGGAAGAGTTGAGATTCTCAGATCAATAGACCGTCCATTTACTTCAAAAGTCCGGTGACCGTCCTGAGGAATGTTTGAGATATTTGATTTCATTCCCGCTTCGTACTTGATACGAGTAACGAGTTTCTTCGTTGTTTCTGCGGATACTTCCAGCACGTTGTGAAGCACTCCATCAATTCGGAATCGAAGCTCGGCCCCGTTTTCCGTTGGTTGGAAGTGGATATCAGAGGCATCGGTATTGATGGCCGCTACTTCAATTTCACTCAACGCTGTTTCTGCGTGAAGGGAATCCAGCTTCTTTTCTAAGTCAGACAAGTCTTTGATTTTTTCTTTTAGATTTGCACCAGATTTTTCTTCAAATCCAGTGGTTCGTTCTACTTCCTTTTTCTTCAAGAACTCAGAATCATAAGATTTCAAAGCTTCAGCAAATCCACTCGCAGAACAAAGAAAAACATCCGGTTCGAGACCTTCTTTCGTCAGTGACTCGAGAAAAGATTGTGTTTTCCCATCTTCAGGATTTACCACGGCGATGCTGAGCTTCTTTCCATTTTTTGAAAGCGGGAATACATTTGCATTCTTCGCGTCCTCAGGAGAAACCAATTTTAGAATATCGGGATTGGCTGCGAATTTACTAAAATCCACGTAGCCCAACTTTTGAGCTTTCGCTTGTTTTTCTATCTCGCGCTCTTCAAATTCGCGGTCGATATTTCCCAAAAATCCAGATTGAGGTGTTACCATCTCCAAATCATACCACAAAAACCGCTTAAACACAAGGGTGAAAGCAGGTTGGAGCGTTGAAAAATAGAGATCCCCGCCTTCGCGGGGATAAGTTCGACTATCGGCTCATACTTTGCCGAGTCTCACTTATTTCTTTAGTTTCGTGCGAAGGATTTTTTCGGCCATTTTTCGAGTGAATTCATCCCCATCTCCACTTTCAATTGTAATCTTTCGTTCTTTTGCAGTGGAAGGTTTTCCCATATCCATGAAATCATCCGGAAAAAAGAGTTTGATTTGCGTTCCAGCGAGGTGTTTGAGAATCATTCTAATCTTTTCTTCCCCCAGAATCGCGTCGAGAAAGAAGATCGTGTCGCAGTGAGCGTGTTTCGCATGACGAATAAACTTCCGTGTGAGACGTCGAAATTCCACACTGTCCGCCAACCCCTCATTTGCCAAGGCGCAGACGCCCTGCATTTCAAAAGAACGGAGTATTGGCTCCTTTCGAGACCTTCGTTTATCACTTGGAGAATAGTCTCGTTTCGTTTTTGAAACACCCTTGCAAAACTCACCTGCTTCCTTGTTCGTTCGTTCGTGAAAGAGTCCAACCCGTCCAAATCGCGTGTGTAATTTTAGAATGTCTCCCAGGCCCTTGTCCCAGAAATCACTTTCACTCATGCCAACCTTTTTTCCCGCTTGAACGACGTTTAATTCCAATTGTGCATTTGGGTCTTTTTTCAAAACCGCCCGTCCAAAGACGAACGCTCCAAAATCACGACTCCAAAATGTATCTGACATCGTTCGGATTGTACGTCGGAAGGGCACTTTGGCAAGTATTAGGAGAAAACAATCTCTCCATTTTCAAACCCAACCTCTGTTTTTTTCTCCACAATTTTAGGGATTTCGTATTCACGATCGTAAGCAATTCCCTCGGTTACCATACTTGCTGGAGCGTCGCATAGAACTTCATCTCCGTATTTCACGACGTATTGTCCATCGGCTCGAACCTTTCCCACAACAGAAGCTCCTGCATTTGCAGCCGCTTTTCCGAGTTCCCATTTTTTGTTGAAGTGGTCGAGAATTTGCTCTGTTAAATCAGGGTGACACCCGATACAGAATCGTTCTTGTGTTTCACTACAGGCCACCACATGCGGTGGATATCCTCCGACCGTGTGGAGTTTGTCCATGCATACATCCGCTCCAAAACCAGCACTGTCGACAATCTCAACCGTTGCACACACAACTCCTCCTGCTCCCAAGTCTTTGCATGCGAATTTATCGAATGTTCCTTCCTTTTTCAATGTCTCAAAGAGATCGAGAAATGAAGCAACAAGATGTCGTTCGAGAAAAGGGTTCGGTTCTTGAACCGCTGCTTTTTTACTTTCCATGTCATCGTCTTCTTCAAATGTATCAGAGGCAAAACTCGCTCCACCAAACCCAGAATTATCGGTTGGTTTCCCGACAATGAGCAAGTCCCAATTCTCCTCAGCGGCACATTTCGGAACGTAGGAATGAATCAAATCAGATTCTCTCAATACTCCCATTGCCGTCACATTTACCAAACAGTTTTCATCAAATCCTTCATCGAAAAACACATCTCCTCCCGCATTTGGAACTCCGAGTGGGTTTCCATATCCGGCGATTCCTTCCACGGCCACGGTCGCAATATTTTTCTGTACGTTTTTCTTTGGATCTCCAAAACGGAGTGAATCAAGTGTTCCCACAGGACGTGCTCCCATACAAAGAATGTCTCGAACAATTCCTCCCACACCGGTCGCGGCTCCCTCATACGGCACAATCTGACTGGGGTGATTGTGTGATTCATGCGATACCGCAATCGCATAGTTTTCTCCATTTTCTTCAAATACTTTCACAATTCCAGAATCTTCCGCCGGTCCTAAAATCACATTCGGTCCAGAGGTCGGCATTGTTTTGAGAAATTTTCCAGAACTTTTGTACGAACAGTGTTCGGACAATTGAATTCCAAAAATAGTCGCTTCAGTGAGTGTCATTGGTCGACCGAGTTGCTTCTGCAGGTCCAATGCTTCGGAAAGCTTGAGAGCGATATTGTGCTCTTTAAGAAGTTGTTCTGCGTCGGGTCCGGTAAAATCGAGATTCATAAATTAGAGAAGTTTATCTTGTTGAGGAGCAAGGTCAGACTCAAGCGCTTGCGCACGTTCGACTTGGTTTTGTAATTTCATGTTTTCGCCCTGCACATCTGATACCTTTGTGTTCGCATTTCCGATATGTTTGGCCAGCACTCCAATCTCTTCATCGAGACGTTCGGCTTGCTTCTTCACCCCTGATAATTCTGCCAAAGCATGCTGTGCTTCTCGTGCAAATTCCTGACTTTGGTACGCTTGGAAAAGCATTTGAAGTACGTAGAGCATTGTGTTTGGTCCCGTAAGAAGGACCTTCTTTTTCTTCGTGTATTCGCTGATTTCACCAGAACGAATCGCGGCTTCGTAGTACACGTTTTCGTTTGGCAAAAAGAGAATCGCAAAGTCCATCGTTTCTTTCTCGGGACGGATATATTTCGCGACTTCATCAATCCGAAGTTTCATATCTTTTTGAAATTCCTTCTGCGCTTTTTCCAATGCTTCATCATTTTCTGCCTGTACGATTCTTTCAAATGCGGGAAGCGGAAATTTGGCATCGATTGGAATAATTCCGCTCGAAGTTTTCACCACTGCATCGACCACGAGACCTGTTCCGAGATTAAATTGTCGTTCCCAGAGATTTGCCGGAAAAATAGATCTGAGAATTTCCTCTAAACTCTCTTCTCCCATTCCACCACGGCCTTTCGGAGCGCGAAGAATTTTATCGAGGTTTTCAATTTTTGATCCGATTTCTCCCATTTTTCCGAGCTCTTTTTGCAAATTCCCAATCACCGTTGAAGATTTATCGAGTCGTTCGTTCAACTGTTTTGAAGAATCAGACAATTTGTTATCCACTGTTTTATTTACACGATCAAATTGTTCTTGGAGAACTTTGGAACCTTCTCGCATTTCATTTCGAAGACTTTCCGCTTCTCGGAATCGAGCCTCTCTGTCTTGTTTTAATTCTTTTGATAAATTTCCACCATCTTGTGATGAATTCAGCTTCCAAAAGACCAACCCAATTCCAGCGAGTATTAAGACTCCAACAACAATTAAGATTATCTCCATGTGCGCGAGCAGTGTACCGATTTTTTACTTTTTTAAAAATGGATTTTGCCTTACAATCTCCCCGCTTATGACCCCAAAAATTGCCGTTATCACGTTCCCTGGAAATAATTGCGAAACAGAATCATTGCGTGCAGCAACAAGAAATGGATTCGATGCAGAGCTTGTACTTTGGAACGAAGTAGAAAAAATAGGAAACTTTGATGCGTACTTTTTGATCGGAGGATTTTCGTTTGAAGATCGTGGACGATCAGGAGCAATTGCAGCGAGAGAAGAAATTTTTGATGCGATTCGTGAAGAAGCGAAAAAAGGAAAAGTGATTCTCGGGGTATGTAACGGAGCCCAAATGATCATGGAATCAGGACTGATTCCGGTAGGAAACAATCCAGTTCCATTCTCACTCGCAGAAAATGTACGACGAGACAAAGAAGGAAAAGTACTCGGAACGGGATACTACAACGTGTGGGTGAATATCAAACCAGAACGAACCGATACCGCTTTTTCTCATAATGTTTCAGACTTATTGAAAGTTCCTGTGGCACATGGAGAAGGACGATTTACATCGATTGATGAAAGTGCCTTAAAAGTTCTCGAAGACGGAAGCCAAGTGGCGTTCCGATATTGTGATGAGGATGGAAAAGTGGATGCGAATTTCCCCGTAACACCAAATGGAGCGAAGTTTGCAACGGCGATGGTGGTGAACAAAGAAGGAACCGTGGGAGCGATTATGCCACATCCAGAGAGGTTTTATGACTCGTGCGATGGAGACCAAATTATGAAATCAATGAGCGAATGGATCGAAGAAGAACGTTCACCGGAAGTGGTTGAAATCGGAGACTTCTCATCCGTTGAGATTCCAGAAATTCCATCTCTTGAACTGACAAACGATGCAGTCGTGATGGAAAAGAAACTTCTTATTACCGATAACGAATCATTTTCAATTTCTCAAACCGCGAGCAGTGTAGCGGGTGAAAAAATTGAATTTGAAAAATCACTCCTCTACGAAATCACAGGAGCAGGACTCGATCAAAAAAAACTGGAAGACTCAGGACTCATCTTTAATTCAAATAAAGAAGTTCTTTTATTCGAACCCGGGTTCAATCCTGGGAACCCGGGTTTAAAGAAATACGCAGTGCTTCCATTTGAAGATGATTCTGCGATAGCGCTCGCAGAGAAGCTTACCGTGATGTTTAATACAAAAGTAACCGTTCGGATTTTCCGATGCTGGAACTTTGGAGACGTTTCAAACCAAGCTGTGGAAAAAGTGTTACAAAATAGACTCCTTGCTAATCCGAATTCGGCGAGTATTTATAAAGTGTAACATGAAAAACGCCCTCCTCTCGGTATCGGACAAGACAGGAATCGTCGAATTTGCGAAAGGATTGGAGAAGCTCGACTTCCAGATTATTTCGACAGGCGGAACGTTTAAGAAATTAAAAACAGAAGGCATAAAAAACCTCATCGAAGTCGCTGATTTCACTGGATTTCCAGAAGGGTTAGAAGGACGAATTAAAACACTCACACCACAAGTTTTTGGTGGGGTTCTTAATCTTCGAAACAACAAAGCGCACCAGAAATTCTGCACAGAAAACAACATTGAAAACATTGATTTGGTCGTGGTGAATTTATACCCGTTTAAAAAGAATTATGAAGATGATTCAAAGTCATTTGAGGACAAAGTTGAACAGATTGATATTGGGGGACCATCAATGATTCGTGCGGCGGCAAAGAACTACGAGTTCTGCCTTCCCGTGGTTGATCCATTAGACTATGACAAAGTTTTAGATGGGTTAGAAAAGGGGGATATTTCCCTCGGATTCAAAAAATTACTCGCTACAAAGGTGTTTGAAATGACAGCGCATTACGATCTTTTGATCGCAAAATTCTGGAACGAAAATGCAGAAAAAATGCCACTGCGATATGGAGAAAATCCACATCAAAAAGCGGTGATTTTGGAAGACCCCTTTTCAACGGGCGCGAACTTGGTTCACGCAGAATTTCTCAATGGAAAACCCCTGTCTTACAACAACTTTGGAGATGCGAACGGAGCCTTGGAACTCGCGATGAGTTTTGAGAAACCATTTGCTTGTGTCATCAAACACGCTTCTCCGTGTTGCGCGGCGATAGGGAAAGATATCGAAGAAGCTTTCGAAAAAGCACTTGGAATGGGCGACAGAGTTTCCGCATTCGGAGGGATTATTACTCTTAATCGAAAAGTCACGAAGGCAGTCGCAGAAAGTATTGTGACGTTCTTCAACGAAGTAGTCTTAGCACCGGATTTCGACGACGACGCACTGGAAGTTTTGAAAACAAAAAAGAACCTGCGTGTTCTTCGCATTCCAGATTTTGATAAACGAACATCAGATATTGTCATCAAAAAAGTACGTGGAGGAACATTGGTTCAAGATGCTGACATCCAAAATCCCGACTTTGGAAATCTCAAGGTGGCAACGACAAAAAAACCAACCGATAGCGAATGGTTTGATTTGGAAACGGCATGGCGAATTGTGAAAATAGTGAAATCAAATGCGATTGTAGTTGTAAAAGATGGAGCCTTGATTGGAGCAAACGGAGGACAGACATCACGTGTTGATGCGATGAAGAATGCTCTCGATCAAGCCGGACAACACGCGAAGGGAGCTGTTCTGGCATCAGATGCCTTCTTCCCATTCGCAGACGCTGTAGAGGCGGCTGGAGCCTCAGGTATTAGCGCGATTATCCAACCCGGAGGTTCGATAAAAGACGAAGAAGTGTTCGCCAAATCAGACGAACTCGGAATCGCTACAGTGCTCACAGAAATGCGCGCGTTTTTACACTAATTTTATTTTCCAACCCGGGTTCTGTCCTACAAAGTCTTTTGTAGAACCCGGGTTTTTGAAAGTTACTCAACGACCGCAATCTCTAACGTCAGATTCTCACCATCAATATCGAGCTCTTCCAATGGATCGATGATTTCGCTATGAATGATTTCCTCCGCCAATGTTTCTCCTGCAATGAGTGTTTCAAACTTTTTGAAGACCTCTTTCATTGTGCCCGAATCAGTGGCGTAGCGGATCGAAATCCGATCAGCGATGTCGAAATCTTTCTTCTTTCGCAGTTCCTGAATCGCACGGATAACTTCTCGAGAAAACCCTTCAAGTTTCAATTCATCAGAGATTTCAGTGTTGAGAATGACGACAGTTTGAGCCGTTGCTTCAGCTTCAATACCTTCTTCGCAGACAAATCCGAAATCAAATTCTTCGCTCGAGAGAACCTCATCTCCAATTTTTACGTCCCCATTTTTCAAGAGTTCAAAGTCTCCAGATTTTCCTTTGCCGATCAGTTCTTGAACTTTTTTTCCAAGACGTGGACCCACTTTCTTCGCATCCACTCGTACGACTTGTTGAGCTAATCCTTCGACGGAAGTGAGTTGTTCGACTTCTTTTACATTCGCTTCTTCACGAAGAATATCCATATTGAGTTTCACTTTATTGGTGGTCACAAATTGCATTTTTCCAAGCGGTTGTCGTAATTTGATCTTTGCTCGTGCTCTGATACCAGCGGCTAAACTTACAATCTCTCGAGAGAGACGAATCTCGTCTTCCACTTTTTTGTTCTGCCATTCTTTCTTTGCAAATGGGAAAAATGTCAGGTGCACTGATTCACCACTCGCAAGTTTTTGGAATAAATCTTCTGCGAAAAATGGACACACCGGTGCGAGAATTTTCGACACCATGAAGAGTACATGATGGAGTGTTTCGTATCCGGATTGTTTCTCATCAGTCATATCCGGCGCCCAAAATCGACGACGTGAACGACGCAAATACCAATTGTTCAAATTATCAATAAACCCGGGAATCAATTTCAATGCACCCTCTAAATCGTAGGCATCGAAATGAGTTTTGTATTGTTCGATGAGCGTCTGGAGTTCTGACAAAATCCATTGATCGAGTTCGGTCTTCGGAACGGGTTCGGCAAAGACAACCGTTTCAGTTCCGACGGGCGGAATGAATACTCGTAGATAGTCATCGCTTCCCGCAGGGACTCGATTGGCAGTAGCAATAGCTTCTAGTACAGCACCTCCGTGACTGGCGACAGCGATTGTTTTTCCTAGATATTTTTTCGCCATATCCTGCATAAATTCAGACACTCTTTTCGCAACAGAAGCAGGTTGTTCGGTTTCTTTTTCCGCCAATCGTTCTGTTTTTGGGAGGAATGATTTTCCTTCGAGTTTTCCAAAGAAAAGTTCTTGAACTCTTGGATCGGTAATGATTTCCCCTTCGAATTTACATTCTTTTTTCAAAATCTCTGCCGTTTCTTGAGTCCGAATAAATGGAGATGCAACAAGTATGTCAAAGGTTCCAATGTGTTTTGCCGTTTCGGTAATTTGCGCTCGGCCCTTCTCTGTCAGGTGGTGTTCATTCTTCACGTTCCCAGAATAAATATGCGCCACATTGTGATCGCCTTCACCGTGTCGGACAAAGAGGAACTTCGTTGGTTGCCAATTATCGATGTTCGCGTAGGTCGAGAAAAACTGATAACTCGAACGCAGAGGCAAGATGATTTGCTTCAATACTTCAGCGACTCCATTCTCGGCGAATCGAAAATTCTCTCCACGAACAACGGGGGAATTGAGCATATAAAATCGCATCGCATCCGCTCCGTATTTATCGAAGATAATATTTGGATCGGGGTAATTCTTTTTGGATTTCGACATTTTTTGTCCGTCTTCCGCGAGCACAATTCCATTCGTAATCACGTTCTTGAAAATATTTTTTCCAAAGAGCGCGCATCCCAAAACGTGTAGGGTGTAGAACCATCCACGCGTTTGATCGAGACCCTCTGCGATGAAGTCAGCAGACGGGAAATCTTTCTCCTCACCCATGAAATGATGACTCGCATACGGCATCGATCCAGATTCAAACCAGCAGTCGAGCACCTCCTCAATTCTTCGCATCAACCCGGGTTCTGCAGAACCCGGGTTGTTACAACTTGCACATCCCCAGGTCATGTCATCCACAAAATGTTTGTGCAGATCTTCGACTGGTTTTCCGGTTTTTTCTTCTAAATCTTTTCGTGATCCCATAACTTCAATCTCTCCACATCCGTCACAACGCCACACAGGAATTGGGGTTCCCCAGTATCGGTTTCGGCTAATCGCCCAATCAGGAGCGTCGATGAGCATCTTTCCAAATCGTCCATCTTTCAAGTGTTCCGGTACCCAGTTAATCTTTTGATTTTCCGAAAGCATTGTCTTTTTAATCTTTTGCACATCGACAAACCACGTCTTAATTCCTCGGTACATCAACGCACAATCGGTTCGCCAACAGTGCGGGTAGGAGTGACGGATTTGATTTCGTGCAAAGAGTTTCACACCCAAATTATCGAGTACCCATTTATTTGCATTGTCTTCCACCGACCCCTCTACCTCCACGTCATCTCGGAAGTATTTTCCTTTTAATACGGGAACGCGATTAGTAAAGAATCCATTTTCATCAATTGGCTGTGGCACCAGATGGGCAATTCCATTCTCGTGACACACCTTCGCATCGTCCTCACCGAAGTTCGGTGCCTGATGAACGATTCCAGTTCCTTCTTCGGCAGATACATAATCAGCGGAGAGAACGTGGAATGCATTTTCGTGTGTTTCGAAAAATGGAAATAGGGGCGAATATTTCATTCCCACCAAATCGTTTCCTTTTTTTCGTTCCACTTCACTCCAAAATTCAGCATATTCCCCTTCGCTTGTAATGCCGTGTTTTTCCAGCACATCAGCCCCCAACCAATATTGCTCTCCTGATTCGTCGTTTTTCACTTTCACATATTCAAGTTTCGGATTCACTGCAAGTGCCAGGTTTGAAAGCAATGTCCACGGCGTTGTCGTCCAAGCGAGAAAATAAGTTTGTGGCTCTTCTGCCAACTCAAACTTCACGGTCACTGCCGGATCATCAATATCTTTATAATTTAAATTCGCTTCAAAGTTCGAAAGTGGCGATCCCAATTTCGGAGAATACGAAACTACTTTTTCACCTTCGTAAATCAGTCCTTTTTTCCAAAGTTCTCCAAAGACCCACCAGACAGATTCCATAAATTCGGGATCCATGGTTTTGTAATCGTCTTTAAAATTCACAAATCGCCCCATGCGATCCACCGTGTCGTGCCAATCATCTGCACATCGCAAAACGACACTTCGACAGAGTTCATTAAACTTCCCAACCCCCATCTTTTCGATGCCGGGTTTTCCTCCAATTTTGTGTTCTTTTTCTACCTGAAATTCCACGGGTACTCCGTGACAATCCCATCCCCATTTTCGAGACACACGATATCCCTGCATCGTTTTGTATCGCGGGATAACGTCTTTAATCGCTCCTGCCAAAATATGTCCGTAATGAGGCTTCCCCGTTGCAAACGGAGGTCCATCATAAAACACAAATTCATTGCGCTTCGCTCGACGATCCACCGACTTCTCAAACACTTGGTTTTCTTTCCAAAATTTAAGAATATCAGTCTCGTTTTCAGCGATTGATTTCTTGGGATCGAAGGGGGGAAAAATGTTTTTCATATATTATGGGAATTATAACCGAATTTCTTTTAACCAGCGATCTATAGCTGTATAAAATGCTCCATTTTTTTCAAAGTCAAAAATAAGTCGTTCTTTAGTCCAACTGTTCGCCAGTTTTTCGCTTTCTTCAGGAGAAGCAATGCGTTCAAATTTCATAGCAAGACTTGTTGAAGTCTCTCCGTCCCATTCAGAAATAGGTAGATGAGAAGCAAGTCCTTTGTCCCAAGTTGCATCAAGGGTAATCCATTCACCATCTGATTTTTGTATTTCTAAAAAGGTATGATCGCAAGTTTCATCATGTGAAATATTCAAAACTTCTTTTGGAAAGGGCATGTCATTCCAATGAAAAATACAACTTCGAAATCGACAAACAATCCCTTCTTTTTCAAGTTGTTTTTTTAAGAGATGGTGTTTCTCAACACAATCCATGCCTTGGTTTTCTAAACAGTCCCCAATCCAGTAGGGCATGTCTCGAACAGACTCGAAAATAGAAATTAAATGTTTCATTATTAAAAATTATACGTGAAGGGAATCTTCACGAGAGCCCTGAATTTCAGGACGGTACCATCTCGAATTGTTACTTGATTGGTTGATAACGCTCAACGTTAAAACAAAAGCGGCGCGGTCTAATTTTAAAAAAGTTCTTCGCGCTCCTGATCTTCAGATGAAGAAATTGCGGGTGATAATCGCTCGGCAGGATTTAAATACGTCAAAAAAGAACGACCTAAAAACTACCCGAAATTCCCCTTACGTCAACAAGAAAGCGCCAATTCCAACGAGCGTCACAATGACGGTGGCAAATGAAACTTTTCGGAAAACACCTTTTGATCCCATGATTCCTACGTATCCCACTTTCACTAATGTATTTGTAAACAGTGCCACGGCGATGGCGTTGTAAGCCACGCTTGATGTGAGTTCACCAAGTTTTACTGATTCCAAAGAAGAAAGAACGATCGCATCGATATCAACCACTCCTGATAAAAAGGCAGCTACATATACTCCGGAGTCTCCGAAGTATCGTTGTCCAATGGCGAGCATGAAAAGTACGGCAACAAAGACAAGTCCAAATTTCAGTGCTGGAATAATTTCAAAAGGACTCGTAAGTTTTACACGTTCTGGTCGTTGAAAAAACGGCGTCTTTTTGCTTTTTGATTTCCAGAAAAAATACATGGCTAACGCAGAACTCGCAACAGACATGATGATCGGAATCATTAGAAACGAAAGCGCGACTTCAGACCCCAAGATCAATATCTCCACAACAACTCGCAGTTGCATTGTTGCCAACGCAATCAAAACCCCTCCTGCAAAAATATTTGGAAGATCTGCCTCCCTAGACCTTGTCGCCATAGAAATGGTCACCGCGGTACTCGAAACAATTCCACCAAGGAATCCGGTCAATGGAATTCCTCCTTGGGCGCCGAGATATTTAATCAAAAAGTATCCAAAAAATCCGATTCCAGAGATAAGGATAATCAAAAGCCACACATGAAATGGAACAAACACGCCCCATGGATCAATGGCTTCTCGTGGCAAGAAAGGAAGCACGGCTCCCGACAGCGCCAAGAGTTGAAGCATTCCCATCCATTCGTGTATTTGAAGTGTCTTTGCAAATTTATGCAGTGTGTCGCGGAAAGCATTAATTCCCCCCAAGAATACCGTCAAAAGTATCGCCAGTGTTTGCTGTTCAAATCCAATCAAGAGTCCGATAAAGAAGGTAAGGAGAGCGGAGAGCTCACTGGTCATTCCAATTCTTTGCATCACAAAATTCCCATGGGCATGCCCAATAACAACCAAGGCTGTCACCGCTCCGAAGAGAATAATCGGCAAGTATGGAAATTGTGGGAAGATCGTAGACAGCGCTCCGAGTAAACAAAGCAATGTCATAGTCCGAAGTCCCATGAAACTATTTCTATTTTTCTTTTGGTCCTGCATTTCTCGCCAGAGCCCCAAGAATGCTCCCAGTAAAGAGGCAATCAAGAGTGAGGCAATCGGACCTGTTGGAAATAAAAGTATGTCCATCTCCTAATTATACCACAAAAAAGGGGCGAAATCAACCCGGGTTCAGCCCAGAAAGGTCTTTTTTAGAACCCGGGTTTAGAATCAGGAAATTATCTCTAGAAGTTTATCTTCATCAATCTTCGGACCGATTCCTGCGAAGCGAAGATTTTCTCCTTTTAGCAATTCTTTCGCGAGTGCATCGACATCTTCTTTTTTTACTTCTCGGATAGCTCGTTTGAGGGCATCAAAATCTTCTTTCATAGAGTATAGAAGAGTGTCCTTTGCGAAGTGATGAGCGACTTCCTCGGTATCTTCTGTACGGAGATCGGTTTTTCCGCAGAGGTAATTTTTGGCTTTTGTCACTTCATCCTCACCAACTCCATTGGTCACAATATCGTCATACTCGTCACGAATGGCTTGGGTTGCCTTCAAAACATCATCGAGTTTCACGCCGGCTCTGGTTGTCATGAGACCCGTATCGGTAAATTCATCAATTTGGGTTCGAATTGAATAACAGAGTCCCTTTTTTTCTCGGACATTTTGGAACATTCGGGCACTCATATTTCCACCGAGAATTGTTGCCAATACTTTTAATGTCGGAAATCGTTCGTCTTGTTCACTCATTGTTCGAAGCCCCAACGAAATGTGATATTGCTCAGTTTTTTTGACTCGTATTTTAAATTTTTCTGTCTGAATATTTTCATCAAAAGGAAGTTGCTCTCGAGATTTTTTCAAATCCTCAAATTGGAAATATTGTTCCAGTAAATCGAGACTTTTTTCATCTACCGCTCCAGCGAGGGTAATGACCGTGTTTTCCGGCACATACAGTTCTTTTTGATATTGCTTGAATTGCGCTTGGGTAACGGACTTAATCAATTCTTTCGTTCCAATCTGATCACGTCCCAACGGCTGGTCTCCGAATACCAATTGTTCGAAATCCCAACTGATTTGATACATCGGGGCATCGAGATACATCGCCATTTCTTCCAAAATCACTCCCCGTTCGCGATCAATTTCTGCAGGATTAAAGCGAGAATGAAGCATCATGTCAGACAGCACGTCGAGCGACTTTTCGAGGTTTTCTTGTCCAGATTTTACGTAGTATCCCGCGTATTCTTTTCCCGTAAACGCATTGAATTCTCCGCCAAAACTATCGACCGCTTCGGCAACCGCTTTCGGCGTGTCGTATTTTTTAGCGCCCTTGAAGAACATGTGTTCGAGAAAGTGAGAGATTCCTGCAATCGGCATGTCTTCGTATCGAGATCCTGCGCCGACGAGGATTAACGTTGTGACAACATTGGTTCCCGGCATTTCAATGGCTTGAATTCGGAGTCCGTTTTTAAGTTTCTTTGAGTGGATATTCATGAGTTTTTTTATTTGAAAATTTCGTGGGAAGTGTAGGGGAATTCTAACCCGGGTTCAAGGAACCCCAACCCGGGTTTGGAAAGGGGGTTTCACCCTTGTATTAAGGAGTGCTTTGTGGTATAATAACCCGAATGATTTTGAGTATTATCTCGTTTTTCTTCTGTAACACAGCTTGGGCATCAACCTTGCCGACGGCGAATTTGACTGTTAGCCCAGCCACAGGAGAGATTGCGAAAGAGTTCAAATTCGATGCGACAGACTCTCTCAACTCACAAGGACGAAAGGGTGGTTTAGAATATCGATTCCAATTTAAAGGCGGAGAAGCCTGGAGTGATTGGAGCTCTCGTGCACAAAAAACATACAAACCAATGAACCTTGGAACGCATCGAGCACGATTGCAGGTGCGAGAAAGAAACACATCAATGGTTCAGTCGACCTACCGAACCTATAAAGTTGTGGGAGACATCTATCGAAAAGCATGGATTTCAGTTCGTCCAACAAAGATCAAAGCAGGAGAGCCAGCATATTTTGAACTCAAAGTATCGCTCCCACGAACAGAAGATCCAGACAAAGTCCTGTCACGATGGGACTTTAATTCAGACGGACGATTTGATACGTCGTATTCTCGACAAAAGATTGTGACGCATTCCTACTCTCTTCATGAAGTGGGACAGGTCTCACCAACCGTTGAGGTGAAGTTTGAAGACGGAACTATTAAAAGAGTGCGAGGAATTGAAAATCTGACTTCTAAGGGAGCGAATGTTCGTCGAGCAATGCTGAGAACAACATGGCCAAAAATGAGAGTATCCTCTCCAGTGGTAGTGGCTCCGATTGTGGATGTCTCTCCAGGAAAGGTAGGGTACACAGAAGACACGGTCTTTCGATTTGATGCTTCTCGCTCACGAACACCAGTTCATGCATGGATGGAATGGGGATTTGCTGGGGAAGAATTTATTAGAGGAAAGAACATCGTCTTCAAGAAATTCGATGCTCCAGGGAAACATGAAGTACGAGTACGAACGTGTTATGACCGAGCGCATCCGAAATGTGAAGAGACACTCGTTACGGTTTCTACAAAAGAAGACCCACTCGATTATCGAGCGGAAGTGAGAGTGTACAACCAAACACGAAGTACATACTTTACTTCAGGACAAACAAAACAAACATTCTTTAAAGTTGTGGCGGGGGACAAGGTTCGATTTACATCAAACATCCGTCAGATGAACGGGGGAAATTCAGGGTTTACGTACCGATGGGACTTCGAAGGAGACGGAGTATGGGATACTCCATTTCACAGAAACTCTACCGTGGAACACGTGTACTCACGACCTGGAAAATATAAACCAATGGTGCAAGTTCAGAACAGAGACCTTGTTTCAACAGACGCAATGGTAGCGCTTCAAGTTGTTTCGAGTTCAGCACCACACGGAAACTTTACTGTCGATCAACGATATATATATGTCGGACAAAAGGTTCGATTTTTCCCAAAGGTGCAAGACTCTCAAACACCAAACTCACGAATCAAGATTCGATTCGATGCGGATGGAGATGGAAAATGGGACAACCGATTTCGATCAATGACATCATTTGAATGGCGATACACAGAAGCCGGACAATACATTACGAGAATGCAAACACAGGACCAAAGCGGAAAGGTAACAAGCATCGCACGAGCGGTGACGGTCTTTCCTTATAATGAGTACCCAAAGGCACGAGTGAAAGCAACGCGTCGATACGGAGACACGAAGACAGTCTTTGAGTTTGATGCGGTCGATAGTGTCGGACGAGAATTGCAATATGCATGGGACTTTGATTACAAAGGACGGAATGATTTGATTTCAAAAGGACGAAAAATTGCAGCAGGATCAGTGAAGGTTTCAAAGACATTTTCAACACCAGGAGAAAAACAGATTTCACTTCGTGTAATTGACGCCTTCGGAAATGAAGACTTGATTCACTTTGCGGTATGGGTCTCTCAATATGTGGTAAAAGCCGATCCGGTAACTCCACAAGACAATCCAACACCAGGGAGAAATTTTCAAAGTAAAGAGGTTCCTATTGAATCGTACGAAAAAAGAGTTGCCGCTTCTCAGTGGTATCCTGGGTACGAACCCAACATGAAGACGGAACACCCATTGCAGGCAAGACCTGACAGTCGTGTCCTTTATAAATATCTGAAACAAAAGAAAGGAGAAATTTCTTTCCCAGATCGAACACTTTCTCGGGCAGGAATGTTTTATTTCATCTACGAACCATATTTGTCAGGACTGACATTTAAACTGCAGGATTCAAAAATGGAAGGCGTGCCCGTGTTTGTCTACGGTGTACAACGGTCACTTATTTTACCAGGAACAAACCCTTTCTCTGACGTAAATAAAAACGACTGGTTCTACCAATCAGCACTTTTGAGTCACCGAGATCGATACACAAAAGCTCCTTTCTTTCACCCAACCGTGAAGGTGGAGTCAGTAGAGGCGACGGCAATGATAAAAAGAATCACAGGACGAAATGTCGACTTCGGAAAAGAAGTGTCGCGAGCAGAATTCCGAAATGCATTGAGTTTCTAACCAACCCGGGTTCGAAATTTCCTAGAACCCGGGTTTGGGCTTTTTTATTTGCGTTTTATTTTTTCGCCCCTCACAATTAGGGCGTATGAAATTTTCACATTTTCAACAGATCATAGATCGGATACGAACAGATGTACCTTGTCCGGAATGTGGAGCTTTTTTTGATGAGGCAGAAATCAATATAGAAGGAGTGAGTCCAAAGAACATTGAATTCTTCATTCCCTGTCCGCACTGCTTTGTAGAGGTGGTTGTCTTGGCACAAATCGAAATTATTCAACGCGTTCATCATTCAATTAGAAAACCATCTCCCATTGAAAAAGGGCAAAAAGGTATTTCTCCAGAGACGGTGAAAGATCTTTCTCAATTTCTGAGAAACTTTCAGGGGCGTGATGTGCGAGAACTCTTTTAATTTTTTTTCATGGTCAAACGTTTAATCATTATCGTAATACTCATTCTTGTGGGAGGTTTTATTGTAGAGAATGTTGATTTTCCAAATCTAAAGGAAGGAATAAAAGAATTTGTTGAAGAAAAAACAGGGGAAGAGATTTTTAAAGACACGAGCATGGAAGGGCTGCTTGAAAGAAAGGGGAAGCTTGAAGAAAAGTTGCACGAACTTTCACGAGCACTACTTGATAAAGTAGAAGAAGGAAGTGATAAATATTATGAGATTGAAAAATCAATAATGAAGACACAAAAAGCAATTAAAGAAACACAAAAAGCTATTGAAGCACTTCAAGAATCACTCATGGAAAATGCAGAAGCCTTCGGGGTTGGGCGAACGAGTGAGTAGGCTTTCGCTTGCTTTTTTGTTGCAGAAATCCACAATTAGAGAGTCTTTTTATTCTCAATGATTAAACGACTTTTTATATTGGTTTTCTTTGTGGGTGCAGGGATTATGCTTTCTCAGAATCTTGAGGTTTCTTCATCATGGCAAAAAGCACAGGCTTTTGTGGAAGATAATTTGGGGGAAGGAATTTTGGAGGAAATAAAAGAAGGGCGATTAGAAGGAAAAGCAGAGAGTTTAGAGAATAAACTCAAAAGGCTTTCTCAAGATTTACTTATCAAAGCAGAAGAGGGAACCGATAAATATAAAGAAATTGAAAACACTGTTCTCGAAACAAAACGAGCACTAGAAGCGACAAAAGCGGCTCTCTAGAATCTCCAAAGTTCTGCAGAGAAGAGTGCAGGGATTCTTGGAATTATGGAAAAAACGAACGAAGAGACAACTTTATACACCCCTTCATCAACAACAAACACGTATCACCAGACAATTATTCAGACGGTTCCGAAGGCAGAAATTGAAAGTTTTTGCAGAGAATTTATTGAAAATTAACCCGGGTTGGGGGGCTTTAGAACCCGGGTTTAAAAACATTTCCACCACTCTGTCAACGTAAAAAGTCGAAAACCGAGTAACAAATTGAAGAATCGTCCGTTTGAGTGTCTGGAATTTTATGGAGGAGTATCGGCGAGAAAACTTGACTTTTTTCGCTCCCCGAGTAGGGTTCCGAAGATTTAGACGGCTTGCCCCCAGCCGGGGTTCCCGTCTCGCCTGTAAAATGGTTCGAAAGGGGGCTTTCAATAACCATTCTACCGCGCGAAAAAGATCTCGGTCTTTGATACCCGTGGCCGGAAGAGACTGTCGAGAGCTTCAAGATACTCATTTGAAACTCGTTTGAAGACCTCTTTTCTAGAGAGAAATGAAAACAAATTCACTCGCCTGTCTTACACGGCGGGCGATTATTACTATTTTTATAAACACGCTTAAAATGGACTTATTTAGTCGAATTAAAAAAAGCGTTGCCTCAGTAGCCTTCGTGGCTATGGCATTCACTATTCTTGCACCAGTTGCAAGTGCAGCGTTGCCTTTCACTGACGCAGCGGAAATTCCATCTTGGGCCGAAGAAGCTATCGAAGAGCTTATGGACCAAGGTGTTTTGGGCGGTAACGATGATGGATCTTTTGCACCAAACCGACAATTGAATCGGGCAGAAGTTTCAAAAATCATTGTTCTCGCATCAGGCGTTGACTTTGATACTACAGGAGGTCCACACTTCCCAGACGTATCAGCAGACGCTTGGTACTACGACTATGTTGAAACAATGTACAACTACGGATGGATTAACGGATACCCGGACGGACTTTTCCGACCAGGTGTTGGTATCAACCGAGTTGAAGTTGCTAAAATGGTTGTAAACGCATTCGAGATTGACCAAGATCTTTCAGGAGCACCTCACTTTGATGATGTTTCAGGAAGCGACTGGTTCTACGGATACGTTGAAACAGCATACAACAACGGGCTTATGCGAGGTTACGGAGATGGAACATTTGGACCATCAAACGCTGTAACTCGTGCTGAAACAGCGCACATCACATACAACTCACAACTTGTTGTTGCACCAATTATTGGACCAGCTGAAGGAACACTTGAAGTGAATCTTTCAGACATGACTCCACGAGGAACAAACGTTCCTTACAACGCAACGTCAGTACCTTACTTGACGGTTGAAGTTACTGCTTCAGACGACAGTGACGTAGAAATTTCTTCTATGACATACACTCGTTTGGGACTAGGTGACAACGACGATTTCGACAACGTATGGTTGGAAATTGACGGATTCAAAGTTGGAAACGACAAATCTGTTAACAACGACGATATTGTTGAACTTCGATTCAACCCTCCAGTAGTAGTACCTGCAGGACAAACACTCATCGCTGATGTAGTGGCTTCTGCTAAGTACATCGAAGCTACTGACAAAAACGTTGGACACCACAGCCGATTCGCATTGGTTAGTGCTGACGACGTAGCTTCTACTGCAGTTAATGTTGTAGGAGACTTTCCAATTGAAGGTGAAGAAATGGAAGTTGCTGACTACCAAGTTTCAACTTTGACTTTCACAAACCTTGGATCAGACACTACTGTTGATGTTGGAGACAACTTCATTGAAATCGGTAAATACCGACTCTTGAACGGATCTAACACTAACAAAGATGTTGAACTTCGAGCTATTACTTTCAAAAACGATGGTACAGCTGAACTTGAAGACGATCTTGAAAACGTAGCTCTTTACGTTTCAGGTGAACAAGTTTCTGCTGAATCAATCATTGATGGTGACTACCTCACTTTCCGATTGGACAATGGAGTAACTGGAGGATTCGTTCTTGAGGACGGAGACTCAAAGATCTTCTCACTTCGTGCAGACATCGTGTCTGCTGAAGCTTCTGACACTATTGTTTTCAAAGTAGATAACTACGAAGACATTGTTGGTGTTGAAATCGGAACTTCATTCGGAGTTAAAGCGGTTACTGGATCATCAGCAGGAAGCTGTACTTCAGGAACTTCTGCTGCAGAAGACTCATGTGCTACATTGGCTACATACACTATTGACTCAGGAGACTTGAACGTTTCACGTGATCCTTCATCACTTGGAAACCAAGAATACTCTTCAGGATCAAACGATGTTGTTGCTTTGACTGCTCGATTGGTTGTTGATCAACCTCTCTTGACAGACGGTATCTACATCGATGTTGCTACTGGATCAGAGGTTGCAGGATCAGATACACTTGCTAACTTCAATGCTACATTTGATAACTTCCGACTTTTCTTGAACGATCAATTGATCGACACAGAAAACGACTTCAGTCTTCGAACTGGATCAGACGGAACAGTTACAAACTACACATTGAACTTCAATACTACATTTGAAATTGCAGGTACATCTATCATGAAAGTTGTTATGAACATTCAAGATGCAGCTTCAACAGGAGACAAATTGAAATTGGAAATCGCATCTGCTGACTTCCAATCACCAGAGTACATTTCTACAGGTGACCAAGTAGCTTCTACGGGACTTCTCGGATCTGCTACAGGATCATTCGTAAACGTACAACAATCTATCGTTACACTTACAGAAACTTCAGGATTGTCTGATGGAGACAAACTCGTTGCAGGAGTTGATGATGTTACATTCATGGAAGTTACTATGGATAACAATGACTCAGGTGACGTAAACGTTACATCTATGACAGTTGGTGTTGATGTAGTTGATAATACAACGAACGCAACACTCGGAGAATCTGGAGGACCACGAACATACACTAACTTCACGTTGGCAGTATTCGTAGATGGTACACAACAAGGTTCTGCGAAGAACTTGAACTCTAGCGGAAAAGCAACATTCAACGACTTGTCTGTTGTAATCCCATCAGCTGGACAAAAAGAATTCGTAGTAGTAGTTGATACTATCGAAGCTTCAGCTACAGCTGTTGCGCTCGCGTACTCAGGAGTTGCTTCAAATGTTGTATCAATGACTGATACAACTGGATACCTCGTAGGAGACATTGTTCTCTTGTCAGGAAACTCAGAATACGCAGCGATTACAGTAGTTACTGAAGACACAAGCATTACAGTTAATACGGCAACGAATGACGGTAGTGCAGGTACAGCAACTATCAAACACCAAATGAAACTTGATTTGGAAGATGTAGATGCTGACAATGTAGAAAACGGACAAACGGTTACTGTTTACGGAGGTAATGGCTCAGCGGCTATTACTGCCACTAACGACATTAACGGTAAAATGTTCGAACTTGTTTCTTCAGGTACTTTGACAGCGTCATTGGACTCTACAGTAGCTTCAGATATTTTGATTGCTGGTCAATCAAACGTTGAAGTATTGAAGGTTCGATTCAACGCTGCAGACGACGAAGTACAAATTAAGGACTTGTACCTTGAAAACGACATGGACGATGATGGCGTTAACACAGGTGCTGGTGACCGATTGGACTTCAAGTTGTACAACGAAGCTGGATCATTGATCCAAGAAAAGACAATGGCTTCTGGACTCTTGCACTTCGAAATGGCTAACGCTGATCGAATTCGAGTTCCAAAAGACGATTCTACATTCGTTACAGTGAAGGTTGACGTTCGAGATATTACAAAAGCAAATCAAACTGCGGTTCGAATGCAATTGAACTTGAACGACGATACTACACCGTACGGTATTGAAGCTGTTACAGCTGCAACAGGAGACGATATTTCAATTCCAGCTTCTCCATACTGGGGAACTGCAGTTGGACAAGACTTTGTTATTTACAACACTGCCTTGACTATCGAACCTGCGGCAACACAACCTTCAATGAACATGCCATCAATATCTTCTACTGAATTCTACCGATTCACAGTTACAGCAGATGCAGCGGATAACGCTGAAATCGGACACGTAACTATGGACCTCGGAATGAATGGTATTAACTTCATTGATAGTGCTACTGCATTTACAACTCAAAAAGTTGTAAGCGGATCTCCTGATTCAAACCAAGTATTCACAACAGCAGCTACAACAGTTGTTGCTACTAATGATACAGCGGTTCGAATCGTTGTTGACCTTGCTGGTGAACGACTCGCTTCAGGTGAATCTCGAACATTCGCAGTTTTCGCTTCTAATACTGAAGAAGCAGATACAGCTGAAAGTTCAGATGGTGTAACTGTAACTCTCTTACGAGATGCAGCTTACGCAGCAGCTGGAACGAAGGTAGCCGGAAATACATCAACTGTTACTGCAGTTGTTGCCACTACACCAAGTACAACTGTTACTGGTGGATTGACAATTAACGGTACAGTAGTTTCTGTAGCTGGAACGGCAGCAGCCGCAACAATTACAGGAGTTGGAGATTTGATTGTTACTAAGATTACTGCAGCAGCAATTACAGGTGTAACAGCCGTAAACGCTACTGGAGTAGTTACTATTACTGGAGCGACTTCAGTTGTTGAATCAACAACTATTGCTCACGGTAATGACGGTACAGCAACTCTAGCCGTTACTGGAATCGACATGGTGACTTGGTCTGATGAATCAGATCCATCTCACTCAAACACAACAAGCGACTGGTTGAACGGTTACTTGCTTGATGTTGATACAGCTGGTTACAAACTCGACAAAAACTAATAGTTTTTAAACAGTAAATAACCTTCCCTTTTCCAACCAACCCGGGTTCTAGAACCCGGGTTGAGGAAAAGGAACTAAACTTCGTCAGAGAGGAGCATTATGTCTCCACTGAATGAAAATTAAAAGAAACCCTGCTCGAGGATATATACTCGAGTGGGGTTTTTTTGATGTTTGGGGGTTTGAATTTGAATTCCAACCCGGGTTCTAGAACCCGGGTTGATGTTAAATTAAAGTTAAATAAGAGAATTGCCACGATTCTTTTCGTTCTTAGAATCCTCCAGATGCCAAGAAGAACACTCGCCAAAGGAAAGTTTTATCACATCTACAATCGTGGACATGAAAAACAGCAATTGTTTTTTAAGCAGAAGGATTATGAGAAATTTTATAACAATATCGCTCGCTACAGAGAAAAGTATCCAGATATTCAAATAGTTTCCTGGTCGTTGTTGCCGAACCATTTTCATTTTTTAGTCTTTGAGAAACAGAATCTTTCAAACCCGGGTTCAGAGAACGGCGAACCCGGGTTTATCTCTGAGTTTATGAATAGGATTCAACAATCCTACGCCACCTTCTTTAACACCAAATACAGAGAGTCTGTAAAGCAGGGGAAGAAGGGTCCCGTGTTCGAAGGACGGTTCAAAGCAAAGATCGTCGAAGACGAAGACTACTTGCTCCAACTTCAACGGTACATCGAATGGAATGCCGTAAAGCATGATTTGGTTGATAAACCAGAGGAGTGGGGATACACCTCTTTTATTCCTGGCTCAATAGATTTTGAACCAGAGGTTGGGTTAGAATTTAATCCCCATTTCGAGTAAGCTACCGATGACCATGATTCAGAAACTCTCCCTTTTTGATTTCCGAAACTACGAAGAAAAGCATTTCGAGTTTACCGAGAAGAATGTGGTTTTTTATGGAGGGAATGGAAAAGGAAAAACGAATATATTAGAAGCGATCTCTATCTTGAGTATGGGGAAGAGCTGGAGAGAGACGTCGGCAGAGGATTTGATTTATAACCCGGGTTCAGAAGAACCGGGAACCCGGGTTGGATTAATACAAGCAACCTTAGAGGATGGGAATCTGTATGAAGTAAAAATTGCACCGCGTTCACGCGTCTTTGAGAAGAACGCAAAGAAGGTATCGCTTCGACAACACTTTGGAAAAATCCCGACGCTTCTTTTTGTCCCTGAGCACTTGATGCTGTTCTCTGGAACGAAAAGAAACCGACAACGGTTCTTTGATCGATTCCTGTTCCAAATCTCTCCCAACTACCGGGAGAACCTCACGAAATTCAACCGCGCCTTGAAGCAGAAAAATGCATTATTAAAATTTGATCCAGATTCGATTCCAGACCCGAGTTTAATCGCTCCCTGGAATGAAATCCTTGCAGATACAATTCCGCCCCTAGTGCGTGCGAGACAAGAGTTTCTCTCTGAGTTGAACCCACTACTCCAAAAGGAACTCAAAGGGCTCTCACGGTCATCTGACTCGATTGAGATACGATTAGAAATGGCGGAGAATATTCCTCCAACAAAAGAAGGAGTCCTTGAGTTTTTCACAAAAAATTCTGCCCGCGAACAGGCAGCTGGAAAATGCTTGCTTGGGCCCCATCGTGATGACTTTGTATTTTATTATCGTGACAAACCAATCCTTGCTTCCGCCTCTCGTGGCGAAGAACGATCAGTGATGCTCGCGATGCTGGCTTCTCAAAAACACATCCTCAAAGCACTCGGAGGACCGAGTCCGATATTGCTTCTCGACGATGTATTCTCAGAGCTCGATCAATCACGACAGGACTACCTCGAAAATCTCTGTAACGAATCACAGATCTTTTTTACGACCACGCACAAATCACACTTCGAAAATTTCTCGCACCCTGTGCAGAAGATTTCACTCTAACCCGGGTTCGACAAAAAACCTTTCAGGACAGAACCCGGGTTGATGTATTTTCCTATTTTCCTTTCCCCTTTCCTTTGAACTTATCCATACTGTCGCGCAATTCGATAGTAATTGGGGTTCCAAAAAATCCGTATTTCTCTCGAAGTTTATTTTCCAAATATCGACGATAACTGAAGTGAAACGCTTTGGTGTTATTCACAAAGAATAAAAACTTTGGCGGGCTTATATCAACCTGCGAGAGGTATTTTATGGTACCTTTTTTTGCACCAGCCATTGGTCGTACGTGTCCGAAGTAAACTTCAGGAACGAACGCATTGAGCTCAGATGTCGCAATTCTTTTTTGTCGTTCTGCTTTAATCGCAACCGCAGATTTCAAAACCTCCTCGATTCCTTTCCCTGTCTTTGCTGAGAAAAAGAGAACCGGTGCCCATGGCAAAAATGGAATCTCTTTCGATAAATAGTGCCAATAATTTTTTCGCACATCGTCGAGTTCTTCTCCCCACATTTTTACTTCATTGTGCTCTCTATCATCAGTTTCATCTTCTTGTCGAGCCTTTTCTCGCACCAGATCGAACTTATTCACACAGACAATCAAACCCTTTCCGGATTCGACAATCTTTCCCGCAATCGCGAGATCTTGATGAGTCACTCCTTCTAAAGCATCTATTAAAAGCGCACAGACATCGGATCGTTCAATCGCATCAGCAGAGCGAACAGACCCCCAGAATTCCAATGATTTCTTTTCATCTTTCTTCCCTCCTTTTGAATAGGTTTTCCCAGGACGACGAAGTCCTGCAGTATCGAGAAAAACAAACGGGTGCGTTTCATCTCCCTGTTTCCAATCAAATTCTGTATCAATAGTATCGCGTGTAGTTCCTGGAACATTTGAAACGACGGATCGTTGTTTTCCAAGAAACCCATTCATCAGTGAACTCTTTCCTACATTTGGACGTCCAACGAATGCCAATTTAATATCATCAGTTTCTTCGGCAACAGCGGTATTCGTGAATCCTGCTTCTTTGAGATTTTTTTCAATTCCATCCTCGAGTTCGAAAACCCCAGTGAAGTTCTTTGCAGAAATTGGAATTGGAACTCCAAAACCAAACTTCGTGAGTTCCAAAATTCGAGACGTATTTCCGTCATCAATTTTGTTCGCCGCAAAAAGAATTGGTACTTTTGATTTTCTTAATTTCTTCACAACTTCTTCATCATCAAGTGTCATTTCTTCTTTTCCATCGACCATAAACAAAATCAGGTCAGCATTTTCAATCGCACTTTCTACTTGGATTTGAATTTGAGTTTCGAGGTCATCTCCTTTCTCATTCGTCAATCCAGCCGTGTCAACAAGCCAAAAAGAGAACTCAAGAGGATTTCCATCATCGTCGAATTCACTCGTAAGTGTCACCTTATCCATCAACTGATCACGGGTCGTTCCTGGGATATCAGAGATGATTGCTTTTTTTGATTTTACAAAGCAATTGAAGAGGGTCGATTTTCCGACATTCGGGCGACCGATAATAGCGACAATAGGGAGATCCATGTGCGCCGAGTGTACTTACGCGTTTACAATTATCAACCCGGGTTCTGTCTTTTAAAAACTTTTGTAGAACCCGGGTTGGAACGGTAAACTTCTCACACATGCTTTCCTTGCTTCGAAAATTAATTCCAGAACGTTCTCCTCTGCGTCTTTTGTACCATAAAATGATGGCTGTTGGGGCCGCGTATTGGTACGGATTTCCAGGGAAACAAATGAAAATCGTGGCTATAACAGGGACGAGCGGAAAATCAACAACAGCAGAATTGACATGGTACGGACTCCAAAAAGCCGGGAAAAAATGTGGAATGTTGTCAGGAATTCAGTTTCATTTTGGAGAAGAAACACTTCCCAATCATACACTTCGAACAACACTGTCTTCTCGGCGAACTCAGAAATATCTGCGTCGCATGGTGCGAGAAGGGTGTGAAATTGCCGTATTGGAAGTGTCTTCGCACGCCATTGATCAAAACAGACTTTGGGGAGTTCCCGTCGATATTGCGGTTCTTACAAACGTTGCGAATAACGAACACTTGGATTATCACAAAACATATGCGGAATACGTGCAGACAAAAACAAAACTTTTCTCGCCTGCAAAAGTTGCAATCATCAATGCTGACGATGAGCAAAAAGAAGTTTTTGCGGGAGTGTCAGAAGGAGAGAAGCTTTTCTATGGACTGAGAAATGAAACGGACTTGAGAGGAACAAAAGAGAAATTTTCCTCACACAGCACATCGTTCGATCTCCACATAAAAACAGAAATGACCAATATTACAGCGCCATTAGTAGGACGACACAATCTTGAGAATCTACTCGCGGCAATCTCCGTACTGCACACACAAAAAGTTCCGCTCACCACCATTCAAAAAACATTTGAAAATTTTGCAGGGATTCCGGGGCGACTTGAAATCATCGACGAAGGACAAGCCTGCTCAGTTATCGTTGATCACACGTACAAACCCCCAGCACTTCGCGCAGTATTGCAGACGCTGAAAAAAATAATCGATGGACGACTTATTGTTGTCTGGGGGGGAACGGGAAGTCGATTGCCAGAATTCTGGGCAGAGGCGGGGCAAATCCTCGACGAGTTTGCTGATGAAATTATTCTCACGACCGACGATCCTTACAAAGATAATCCGAAAAAAATTGCACGAATTGTGCGGACACAAATCCATAGAGAAGAAGGGGATCGTTTTTTTGAAATAGAAGACCGATACGAAGCGATTCGCTACGCGCTCTTAACCGCAGAAAAAAAAGACACCGTTCTCATCGCAGGACGAGGACACGAAACAACACAAACCATTGGAAAAAAGGTTATTCCGTTTGATGACAGGGCAGTGGCGCGGGAAATTTTAGCCATGGTTAAACCAGGATTCCATTCACTGAAAAAATAAGAAAGAAGAATGATTGACAACTCGAGAAAAAGAGGAATACACTAATACTAGTATTTTTATTATCTTCCTGTTAAATGGTTTTGGAAGTTCATGAGATTGTCGGCGAGAGAGTGCATAAACCACTGCTGAAAGTTGATTCTAATAAAACAGAAGGGGACATAATAGTAGCGGTGGAGAAGGAAGGGATAACTGGAAAAAAAGAAAAAGTTCGAGATGTAAATCTTTTATTGTGGACATCGGGAATTGAACCATTGATTGAAACCTTTGGGCAGCATAAATTCGATAGTGCTTTCAAAAAGAACGAGTGTAAATTTTATGAAAAGAGTGTAAGAGAAAGCGTCGGAAAAGAGGAACAAGAAGAATTGCACAGAGATGCGAACACAGAAGCCTACAATTTGAAAGAGGAAATGCGCGAACGAGCCCGAAAAATCTTGGAGGAAGGAGGAAGTGAAGAAACCGCAAGGGCAGCGGTTTTGCAAATAGCAACGGAATCAGAAGAAAGGGGAAGACAAGAGAATGAGAAAAAGAGAAAGGATCGTCTTGCGGAAGATTTTCGAAACAAACTTCCATCAGAAATATACTACTCATAAAGACGTCTTCCCGATTGCCGGACGAGGAAGTGAAAATTGAAAATTGGAAATTGAAAATTCATAAGCTACACTGCCCATGATTTCTTATCTTTTTTCAATGATTGATTCTCTTGCCCAACACCTTCAACAAGCCGTTGAACATCTTCGCCAAGAGTTTGGTGGTCTTCATACCGGTCGAGCAAATGTTGGTATGGTGGATGATCTCCAAGTAGAAGTCTACGGATCACACATGTCACTCAAAGGAACAGCGAATATTTCTTGTCCAGACGCACAAACAATTCGTGTTGAGCCATGGGATAAGACGATTATCGGAGATATTGAAAAAGCGATTCGAGATGCAGACCTTGGACTCAACCCACAGAACATGGGAGAACACCTCCTTATTCCAGTTCCCCCAATGACAGAGGAACGACGAGGACAAATGGTGAAAAAAGTGCACCAATCAGCGGAAAAAACAAAGATTGCGATTCGAAACATCAGACAGGATGTGATTAAAAAAGCAAAACACCAGAAAGAGGAAAAAGAAATTTCAGAAGATGAATACGCACGACTTGAAAAACAAATCCAAGAAAAAGTAGATGGTGCGAACAAAACAATTGACGAAGTAACCAAGAACAAGGAAACGGAGATCTCAACCATTTAATTTCCTATGTCTCGACGTACAAAATCACGGCAACATCGTCGAGAGTTTCTCCTAGATTCGCCCTCTCAGAAGTCTCGTCGTACCAAAAAAGTACGGAATAGATTCCTCAATGTGCTTTCTCGAGTACTTTTTGTGCAAAAAATTTCAAAACTTTTCCGCACATCGGTGCTGTTTAGTGTGCTATTCTCTCTCATGGCGTTGTTCATTGTTTTCGCATTAGCGACGCCGTATTTTCATCTCAAAAAAATATCAGTTGTGCGCGATAATCCAAATCTTGATGTCGTGCAGATTGAAAAAAGTTTAGAAGAATTTTACGGGGAAAATATCCTCTTCCTTCCGCATAAAAATATTCGAGAAAAATTATCAACAGACTTCCCCGAGTTTCGAGATGTTTCCATTTATGAAAATTGGCCATCAGAAATCGAACTAAAAGTAGAAATTTCCCCTCCGAGATTCAACCTTCTTAACACAGAGAGTGCGAACTTTTCCGTCATTTCCGAAGACGGTGTGATCTTGCAAGAAGAGCCAGATGAAGACCTTCCCGTGCTCAAGATATTTCAATATGAAAAACCTATTCAGATCAGACAACAGTTTCTTTCGAAAGAAGATTTAGACAAAATAGAACAAGCGGAAAACATTCTTGAAGGAGAAATAAAACTTCCACTGCACGCCTCACATGTGTATTGGACGGCACGAGAACTGCACCTTATTTCTCAAACCGATATGGAAATTTGGATCGACCTCTCGCAGGATATCAAACCACAAATGCGAAAACTGGAACTCTCAGCTGCCGAGATCGGACTGTATACAAATCGATTTGAACACATCGATCTGCGAATACCGAAACAAATTTTTTGGAAAAGAAAATTGTAGAATTACAATTTTGACGTACAATTTCTGCACTTCCTTACCGTATTCCTTTTATGAAAATTACCGTTACCTCGAAAGCAACCAAAGTAGACGCGCTATTTGTATTTGTTCCACAGAAAAAATGGGATAAAAAATTGTTTGGAAAGCTTCTTCCTCAAACATTAGAAAAACAAATTTCAGGACGTTTGGGCGAAAAAGATTTCGAGGGAAAGTGTGGAGAAGTTATTCAACTTTTTCCATCAACGAAAGATGCGAAGAAAACATTCCTCGTGGGAACGGGAGAAGGAAAAGAAAAAAATGAACTTCGGAAAGCAGCAGGATCGGCCATAAGAAAAGCAAAAAAAGCAAAGACAGGAAAGGTGTCTTTTCTCCTTTCAAATAAAGATGACGTAATGCGAACTATTTCAGGAGCGATCTTGGGAGATTACGAATTTAAAATCGGAGACACGAAAGAACAATTTTCACCAAAGACACTCGCTATTGTGACGGCACAAAAACATGCGAAAGCAGACGTACAATCAGAGATCATACTTGCAGAAGCGACGAACTTTACTCGAGAATTGATCAATCTTCCCGCGAACATGATGACACCTTTGATGTTGGCACAGAACGCAAAAGGAATTGGAAAGGGAACAAAGGTTTCCGTGAAAATCATGGGAGAAAAAGCGATTAACAAACTTGGTATGGGAAGTTTTGCTGGAGTAGGGCAAGGATCTCACGAAGAATCACAACTCATCATCCTTGAATACATGGGCGGAAAGAAATCAGAAAAACCAATGGCGTTAGTAGGAAAAGGAGTGTGTTTCGATTCAGGAGGATACAATATCAAACCAACAGGACACATCGAAGAAATGAAATCTGACATGGGAGGAGCGGCAACGGTGCTGGGAATCTTTCAATGGATTGCACAAACAAAACCAAAGAAAAATATTATTGGAATTGTGGGAGCGGTTGAAAATCTTGTTTCTAGTAATGCGTACAAACCGGGGGATTACCTCACAGCAATGAACGGAAAAACTATTGAAATCACGAACACAGATGCAGAAGGACGACTGGTTCTTGCAGACTGTCTCTACTACGCAGCAACGAAATACAAACCAGTATTCATGATTGATATCGCGACGCTCACAGGATCTGCAATTGCGGCTCTGGGATACGATATTACACCGATTATGGGGAATCATAGTGCGAAGACCCAACAAGTAAAAAACGCAGCAGACAAAGCTGATGAGAGCGTATGGGAGCTTCCTATTACCGAAGACTTTCGAAAGAAGGTAAAAGGAATCAATACAGATCTTCTAAACTGGACGCCAAATGTTTCTGCAGGAAGTCCAATGGCCGCAGCGTTCCTTGAACAGTTTGTTGAGAAGACACCATGGGTGCACATCGATACAGCAGGGACAGCGTTTCACGCAAAGAGTGAAGATTCAATTACTCCAAAAGGAGCAACTGGAGTGATGCTCCGAACATTGAAGAATTTGATTCAAGCGTAATTTAAAAACCCGGGTTCCAAGAACCCGGGTTTAATATTTAATTTATCGGACGATATCCCCAGAAGATTCAAATCCTGGAGGTGGTGCAACTGATGCTTTTCGATCTATTCGGATAACGAATGCATTTTTATTGTCATCACAAGCTCCCTCCGCTGGTGCACACTGAGCAAGGTTATCATCAGGAGTTCCATCATTTGGATTGAGATCGGGTTGGTATCGACGAACGTAATGAAGATCGTATTTACGAGCAAGAGTTTTATCAGAAGTCGTTCCCCAAGGAACAAAGTATTCCTCATCACCAGAAAGGATCATTGATCCTCCAAGTGTATTCTGAGAAAAGAGCGTTCCGGTAAGGAGAAGTTGTTCGTATAAATCAGGGTGACTTTCTGCATTTATAGAATTTTCTACCGTTGGAACCGCTTCGTTATTTGTCATAAGTCCTCCGTCTGCATAGTAAGATCCCACCATTGTTCGCACTCCAGACTGAACAAAGATATTTCCCGTTCCCTCTTCTTGTTCATTTTGATCTTCATTTATAAGAATAATCCCAAAGGAATCATCTAGGTTTTGATAGGCCATGTCTCCCTTCACAATAAAGTTTCCATTTTTTATAATAAGTGTTTTCTTCCCTTCAGGAACAGTTCCTCCAACAGGGAATATGACGTTGTCATTTTGAACCTCAACGATGACGACATCGTAGGCATCAAACCAGTCTGTCATAAATATTCCTCCAGATGTTTTTATATTGCTGGACCCTCTAGAAAGACGGAATACATTTTCCGTGATTTGATCTCGAAGTTTTACGATAGATTGGGAGATATTAAACGTCTCAACACCGGTCTTTAACAGTTCCTCCATCTCGGTTAGGTTTCCAATAACTCCACCTTCGATATCAGCTCCAACAACGTCGACTGCTATATTAGCGTTATATCCAATAACCGCTGATTGAGAAGTCCCAACAATGCTTCCGTCTAACCCACTCCCTCCAGCAGGGTATTGTATAGTAAAGTCACTGGCTCCATCATTAACAACATATTCAATATCCGTCACAAGAGAAAGCATTTCGTCAGGATTGAACGTTCCTCCATCGCTTGCGGGAGAAATCTGCGTAGCTACCTCCTGATACACCACCCCATTAAAAGAAAGGCTCTCAGGAAGAGATGTGTTTTCATATTTTAGATTCGCATTTTCCTCAGAAAGAGTCCCCGTTCGATTCGTTGGACCATAGCCTGGATTCCTCACATCGAGATCCAAATTGATTGTTCCTTCTGTCATATCACCTCCTTCCCAAACGAACCCCGAACCACTTGGAACGAGCTCAAAAAGATGCCCAAATTCAACCCCTTCGGTTTGAATGGCTTCCGTTTTTGTTGTTGCGAGGAGATCACCATAACTATCAATTTCACGAGTTATCATGTCAAAAGTAAGAGCTCGACCAACTAATTCTGCGAAATAATTTCCAACTTTTTTAATTGATGGAGCGACAGCCTTTAGTGAGAAAGAAAATTTCCCTAATGTACTTGTGAGATCAAATGGGTTCGAGAAATCGGCCCCATTCCGTCTGAGCCCGTCTACGAAGTTGAGCCCCTCGTTTGCGTCATCAGTAAACTCAGAATCGAGTTCGAGATTTGCATTTCCAATTTGTGTAACCGGATTACTAAACGCATCCTTCAGTTCAAATTCAAGAGAACAAGTATCAGTATTATTCGCAAACTTCCCAGTACAGTCAGATGGTGTTATCACCGTTGTTGAGGCAGAAGGATTGGTGGCTTTTACCAAGAATTTATAGGGAGCTTTGTCGACCCCGTTTCCTGCCTTGTCTTCGAGATGGATGAGAACGGTGTAGGTTCCAGCTTGTTGAAAACAGTTTGTTGCGTCTGGAATCACTACAGAACCATTTCCAGAACCATCAAATGTAATTCCGAGATCGGAAAACAATATGAGAGCGGGACTGTTTGTTAATCCAAAACAAAGAAATCGATCTGCATTTCCCGTGCCAGCTTCTTCTTCAAATGTAATTTGAATATAGGAAGCCTCATTATCTATTCCAGAGGTCGCGACTGAAATTGCAGAAACATAATTGGCGGTCAGTATTCCAAAGATTCCGACGAACGCCAGAACAAGCCCATAAACCGATATTTTTTTGAGATTCATTTTTGTTTTTTTATTCTGAAGTAAAGTGTAAAACTTTTCAGAGAAAATCCAAAATTTTAAGAAGCGAAAACATTTGCCTTTTCAAAGCAAAAAAAATACATTCCTTCTGTGAAAAAATTTGAAATCATTTCTTTTCCACTTTTCTCTGATGATAGAGGAGAAACAGTACCCTTCGAACTCGGAGAGCATTTCCCATTTCAAGTTAAAAGAACCTATGTGGTGACAGGGAAAGAAAATCAAGTTCGTGGAGGACATGCACATGAACAAGAAGAAGAGCTCTTTGTGGCGATTTCAGGGACAGTAACGGCATTAGTAAACGATGGAACAGGGGATGAAGAAGTTCTATTAGATGCAAAAAACAAAGGACTTTTCATTCGAGCGCACTGTTGGCATGAGTTCACAAATTTCTCAAAAGATGCGGTTCTCTTGGCATTCTCATCAACCCATTACAACGGAAAGAACGAATACATTGAAGACAAGAAAGACTTTATCGCAGAATAGATTTTGCTTTTTTGATCACGCGGTACACGATGTACCAAAAAGGATCGAGTATTATTTCTTTTCCGGGAAGGTATGTTTTTCGATACCCACCGAATTTCCATTTAAATTCAGAAATACCAGCGTACGCATGCTTTAAAGCACCTTCTGGAGCAATTCCTAAAAAATCATAAGTTTTACATTCTTTTTTCTTTGCGTACTGCATCATCTCCCATTGAAGGAGATAAGGAGCCATCAGATTTCGCATCTCCCGATCTGAGCTCGACGCTCCGAAATAATAAATAGATTTGTCCGCACAAAATATTGAAATAGCAGTGGCAATGCGTTGACCCTCAAACTCTGCAAAAAAGAGGACAGCATGGTATTCGAGCTCTTCGAGAAGGTGTCGATAGTATGATTTTTCATGTCCTGAAAATCGATCACGGGTTGTTGTTTCCCCATTTAATTTCCAAAAATCATCAAGATCCTGCGGTGTAAATGCTCCATTTTCAATGGCAACAATGGAAACGCCTTTTCGTTGTGCAAGATTAATATTGTATCGCCCCTTTCGTTTCATTTCTGCCAAAATAGTTTCATTTGGTTTTGTGAGATCGATTTCCAACGTGTCAGTGGGTTGGTAATCCTGTGTTGCTTTCCAAGTTCGAACCTTCGAAAACTCTTCCTTAACGTACGGATCAAATCGCCAAAAAATACCGCCAAATTTTTTCAATTCCTTGGCAACGTGTTCCATGAGAAGCGCTCCTGCGGCTTCGTTTTTTTCTTGGTCAAAGACAGGGCCTCGTGCAGAGTACCACCAGAATTTTCCGAACATGGTCTGCATACGAACACAAAACGTTGTAGCAAGAATCTCACCACTATCTTTATCCCGTACTCCGAATCCTAGATCAGGACCGCGTCCAGGAATCTTTTCTTGAAAATTCTTCCATACTGAAATTTGATGCACAGACCCAGTAGGACTTTGGGTTACAAACTGGTCCCACTCCGCCTTGTTGGCATCGGAAAAAGAAAAGAATTCTATGGGTTTCATTCGCTATCAAGATTGATGGGCGAGTAAACAACAGTAATTGTCTTTGTCGCCATTTTTCCATCTGGACCGAAGGCTGTGATCTCATAGGTATTTTCTCCTTCGCTCATATTTCCGTATCGAGCGTTTGCAATATATGAGAACTCAGTCTGTCCGGGTTGGAATTTTTTGAGTCGAAATCCGTTAATCTCTACGGCATTTGTCTTTGGATCAACGAGTCCAGTAATTGTGACAATGTCACTTGAAGTTTGGTACGGCTCACCTTCGTCTATAATTGTCGGACGCGTGATAACAGGCGTCTTGAACTCATCAATAGTTGAGACGATTTCATCAGACTCAGCAGGCAAGTCAGCTCCTTCTCCTTCATAAAAAACTTTTATTTCCGCGGGAGGAGATTTCTTTCCATCTCGAGAAATCGCAATAACCGAATAGGTATTTTCCCCAGGAAGGAGTGTTCCAAATTTCGTTGCACCGAAGTATGCCCATTTTCTGTCTCCGGGTTGGAATCGAGTAAGTGTATATCCGTTGACGACAATTTGCACTGCTTTAAGAGGTGCGGTTCCTTCGATCTTCACAGAGTCTTGTACGGCAGCGATTCGAGCTCCTTCTTGTGGAGAAAGAATTTTCGGACTTTCGAGTTCAGTCGAAGTTGGAATGGCTTCATTTGATGCATTAGCAGAGGGAGCGGCAACTTCAATACGTCGACGAATCTGAGTTGCTTCTTGTGGAGCGAATCGTTCGAGATTCTGCAGGTGCCATTCAGAGTGAATGAAGTCCGTATCAATAATTTCCAAAACATCTTTTCCGCCAACGAGTTCATCACGACTGGCGTTTGATGCAACCAGTTTTTGTCCGACGCCAACACTTACGTTTGTGAAGTTTTCTTTATCGGGATCATTAAATACATCCACATCAACACTCCCTTTCACCAATCGCAAGGTATCTTGTGGTCCACGGGTAGAAAGGTCGAAGATCGTTCCTCGTACATGCACGCGCACGCGTTCTGTTTCTACAATGAATTTAGATTTATCGTCATTTGCAAAGGCATCACCAGAGGCATGTGCCCATATTTCTCCTTGCCTAAGCTCAAGAGAAAGGACCTTTTTCCCAGAAGATTTTTCTTCGAGTTCTGATATGTAAATTTCTGAGTTCTCATTGAGAAAAATCATATTCCCTCCCAAAAATTCAAGGGAGGCACGAGTGTTATTCGAAGTACGAATAGAATCTCCTTCCAAAAATTTCTGTTCAGAGTAGGCTGGTGTCCATGTATCACTTTCAGAGAATGTAAATTCGGCTCGTCCTTTGAGAATCTGTAATTCCATGGAGGCGGCTTCGGACCTGACGTCAGAAAAAAGCATTGAGAAAAAACGGACTCCGAGCCACATCACCACGCAAAAAGCGACCAGAAATGTGATGAAGGGTACATAGTTTCGTCGTCGTCTCCGACGGTAAAATACAGATGACCGCCGATGCCTTTGTCGTAGTCTTCCCATGTCGGTAGCTATTGTGAGAAAAAACAGATGGTTTGGCAACTGTTTTCGGTTGGGGGGTAACGTGCGATAAAATTTTGGATTTTCTTTAAAAAGTTTTACACTTCACCTTAGAATAAAAAAACAAAAATGAATCTCAAAAAAATATCGATTTGTGGGCTTGCTCTTGCCTTGGCAGGAATATTTTTCATAATTCCTGCACACGCTCAGGAGAACGAAGTTATCGAAGTAAAAACAAATATTATCCAACCTATTTCGGTAAAATTCCTTCCATCGAGAGATGGAGTCGTAAAAGGAGCGGTCTCTGGGACGATACAAGAGTCTACTATTGAGAAACTTATTTTTACCATCAAAAATCATCCAAACAATGATGAAATTTGGAGAGAATATATTCAATGGGATGATACATTTATGAAAGAGGGGCAGATTGAAATGCCGTTTCAATTTGATATATCAGAAGTTACGATTGCAGAGCGTTTTGTACTCACTACACAATTTGTGAACGAAAAAGGGGATGTTGTCGCAAAAGGATCAGTAGGGGCACGGGTTCCAGAAGATTTTGCAGAAGTAAGTACAAGTCTCATTGAGAATTTAGCACTTGAGGTCGCGGCGGACGTACGGGTTTCCTTTCTTTTTAAAAACGGATCAAAAACACAGAAAGTAAAACCAGAACTGGTACTCATTGAACATGCGGTAGGAGGAAGTAACGTATTAATCCTTGATAACGAAGAAGCTGTGGAGATGGTAGCGAACGAGGAAAAAGAATTCACTTTCTCTTTCGTGACACCAAAAGATCCTGAAAATTATATTGTTTCAGTTCGGGTTGTAGACAACAAAGGGATCCCTGTGACGGGATACGCACGTGAAAACTTCTTTATTGAAGGAGATTTTGCAGAAATTAAATCTATTCGAGTTAACCCTGATCAAGCAATAGAAGAGGGAGAGACTATAGAAGTATTTGTTTCGGGAGTTGTTGATAACGAAAGAGGAGAACTTGAAATAAATCTTGCCCTCGCTCTTGATCCAGGAAATGAGGACATTGCCCCTGTTCAAGAAACACGAGTTTTCAACGCTGAGGAAGATGCGTTTGAAGAAGCATTCTCCTTTACCACTCCTATCGCCACAAGAGAGATGCGTGTGAAAGTGCAAATTTCAAGAAACGGAAATATCATCGAAGAAAAAACAAATAGTTATATTTCAGAAAAAGAATCAGCGAGCTTCCTTATAGACATCCCACAGCAAGTGATTGAAAAATACGGAGAAGGGGGTTTTGAACTTTGGATGGTTGTCGTTCTTGCACTCGCAATGATCACGCTGCTTGTAACAATTCTTCACAAAAGGAAAAAAACACTCAATATATTCCTTATTTTGGTATTGCCATTTTTGGGAATATCAACAGCTTCGGCAGCGACGGTTATAGGATGGGAATACCCAGAAGTAGGAGAGTATTACAACACAAATTCTGACCGAGGGTTTGATACCGTTGTGTTTCAAGGAAATATTACAGACAGCCTTACCGGAGAGGGGTACTTCAATGGAGGCCTTACATCTGTGAAAGCGGAATTCAAAAATGCGGCCCAAACAGTTTTCACGAAAATAGTTTCTTCTGACGATGTTCAAATATCATCAGATAAAAAAGAATATGTATTTGACGTACATCTTTCTGATAGCCCAGAATTTAATGCACTCGGGGAAGGCTCTTTGAATGTACAAGTAACTTTCTATGGAGCAACGTCGATATCGACGGGTTGGGCAGGGCTTGTCAATATTGATGAGACAGCACCAACGACGGTTCTTTCATATAGCCCAGATAGTTTCACGAATCAACAAATAGAAATAAGTGCGACGTGTACAGACGTAGGCGGTGTCGGGTGTCTACAGGAAGGAATTAGTGCATATGCTCCATTTGAATTTACAGTGCAAGGGAACTTCTCTGATGGTGTGTATGAAAATGGTATTCGAGGACTTGAGATTTGCGATAAGGTGGAAAATTGTACAAACAAAGACACTACGAAAATCGATATTGATTTCTATGACCCAGTCGTTCCAGAGCTGAATACAGGAATCACTGTAGATCGAGACGGATTATCAATCCCACTTGATGGAGAAGGCCTCCTTGATACGAATAAAATGGCAGCTGATGACGAGATTACATTCTCAATCTTGGGGGCGATCGATCCTTCATCAGATGATCTGACACAGGATGCCAATGCGTGTGGACGAGATATAGACGATGATACACTCATTAAAACAGCTGATCGATGTACGCCAAAATGGTTCGTATGTGCCGTAAATCATGCTATCGATGGAACACCACCACGAAGAGAGGAATGGAGTTATGAATACGAACAGACGTGTGCAGAGCGCGCAAATGATTGGATATTTATCCCACAATCACTTTGTGGATTTACATTTACGTTCCCATTCATACTTGAGCCTTGTAACTAGACGACAATACGTCATTCCTTGTACTTACTCGTTTTCCCCTTGACAGAGTGCAAGGGTCGGGTCTACAATCTCGATCGTATATTTTTTATCTCTTTAATTTTTCTTACTCATGAAAAAATTACTCGTTTTGGCGCTTGGATTCGCCCTTATGGCTTGCACAAATCCTATGACTGCCGATGAAGAAGTTCCAGCAGTGGAAACAGAAGCAGAAATGATGGAAGAAGGAGCTGCAACAGAAGAAGCAGTTGTAGAAGAAGCTACTGAAGAAGTAGCAGAAGAAGCAGCTACAGAGTAAGAATCATTACTCAAAACTTGAAGAGTCTGGTCTTGAAAAAGGCCAGTCTTTTTTGTGTGTTTTGCAAGTATGTTGCAATTTTAGGAAAACAGATCGTATCCTTTTGTAAGTGATTCGACGACTTTCTTTGGACCGTACACAAGAATCCCAAGATGTTCGACATCAGAAAGTTTTTTTCCAGCAGTCATTGATCGCACTTTTTTGTCATCTGTTGTTTCGATCATTTCCCGCGTAAATTCAGCAACATGAAGTTCTGCTTTAAGTGCTTTTTCTCGAAGTTGTTTGAGGGATTTCCCTTTTCCAGATTTAATCATAATGGCGTGCTGAATATTGAGAGCAATTTTTTCATTGTCTTGTGTTTGCACAGAATCAAACTCGAACATTTTCTTCCCTTCTCGTGCACCAAAAGCAGCGGTAAGGTGCCCAATAGCATTCAATTCTTGCCATCGTTCAAGTCCTGCTTCGGAATTAATCACAGCAACAGCGAGCATCGTTTCTTTGGCTTTTTGTGGGTCCGTTCCCGTGTGATCAGGTCGCATCAAAGGAAAGAGAACCACGTCTCGAAGGTTCGGTTGTTGGGTAATCAGTGCGACGAATCGATCGATTCCCATTCCGAATCCTGTCATCGGAGGAAACCCATGTTCCATCGCGGTAATGAATTCTTCATTCATATCCATCGCTTCTGGGTCTCCGGCAGCTTTTGCCTTTGCTTGGTCTTCAAGAAGTTTTCTCTGAACCTGTGGATCGATAAGCTCTCCATAAGAATTCACAATCTCCCATCCTGCCACGAGTAATTGATAGCAATCGGCACTTCCATCACCCTTTGGACGAGCAAGTGGTTTGAGTTCACTCGGATAATCCATGACAAATGTCGGTTGGATCAAATGCGGTCGCGCAGATTTTTTGTAAATATGGTCAAGGAGACTTCCTCGACTCATTGTTTTTGCTTCTTTTTTATCAAGTCCCCACTTTGTTGTAGCAACTTTCTCGGCTTCTTCTTTGGTAATCTTTTCCATATCAACTTTGGCATATTCCTTCAAAAGATCAGCAAATTTCACCCGTTTCCATTTCTTTCCAAAGTCTACAGGAGTGAGTTTTTCTTCAGCATTGAGAATATCCACCTTTGTTTTCCCAAGAACTTTCATCAACACTTCTCGAATCATTTCTTCAGTCCAGCTCATGTTTTGATCCAAGTTCGCATACGCAGCGTACCATTCCAACATTGTGAATTCCTGCAGATGAGAAGGATCCATGCCTTCGTTTCGGAAGCATTTCCCTATTTCATAGACTCGTTCCATACCTCCTGCCAAAAGCATTTTATGATCAAGTTCGAGTGCAATTCGTAGTACAAAGGGATGGTCGAGTGCATTGTGGTGCGTTTCAAATACCTTCGCCATAGCTCCTCCCGCTTGAGACTGAAGCATTCGAGTTTCAACTTCGATAAAATCCTTCTCTTCGAAAAAATTTCGAATCTCCCGAACCACCTGTGATCTGATTCGGAATCGCTGCGCCGTGTCCTTGTTCGTCAACATATCGAGATACCGTTGTCGGTAGCATGATTCTCGATCTGATAGTCCGGCCCATTTCTCAGGCAACGGTCGCAATGTTTTAGCCAACGGCGTTACTTCAGAAACCAAAAGAGTTGGTTCTCCATGTTTTGTAATGAAAAATTCACCACTAAATCCTACAAAATCCCCAAGATCGAGAATTTTTTGCAAATCTTTGAACAAATCCCCCAAGACGTTTTTTGTTAAACAAATCTGAAAATCACCATTGGTATCAAGAATACGAAGAAATGCGAGCTTTCCCATTTCACGGAAATTCATGATTCGTCCGCACATCTTTACATCATTTTTTGGCTTCGCCATTATTTTGTCGGCATCACGGAGTTTCGCTTTCTCGCAGTGTGCTCGTGCTTGCTGACTGGTGTGAGTACGATCAAATTTCTCCGCATATCCAGAGAATCCGAGTTTTTCCCACTCAGCGATTTTTCCTTTCCGTTCGGTAACGAGTTTATTTTCGTCTTGCATCCGTTTCATTATCAATAAAAACGATGTTTTTTCAATTTTTTTACCCCTTTCATTCAGCCCGGGTTCAAAGAACGGAGAACCCGGGCTGGGAAACTTCGAGAAACCCTTTTGCAGACTTGTTTTCTGATTCAATCTGTGGTATAATATCTCGATGCGTTACAAAGTTCCTCAGGACGTGCAGAGAGAAGACCAGATTTTGTGGTTTATAACACTACGACAGCTGGTTATGCTCTTGATAGGGTTCGGAATCTCATACATGATCTTCAAAAATATGGAGAAAAAGTATGAGCTCGACACAATTGCGCATATTCTCATTTGGACACCAGCAGCAATCGCAGCGCTATTCGCTTTCCTGAAAATAAAAGGAATTCCTCTTGTGCAGTTTATTTTCTTGCTGATCGAACATTTCTTTTTCCGGCTTCCAAAACGATACTGGATTCAACAGGGAGGAGAACCTTTTGTTTCACTTACCACTCGTATATCATTACTTGAGAAGAAAAAAGAAGAAGCACCAGAGACGAAAGTATTTAGTAAGAAAAAAGCGCGAGACCTCGCGAAATTCCTAGACGGTCAAAAATCTGACGTCGCAAAATCAAAACCAAAAACATCATGAACTTATTTGGAACCAAACAGAGCAAAGAAGAATTAAAGCAAAAATTGATGCAGAACAAAGCTGCGTCAACACAGCGATATCTCCAATTTGCTGGCGCAAGAGACAACACCTTGATTCTCAAGGATGGGGGACTACGAGCGGTACTCGAAGTGTCTTCAATCAACTTTAACTTGAAATCAGAAGAGGAACAAAATGCGATTATTGGTTCATATCAACAGTTTCTCAATGCACTAACATTTCCAGTTCAACTTTTGGTTCGATCTCGGAAACTCGATATTGATACGTATTTAGCTGATATGCGAGGACGGATGAAGAATATTGAGAATCAATTGCTCAAAGACCAAATGGCAGAATACATCGAGTATGTTCAAAAACTCGTGGAATACTCTGACATTATGGAAAAACGATTCTTCGTAGTGGTTCCTATCGATCCACCACGAGCACAAAAGAAAACACTTATTGGGAAATTTATGTCCTACATCAATCCGGATGATACCGTGATGAACATTCTTAAACGACGTGGAGAATTTAAACAACTCAAGAAACAATTGGATGAACGACTTGAGGTTGCCCTTACGGCCATCGGAAACTGTGGACTCAAAGTAGAACCGCTCAAAACAGAGGAAATCATTGAGTTATTCTACCAAGTGTACAATCCACAACTCGCCCGAAATCAAAAACTCGGTGACTTGGAAGAAATAGCAATCACCCAAGGACCAGAAGAAAATTTAGTAGAGGAACAATAATCTAAAAGTAGACATCGCCCTCTTCGACTCGTTTTTTTAATGCGGGATATTTTTTCAATGCAATATCTTCCTTCAATATCGCGATCGCCCAATCACGTGCTTTTTGCAAGAGTTCTAAATTCGAAAGATCAGCACATTTCATGTCAGGAAGTCCTGCTTGGCGCAGTCCATAGATTTCTCCCATACCTCGGATCTTTAAATCAATTTCTGACAAATACAGTCCATTTGTCGACTTCTCCATAGCCTTCAGTCGCTCTTTTTGTGCGTCGTTCTTCTTTCCCACCATGAGAAAACAATAGGACTGCATATCGTTCCTCCCAATCCTCCCTCTGAACTGATGGAGTTGGGCGAGTCCAAATCGTTCAGAATTCTCAATCACCATCACCGTGGCATCGGGGATATCCACCCCTACTTCGATTACACTTGTGGAAACCAAAATATCAAATTCCTTATCCTTAAACCGTCGCATGACGGCATCTTTTTCCTTGGGTTTCATTTTTCCGTGCAGAAATTCCACGCGTCGTTTCGGGAATACTTCATTGGCGATGCGATCAAATTCTTCTTTTACGTTCTTTGCCTCAATTTTATCAGACTCGTCTATAAGCGGACAAACCCAAAAGATTTGTCTCTTTTTTCCAATCTGATCGTCAATAAAATAATTACATTTTGTAATCGTTCGCTCGTCAGCAATGACTTTGGTAATAATTGGTTTTCGTCCTGGAGGCATTTCATCAATAACCGATAAATCTTGATCCCCATAGATTGTGAGTGCCAAAGTTCTTGGAATAGGAGTCGCTGTCATCGCCAGCACATGGGTGTGATTCTTCGCCAAGAGCGCTCTCTGCATAACTCCAAATCGATGCTGTTCGTCAATGACGGCGAACCCAAGATTTTTAAACACAGTGTCTTCCGTCAGTATCGCATGCGTCCCAATGATTACTTTAATATCTCCGTTTTCGAGTTTCGCTTTTATGTTTTTCTTCTTCGCTGCGGTGACTGATCCGGTGAGCAGTTCCACAGAAAATTCTGATCCAAAAAACTTCAGTGCATTCGCGAAATGCTGTTTTGCCAAAATTTCGGTCGGAGCCAAAAAAGCCACCTGTGCTCCCATTCTCAGAATTGGTAGGCTCGCGAGAAACGCGACAATGGTCTTTCCCGAACCGACATCTCCCTGCATCAATCTATGAGCTGGTCGGTCTTTCTCGAAATCCTTGAAAATCTGAAACAAACATTTTTTTTGCGCTACCGTAAGTTCAAAGGAGGCACGTTTCAGGTCTTCCTTTACCTGATTGGCATCAAGCATCACTTGGTAGGGATTTATGGCTTCTTTCTCACGAACAAATTTCTCCTGCAAAACCCGTGTTTGAATCTCAAAAACCTCTTCAAATCCCAGTCGTTCTCGTGCCTGTTGCCAAACTTCAACGCTTTTCGGTGCATGAATCGTCTTCACGGCTTCATATTTCTCAAGAAAATTCTCCTCCTTCAAAATTTGTGACGGAAGGATCTCGGGGAAATCTTTTGCAAAAAGAAGGAGTCCAGCGATTTTTTCTCTCAACCATTTACTCGTGATAGGGGGAGATTCTGGGTAAATAGCGCGAATCCCACCCACGTGTACATTTTTATTCGCATGAATTTCTGGATTGAGAATTTGAATCTTTCCATAACTGCGATCAATTTTGCCCACCAGAAACACGCGAGACTCATCTTTTATATTTTTCAAAATATAAGGCACCTGAAACCAGATTACATCAATCACAGAGCTGTCATCAAGGATGAGGGCGGCCTTTGCGATTTTCTTTCCCCGTGCGGTTTTTTCACTTCGGACATCAGTCATGACGCCCGATACGGTATTTTTAATCCCCAATTGAATGTTCTGAAAACTCGACGTAATCTCCGCCGACTCAACGGCCCTCGGGAAAAACTCCAATAAATCTTTCACCGTAAAAATCTCCATTTTCGCAAGTTTCGCGAGATGGGGACGTGTCGTGCGAATTGTCTTTTCCAATAAAAACGAAAGATTCATCGGACGAAGTATAACAAAGAAATAGAAAAATAATTTGCCAAACTCACCTTTTTGTTTGAAAATTGAAGAAGTCGGATTTCCGACACATAACATAATTCTATGAAAAAATTCATCGCTCCGCTGTTGGGACTTTTACTGGTTGCTGGACTTTTTAGCGCAGATGTCGGATTTGCAGCAATGATTGATGCAGGAGATAGACCAGAAAATTTAACAGAGGCGACAGTTCTCTATGATGGTTCTTTTAGAACAGCACTTACGACGATTGTGAATTACTTCCTTTTCTTCCTTGGATTAATTGCGGTGATCATGGTTATTTATGGAGGACTTCTCTACATTACTGCGGGAGGAGACGATGCGGGAGCTGAAAAAGGAAAGAAGATTCTTCTGTATGCAGCGGTAGGAATAATTGTTGTACTTATCTCATACGCACTCGTAAATACATTACTGGGAGCAGGAAGCATAGAAGAGCCGGAAACCCATGATACAGGAAGTGGTACAGGAGCAGGATCTCCATCAGGTCTTTAAACGAGAAATGTGATAAGAGGAGAGTCTCTAAAAAAAATTTGCCAAATCAAACTTTTTGTTTGAAAATTGAAGAAGTTGCATTTTCAACTCATAATATATTTCTATGAAAAAACTCATTGTTCCCGTTCTCGGACTGCTATTCGCAATTGGTCTTATGTCAGCTTTGACAGTCGATATTGGATTTGCGCAAGCACAGGGAGGGTTAATTACTGATACAGACAGACCCCAAACATTGATAAATGCAACAACTCGATATGAAGGATCTTTTAGAACAGCACTTACAACGATTGTAAACTACTTCCTCTTCTTCCTCGGTCTTATTGCTACTATTATGGTGATCTATGGAGGATTCCTTTACATCACTGCAGGAGGCGACGATGCAGGAGCAGAGAAGGGAAAAAAGATTCTTATGTATGCGGCTATTGGACTCATTGTTGTGCTGATATCATACGCACTCGTGAATACAATACTGGCGTCAGGAAGTATAGAAGCCCCAGAAGTCTAAAGAAAATTATCTAAAAAAGTTTGCAAAAAGGAATTCTTTGTTGGAAAATCTGGAAAACGTTCTAAAAATTTTGTTTTTTACTCGCTCTTATCATATACTCTCGAGTAGAAGAAAAATAAATCTCTTTCACCCTTATAACCTAAAAGAATGAAAAAATTCATCGCTCCCGTTCTCGGAATTCTCGTAGCTCTTAGTCTTGTCACTGGTGTGGGTTTTGCCCAAGGTGCACAAGGTGGTCTCATCGACGTACTTGATCGACCAGACACATTGAGCGATGCAACAACTCGATATGACGGATCTTTCCGTTCAGCGTTAACAATGATTGTTAACTACTTCCTTTACTTCCTTGGTCTTGTTGCCACTATCATGGTGATTTACGGGGGATTCCTCTACATCACTTCAGGTGGAGACGATGCAGGAGCAGAAAAAGGAAAGAAAATACTTCTCTACGCTGCGATTGGAATCGTTGTGATTCTTATCTCATACGCATTGGTAAATACAATACTGGGTGCGGGAAGCGAAGTTTCGCCAACCACCTAAGGAGAAAGAGAGACGATTTATTACGAATCAAAAAAAGCCCCGCTCTGCGGGGTTTTTTAGTACTTAATGTTTTTCATGTCAGCGCACGTGAGCTGGCCTTCCTGTGCTCCAAATTTCTGTATCACCGATCCTGCATTTGCACTTCCCCAGATGAGCTGAGTGGCAGAATCTTTTCCTTGCAGGAAAGCAGAAAGCACCCCCACAGAGAAACTGTCTCCGGCTCCTAGTGTACTGATTGAGGGGACGTTCTCATACGCAGGGGAATAGATATGTTCACCATTCACTCCAAAGTACTGCGCTCCTCCAATACCATCCGTAATAAATACATTTTTTACGCCCGCTTCCAAAAACATTTGTGCATGATTGCGCACGTCAGCAATTGTTTCACGGTGTGTCGGAAAGAGTGGTTTTATTTTTAGTGCAGAAATCGGCATTTCTTTTGCTTGTTTCTGTACAAAGAGTTCCGCCTCCTCCACATTCAAAATAAGAACATCAATCAAATGAAGGATGCTTTTGAAGTGATTGAGCCCAAGAGAAAACTGTGTCTTCCCTGGATTCCACGCAATAATACTTTTTGGATTTTTTTCTTTCCACGTTTGTAGGTGGTCAAAAATCTCCGTTTCTATTTCATCCAAATGTCCCATGTACAGAGCCCTCGTATGAGGAATCCCATGAGGAAAGTGATCAAACTTCCCATGTGTCGTTCGTTCGCTAAAAACAGTTCTCCGACCATCAGGGGTCATAAAAATAATAGAAGCACTTGATGGAGCATCTTTCTGTATATTGAGAAACTTCGTTTCTACCTTCGCAGACTTCAACTGATGCTGAATAAAATCTCCGTGATCGTCTTTTCCAATAGTTCCAAGACAAACCGTCTTAAATCCCATTTTTGAGAACCCAACGGCAGTATTCGCTGCGCCACCTCCTACATGACGCGCAATAGTTTTCATTCGTATCTTTTGCCCAATTTCAAACGCCATAGCGTCTTCTTCTCCTTCCTGCTTTACGATATCCATCTCATTTGGTTCCACAAAGGTGTCGAGGGTGATCGACCCACAAGTGAGAATATCAAAAGCGTTCACGGACTTATTCATCTCAGTATTATACCACAAATAAGGCTTAAATACAACGACGATCCGCTTGTTTCAGCTACTCTTTTCGTCGTCCATAAACCTCTCTTGGTTTCGCTCCCTTGGAAGGACCGATAACTCCACGGGCTTCCATTTGATCAAGGAGTCGTGCGGCACGAGCGTATCCAATCTCCATACGTCGTTGCAAGAAACTTGCAGATGCTTTCCCCATCTCTTCAACGACATCTACAGCGTCTTCATAGATCTTATCGACATTTCCATCCTCTCCTTTTGTTCCAGCGGTGAGGACGCCTCCCTTCGCCATTCCTTCGATAGACTGAGATGTGATTTCATCATTTGCCACCATCTCAGGAAACTGGAGTTTAATGTGATTGGTAATACGTTCCACTTCTTCATTTGAAATAAAGATCCCCTGAATACGCTGAATCGATCCAGTGTTTCCGTCCAAACTCAGCATGTCTCCAAATCCGAGCAAGTCTTCGGCTCCAACTCCATCAAGGATTGTCCGAGAATCGATTCCTGAAG